>NZ_JABDWE010000025.1:0-87508 GCF_019685125.1 Rhizobium sp. NZLR10 | reverse complement strand
ACGTGCCAACGCAGGCGATCATGACGGCTACGAGAACGTTACCCGGGATACGCACGTTAGTCATGATGATCGGCCTCTGTTGGCAACCGGGTTCACGCTCCCGCTCGACGCGATGATCATCTAGCATCGGCAGCCGGCGGACTGTCGGGTCTGCGACGCCGGCTGCCGATATTGCCGCGCTTCGGGTGCCCCGGCATCGAGCGCGCCAATAGTCTTGCGCGGACCTTGGCGTAGTCGTGCCCCAACCATCAAAGCACCGGCACTCCTGTTCAAGACCCTCACTCGCGACGCATTGCTGAGTGCTCCTTTAGCTTTGTGCCGGCGAAAACATGCCCACCGATCACTATCACCTCGATAACAGCGATAAGGATTCACCTAGGTAAAGGAGGAGTTGTCCTACGCCAAACCCAGGGCCGTCGTTTTCAGATCAAGGCTTCCTTCCTCGAAGACGGTCGCGCGTTCAGGACGGTGACAGTCCGGAGGTTCACGTCAAAGGGCAATGCAAAGGAATACTTTAGCTTTGGGCCGGGCGAAGTGAACGCTCTCTTGAAATTCATGACGGACATTAAACGTATACACGTTAAGGGAGCACCGAGCACGCCGCTATTGCGTGCTCGCTTATGCTTTTCGCTGAACCTATCGAGCCGCCGAAGCAGCCAGCTCGATCGATCACCCGTTGACGCTCCGAACGCTCGCAACGCTGCCGTCGCAGGCCGCCCGGCGCTTAGCAAGCACCTTGACCGAAAAGAGCGCGTAGATGATCAACGGAAGGCAGGCGAGATAGGATGTCCTGATGCCCGCATGTTCGGCAATGAAACCGAGCAGCGGCGGCGCCAGGAAGAAGACGACGAAGGTCATCTGGCCGAGGGCGGCGACGTTGAGATGCGCCGCGCGATCTGTGCGCTGGGCCGCCGCCGAGACGGCGAGAGGATAGACCGCGCTGCAGCCGGCGCCCATCAAGGCAAAGCCCGCCAGCGCCACATAGGCATGCGGAGCGCCCCAGACGGCGCAAATGCCGATCGCCGAAAGAACAAGCAGCATCGTGGCGACGGCCCGCGCGCCAAACCGATCGACCAGTGGATCGACGAAAAGGCGCGCCAGCGCCATGCAAAAGGTAAAGAGCGTCAATCCCAGTCCGCCAACGAAGGGCTCGACCGAAAACACGTCGCTCATATAGATCGCCGACCAGTCGATCCCGGCACCTTCGACGAGAAAGGCCGCGATGCCGATCACGCAGAGCGGCATGAGGCCCCAGGTGGGAAGCGCCACCAGCGGCGCCTTGCCTTCATTCAACGGGGTCCGCGGCGGCGCATTGCGCATGCCGGAAATCGCCCAGACGCCGAGGACAAGCACCGCGGCAAAGGTCACGGCGAGATGGAGTTGCATCGAAATACCGGCTTGGCGGACGACTGAGGAGACAAGCGCCGTGACGAAGAAGCCGAGGCTCCAGAAACCATGCGCCCTGTTCATCACGCCGCGTCCTAGCTGTGCTTCGATGCGATCAATCTCGACATTGAGATTGATCTCTAGCGCCCCGGCGAGCATCCCCTCGACGAAAAGCACACAGAACACCACCGGCGCCGCACCGATCCACGGCACCAGCGATAGCAACGCAGACGTGCCGAGAACGGTAATGAATGCCGTTGTCCGCGCGCCGAGCCGGGCGATCACCGGCGAAGACAAAGTCAACGAAATCAAGGCGCCGATCGCAGCCCCTATCAACGTCAACCCAAGCTCCGACTTGTCGACGCCAAGCGCAACCTGCAAATCCGGCATCCTCGACAGCAGCGCCCCCAGCGACACGGCGAAGAGAAAGAAGCAGACATAGATCCGCTGCTGCGGCGCGATTTTCATGATGCAACTCCGGGAATTGACGCTCGAAGCCGAACGCGCGCTTTTGGATTTGTGATGTCTAACTCACACGGCCGGAGATCAAAACTTTTTTCTGAGGAGATGCGACGGAGCAGGCGAACTTAGGGACCGGCGATTTGCCTGGGTGTTTAGTCCCGGCAGCGCGACGGTTTCGGTGGGAGCCCCGCAAGCCAATATAAGTTTGCACCTCGTTACCGTGAAACCTGCGCTTGAATTCAGCTTGGCCCTGAACGTTGAAAATCCGGCGGTTAACGAGCAGTGACAGGAATACGCGCTGATAGAGGTAGCACAAAGGTGCTCTCGGGAAATTGGCTTTTTTCGACGTTGGCCAGCGGCGACAAGCCGAGAGTCATGATCTCGGCTCCTTCTTGTCTAAAACGATCTGCGGCATATTTCGTGAGCCCGATCGGCATAGGCCGTTGTGCCCGGGATTTTTCGCTTGAGGGGGCGAGGAATGTCATCCCGGAGCTTGCTGCGTTCCTAATGCCGCACGCTATTGCAGCTGCGAAGCTGGAAAATTAGAGGGCTGTCGGTAGCCGGTCAACTCGCCGCCCAGTTGTCTTTGTCCCGAATTCAGACGGTCTGAACTCCGGATCCCGACAAAACCGGGATAAAAGCAAACGCCCCTGACATCACGCGTGGTCATTTCATCCCCTTGCGCGATAGGCCACTGTTCGAGCGCGAACCTCATCCACTGCGCATTTTGACGTCAGGCGAGGCGCGCGGCTGATTGCAGTAACGCCGGCATAAAGTGCGCACCAGCAGGCCTGTAGGCCCGGGCAACTGTTGTCTCCGCCCAACGGCATCCTGAAAACAGCGGATCGGCTGTTCAACTCCCCACATCCTCGACGTCGGTAGGACGTTCTCTCACCCTTGGTGTGATTTCGGCCACCAAATGGAGTGTGCGGACTAACACCGAGCAGAATTGGCCGGCTCATCTCGAATTGATATCTTTGTGATTGTCTGAGCAAGGATCATGGACGCGTATGAGGCGGTCACGACCCCGACAGGCGCGCAGGTTCACCGACCGCGAGATCCCGAAGGAAGTGCTGGAGCGCGTGCTGTCCGTCGCGAGCTGGGCGCCGTCTGGATCGAATATACAGCCGTGTAACACCTCCATGGTGAGTGGTGCGACGCTTGCCGAGCAAGTAGCGCGCCGGAAAACCGTGGCCGCCGGCGACCCTGGACGAACAAGAAAGCAACAGGACTATCAAACGGGCTGAAACGTTCAATATGTCGAACGCCAGTCTTTGTGACCGTCACGCAAAACAGTGCCGCTATTTCGCTGAAAGGAAATCATAATGTCGCTCAAAGCACGAGCAGCACGCATTCATCAGTACGGTCCGCCTGAGGTCCTGGAGTTCGAAGACATCCTAGTCCCAGATCCTGGTGACGCAGAGGTCCGTGTCCGCAGCACAGTCATTGGCCTCAATTTTGTGGATGTCTATTTCAGACGCGGCACGATGGAGGTTCCGTCATTTCCCGCAATTATCGGCAACGAGGCAGCGGGTGTCGTCGAGGCCGTCGGAAGAAACGTTGCCTCGGTGAAAGTCGGCGACCGCGTCGTCTTCGGTCACAGCACAGGCGCTTACGCCAGCGCGGGCCTCCATCCCGCCGACCGGTTGGTGATTATACCGGACGGTGTCACCGACGAGCAGGCCGCGGGCAGTTTTTTGAAGGGTTTGACGGCGAGATATCTGGTCAAGGACGTTGTACCTTTGAAGCCCGGCGACACGATCCTCTATCACGCCGCCGCGGGTGGCGTGGGCCAGATCTTCGTGCAGTGGGCTAAGTCACTCGGGTATCGTGTCATTGGAACAGTATCCAGCCAAAGCAAGGCAGACGTTGCACGCCGGGCGGGATGTGACCACGTCATCAATTACAGCACGGAAGATTTCGTGGCGCGCACCTTCGAACTGACTGATGGAGTTGGCGTAGACGCGGTGTTTGATTCCGTCGGAGAAGACACCTTCCGTGGTTCGCTTGCCGTACTCAAAGTTCGTGGCACCTTGGTCCAGTTCGGTAAGGTATCCGGCGAAATTACTCCTCTTGATCCCTATGAACTTGGCCCGCGAGGGCTGCATCTGACATGGCCAATGCTGCAGCATTACGTTTCAACGCCTGCCCAGACCGCTGAGGCCGCCGCCGATCTGTTTGCGGCAATCAAATCGGGTGTCCTGAGGGTCGACCCTACCCGCATCTATTCATTCGACGACCTCGTCGAGGCTCATCGGGATCTTGAAGGTCGATTGACAACGGGTTCAGCGGTCCTTCGCGTGACGCAGTAGCGAAAAGAACGGAAGCCGCGCGGCGGTCGTACTTGTCCAGGGCGGGTGTCTTTCATCAATTCAGGTCTCGCTTGATCTGATAACACTGAAGTTATTTCGATGCTTCTGAATCCACTTGAAAAGAGAAATCATCCGGCATAATTTGATATCAACGAAATCACGTTTGGTTGGATGATATCAATGCCAGCGGTCACCATTCGCAATCTCTCGGATGAGACACATCGCGCCCTGCGGGTGCGAGCAGCTCATCATGGCAGAAGCACCGAGGCTGAAATCCGTGACATCCTCGAGGCTGCCGTTCGTCCATCTGAGCGCGTGAAACTCGGCTCTTTACTTGCGGCGATAGGTCGGGATGCCGAGCTTTCCGACGATGATGTTGGAGCCCTGCAGCAGGGTCGCGATAAGGCACCTGCGGAGCCGATGACGTTCGAATGATATTGCTGGACACCAACGTCATATCAGAGCCGTGGAGATCGGTTCCCGACGTGGCAGTGATCGCTTGGTTGGACGCACAAGCAATCGAGACACTGTTCCTTTCTACCATAACAATTGCCGAACTTCGTTTTGGGATTGCTTCCATGCCCCCAGGCAAACGGCAGGCTATCCTTCACGATCGCCTGGAGCGCGAAGTGCTTCTGCATTTTGTCGAGCGCATTCTACCCTTCGGCGTCACCACCTCGCAGTTTTATTCAGACCTCATGGCGCGTGCTCGGCTGTCCGGGAAAGCGATCGGCAAAGCTGATGGATATATTGCGGCCACGGCAGCGGCGCACGGTCTCGCGGTCGCGACGCGCGACACGAGCCCTTTCGAGGCCGCCGGGCTGAAGGTGATCAATCCTTGGTCTTCACCAAAATCATCTTGAACGTCGAGCTTCGTATCGTTCAAGACCCCAGCATTTTTATCCGCATCCGGGCCTCAGCTGGGCGCCTTGGGAACACATCGTAATTTCAGAGGTGCACTTCTTGCGGAAGACGTTGCGCTTCCGACAAATTCAGCCTGCCAAAGGGTTCATCCCGCTCACCGATTCGCGGAAATGACGCGGAGTGGTCCCCGTTCGCCCCTTGAATATCTCGTAGAAGCGACTACTGGAGCCAAAGCCGCAGTCAAAGCCGATCTGCAGGATGGGAGCGTCGGTGTCGGTCAGAAGCTGCATCGCCCGCGCCATCCGATATCGGATCAAATACTCGTTGACCGATATTCCCAACACCTTGCGGAAAGCACTGTTGGCCGTGCTCGGGTGGATATTTGCGCGCTTCGCGAGCTCGGGGATGCTGATCGGGTTTGCATAGTGCATATTGATCAGGTCGATGAGCCCCTCGACGTATCCCACCGCGTGGCCGGCCATAGGCGCCGGAAACAATTGGGTCGGCACGGTCTCGATTTTAGCATTGTCCAGGATCAGGCGTCTCATGCGCAGGCGCACCTCATCCACGATCAATTTGCGCCTTGCCTTACTCCCTGACTGCCATTCCCTTTCCCAGCGTGCAAACATCGAAACATCCGGGTTTTCCTGAGGTCCCTGCGTCAGGAAGCGGCCCTGCATGATCAATTGCCTGGCCCCTCTGTCTACCGGCAGGGCAAGGAAATCGACGAGGGGAAGATAAGCGCACACCAAAGGCGCGTTTTCGGTAACGGCGATCGTCTGGTGCGGGATCGCCGCCCAGAACAGAACCAGCCGCCCGGCCTCTACCTGTTCCTGTCTGCCGTTGAACAGGTAGGTCATCTGGCCTTCCATCAACAGGTTCAACTCGACGTGGTCGTGCCAGTGCGGCGCTGCCATCGCATCGGCCATGTGACGCTCGATCAGGAATGCATCTCTCGATGCAATCCATTCGGCGCGATCGTGATTCCGTTTCATTTTCTGGCTTCGACTCGAATCCCGGAATTATTAGTCGGATAGCAGGAGGAAATTCTGATTCAGAAGGAGCACTAAGCAATCATAACCGATAGGGAGATTGCAATGCCGAAGATTTGCCTGGTGGGCGCCGGTAGCACCGTATTTGCGCAGAACATTCTGGGAGATGTCTTGTCCTCGCAAACGCAGGGGGCTTACGTCATCAGCCTGTTCGATATCGACCCGGAGCGGCTAAAGACATCCGAAATCGTTGCTCGCCGGATTTGCGAGGCCCTGGGGCGTTCAAGCGTCAAGATTGAAGCCACTTTGGACCGGCGCGACGCTCTTCGCGGGTCGGACTTCGTCATCCTCATGATGCAGGTCGGCGGTTATAAGCCGGCGACGGTGACGGACTTTGACGTTCCGAAGAAATACGGCTTGCGTCAAACGATTGCCGACACTCTCGGCATCGGCGGCATTTTCCGCGGCTTGCGCACGATCCCGGTATTGGAAGCGATCTGCCGGGATATGCAAGATGTGTGCCCGCAAGCGCTGCTGATGCAATACGTCAACCCGATGGCCATCAATTGCTGGGCGATCAACGAACTGGCGCCGGAAATCCGCACGGTCGGCCTGTGTCACAGCGTTCAACACACTGCCGCCCATCTTGCAAAATGCCTGGACGAAGACGTTGCCGACGTCAATTACGTGTCCGCCGGTATCAATCACGTCGCCTTCTTCCTGAAATACGAGAAAGTTCATCGCGACGGCCGCCGGGAAGACCTTTATCCGCGATTGAAAGCGCTGGCGGTCGAGGGTCGTGTTCCGGTCGATGACCGCGTACGCTTCGACGTGCTCCAGCGCCTTGGCCACTTCGTCACCGAGTCCAGCGAGCATTTCTCCGAATATACCTCCTGGTACATCAAGGAGGGTCGAAACGACCTGATCGACCGGCTCAACATCCCGTTGGACGAATACCTCCGCCGCTGCGATGTGCAGATAGGCGAATGGCGTGCCCTGCGGCAGGAGCTGGAAGGCGAGAGACCGATCGAGGTTTGTCGCAGCAACGAATATGCTGCCGGCATCATCCATGCTGCGGTAACCGGCACCCCGGCCTTGATCTACGGCAATGTTGCAAACAATGGCCTGATCGAGAACCTGCCTGCGGACTGCATCGTGGAAGTGCCCTGCCACGTCGACAGAAACGGCGTCCAACCGGTTCGCATTGGACGGATTCCGTCCCAGCTGGCGGCTGTCATGAATCTGAGTATTTCCGTGCAGCGGTTGACCGTTGAGGCTGCCCTCACAAAGAGCCGCGAGCGCATTTATCAGGCCGCTCTGCTGGATCCTCATACCTCCGCAGAACTCTCGCCCGACCAAATCTGGAGCATGGTCGACGATCTTATCGACGCTCACGGCGATCTCCTGCCTCAGTATCAGTGACATCAGCAACATCGCCGTTCCCTAAAACGCGCCGCGGCATCCGCGGCGCGTTTCTTGGTCAGTGAGGAAAAAAATCAAAAAACACCAATATTATGATTGACTATGATCTATTTGAGTGGAAATGTGATCGATATGGCGAACATTGTTGGAGGAGCTTTTCGGTGAATCAGGCAGGCGGAGTGAAGGTCGATCGTCTGGATGCCATCCGCAGCCACCTCTACGCGAACGGCTTTTCCACGATCCAGGCGCTTGCCGACGCGATCGGGGCGTCGCTCGCCACCGTACGCAGAGACCTTCAGATTCTTGAGCAGGAGGGGGCGATTGATCGTGTGCATGGCGGAGCCCGCATTGCGGATGGGTCGTCGGTCGAGGTCGCGTTTCAGGAGCGCGAAAAGCGCCATTTATCGGCCAAGCGTGCCATTGCCACTGCTGCCTATGAATTGCTGCATCCGCGCACGGCAATCTTCCTCGATGCCGGCACCACCGTCCTGCAGCTCGCCCGCCTCATCAGGATCAACCCGATTCCGCTCAGGATATTCACGAACGGCCTGACGGTGGCGCAGGAATTCCTGAACATTCCAAACCTCGAAGTGGTGCTTCTCGGCGGCCAGCTGCGCAGCGAAAACGCATCATTGGTCGGGCCACAGGCGGAGGCGATGATCGAGACGATCTGGTTCGACCAGCTCTTTCTTGGCGCAAGCGCCATCAGTCCCGACGGCGCCATCTATAGCGTCGATAGCGCGGAAGCCAGCCTCAATCGACGTATGCTGGCTCGATCGGCAAATCGCTTCGTCCTGGCCGACTCATCGAAATTCGGAATGATGGCGACCTACAAGGTGGCGCCGCTCAACACTGCAAAGGTTATCACCGATTCCGCACTCCCGCGCCATTGGCGCGAGGAACTGGCTAATTTCGGCGTCGACGCGACGATCGCAGAGCTGGGGGCCAAGGAATGAGCGACGAGCTGATCCTCGGTATTGACGGGGGCGGAAGCAAGGTTTTCGTCGCCCTCGCAGATCGGAGTGGTCGAATCCTGCGCAGCGCCCGCGGCCGCGGCGTCAATCCGATGGACAATCCGAACTGGCTGGAAGAGCTGGAGCAGCATCTGCTGCCTTTCCACAATGAGCCAAAATTGATGGCGGTCGCCGCGGGGCTTCCCGCCTATGGCGAGGTCGCACGCCTGTCGGCCTTGCAACGCGATGCGATCCAGCGCGGCTTCCCGAATGCTCTCCGCCAAGTTCTCAATGACGTCGATGCGGCACATCTTGGCGCCTTTGGCGGCAAGCCCGGCATTCTCATTCTCTCCGGTACGGGTTCGATGGCCTGGGCGCGCAACGCGGCGGGAAGTTCGGCACGCATCGGCGGCTGGGGCGATCTGATCGGCGACGAAGGAAGCAGTCACTGGATCGGGCAGAGGGCGCTCAACCTCATCAGCCAAGGCCTGGACGGTCGCGCTGCCGCGACCGCTCTGGCGACGGCCCTGTTCGACCACCTCGGCATCAATCCTCTCGATCCCATGAACGGGCTCGGCGACTGGGCAAGCGCGCTTTTAAACCCAAGGGCGGAGATCGCAGCGATTTCAGCTCTCGTGGATCGGGTCGGGTGCGATGGCGACGCGGGAGCCATAGGATTGCTGGAGCAGGCAGCCGATGAACTCTCAAAGCATCACCGTGCGATTTCCGGGCATTGCGATGCCAATGCCGATTGGACTTATGCGGGCGGCACCTTCTCCAGCCGGCTCCTTTTGGGAGCACTCGAGCGGAGGATTGGAAAGCCTCCGGCGCCACCGAAACTTCCCCCCATTGGTGGCGCCCTTCTGGCTGCTGCCCAACTTCTCGACTGGCCCTTGGACGAGAGCTGGTTCGGGCAAATCGCGGCCACTGCTCAGAGCCTTGGCGCGCACGCGACTTAAACCGAGCATCAAGAACAATGAAGGATGGGAACATGCACAAATTTGTCTTGCGACTACTTGGTTCAGCGGCCTTGGTCTTTGCCGTGCCCGCTTTGGCGGACGACGCAAAACCGCTCGCCGGCCAGTCGATCACGGTGTTGATGCCGTCACCCCAGGGTCCGACCATTGCGGCGGACTTCGAAGCAGAGACTGGCATCCATGTCGACCTACAGACGCTCTCCTGGGACGATATCCGGCCCAAGCTGGTGACGGCTCTGGTCGCGGGCACCGCGCCGGCCGACGTTACCGAATTCGACTGGTCATGGACAGGGCAGTTCAGTGCGGCGGGCTGGTTCCTGCCGCTGGATGATGTGATCGATGCCGATACTCTCAAGGATATCGGTGTGGCGAAGATCTTCACCGTCGATGGGAAGCTTCTCGGCATTCCCTATACGAACGACTTCCGAGTCATGTTGGTCAACAAGAAGCATTTTGCCGATGCTGGTGTGTCGGAAATGCCCAAGACACTGGACGACCTCGTCGCCGCCGCCAAGAAAATTAAGGAAAAGGGCATCGCCCAGTATCCGATCGGCCTGCCGCTTTCGGCAACGGAGGGTGCTTCGACGAGCTGGTATCTATTGACGAAGGCCTTCGGCGGTGAGCTTTTCGACAAGGATTTCAACCCGCTCTTCACGTCTCCGGACTCGGCTGGTTATAAGGCGCTCGCTTTCGAACTCATGCTTCTCAAGGAGGGGCTTGTCGACCCGGCATCCACCGGCCTCAAGGACAGCCAGATCAACGAAAGCATGTTCGGGCAGGGCATCACCAGTATCATGATCTCTGGCGAGCCCGGACGTCTCGGCCAGATGAACGATCCCAAGCAGTCGAAGGTCGCCGGTCAGGTAGAAGCCATTCTGGTGCCGACTGCGAGCGGCGAAACGCGCAGCTTCGGTCTTCCCGAGGCCCTTGCCATACCGAACGTCTCTCCGAACAAAGAGGCGGCGATCGCCTTCGTGAAGTGGTTTACGAGCAGGGATTTCCAAAAGAAGAATGCCGCAAACGGCTTCCTGCCAACCCGGACTTCCGCACTCTCCGAACTGAACGACGCCGGCAAGCTGAATAGCGGCGATGTTCTGGTGGCGCAGTCCAAGACCGTCGAGCCTCTTTTCCCGCAAGGCACCCCGCCTTGGTATCCCCAGTTCTCGAGTGGTGTGAATACGGCGATCAACAGTGCGGCTAAAAGCCAGATGAGCGTCGATCAAGCGGTGGAGGCGATGGCTGCGGCTGCCAAGCAGGCGATGGCGCAATGACTGCCTTCGCGTCCGAGGGTCTGCCGAGCAAGCGTGGTGTCGGCTTCAATGCCGACACCACGCTTGGGCTTCTGCTGGTCTCGCCGATCGTCATCACGATGGCGGCGTTGGTCTTCTACCCGATGGGGCGAACGGTCTGGGACAGTCTGCACAGGGTCAATCCCATGCAGGCTGGCACTCCCTTCGTCGGTCTCGAAAATTACAGCCGGATGCTCTCCGATGGCCAGCTCGCGACGACCTGGACCAACACGCTCATGTACGTCGTTCTGGCGGTCACTGCAGAAACCGTGTTCGGCGTTCTTGCGGCCGCGCTCATCAATCAGATCAAGGTCGGGCGTCAGTGGCTTCTGGCTGCGGTGATCCTGCCCTGGGCGCTGCCCGGCGTCGTGAACTCGGTCATCTGGCTTTGGATTTACCAACCTGGCGCGGGCCTGTTGAACGGCATTCTCTCCGCGCTCGGGCTCGCATTTGAAAATCATGTCTGGTTCAACGATCGCACCAGCGCAATTGTCGCCGTGACGATCGTACACGTCTGGCGAATGATGCCGCTCACGATCGTGATTGTTCTCGCCGCAATGCAGAGCATACCGACGCATCTCTACGAGGCCGCGCGGATCGATGGCGCCACCCGCGTCCAGATGTTTGGATGGGTAACCCTTCCCCTCGTTCGCAGCGCGATCGCGGTCGCGATGACGAACGCAACGGTAAACGCCTTCAACCTCTTCGATGAAGCTTGGGTCCTGGCAGGTGCCAGCCTCGAGACCAGGCCGGTGCTGGTCCAGATCTACCTGGAAACGTTCCAGAACCTCCGCTTTTCCTACGGAATGGCGCTGTCGGTGGTGATCACGCTCGTCTCTCTGCTGATCTCGCTCGTCTACGTCCTTCGCGTTTACCGCAACACACGGTTCGACTGATGAAAGCCACTCTTGCCTATCGAATGATGATCTGGGTCGGTGTCCTCGTGCTGTTGATCTGGTCTTTGGGGCCGATCTACTGGACCATTGCGAGTTCGGTCACGCCAAGCGAAGACTTCTCGGTCCGCCCTATCAACTTTTTTCCGCAGCACTTTACGCTGGATCACTATTCGCGGTTGTTCGGCATCAACATTGCGCGGATCGGAGGGGTGGAGGTCTTCAAGCAGTTTCGCGCCGCTTTGCTGAACAGCATCGTGACCTCCGTCGCAGCGACGCTGTTCTGCGTCGCAATATCCGCGCTCGGAGCTTACGCCTTCACGCGGCTTCAGTTCCCCGGCAGGAAAACACTCTTCGTTGCCGTCGTTGCGACGCTCGCCATTCCCGCTTACGCGGTGCTGATCCCGCTCTACCAGATCATGATCAAGCTGCATCTCGTCGACACCTATGTCGGCGTCGCGCTGATTTATGTTTCGGCATTCCTACCGCTTTCGCTCTGGCTGCTTAGAAGTGTCTTCGAAGCTCTTCCGATCGCGCTGGAGGAAGCAGCGCAGCTCGATGGCGCCGGCAGGCTTTACATCTTCTTCAACATCGTCCTGCCGCTCGCCGGACCCGGGCTGACGGCAGCGGCGATCCTGACCTTCCTGGGGGCCTGGGGACAATACCTTGTCCCGCTCATCTTCTCGCCGCAGGCGACCAAGCCCTTGACAGTGCTCATCCCGGAATTCGTGACGAAGAACTTCATCGATTACGGCCTGATCACGGCCAGCGGCTCGATCGCGATCGTCATCCCCGCCCTCGTCGTCATTTTTCTCAACCGTTACCTCGTCAGCGGCCTGCTGGCTGGTTCGGTCAAATAATCGGAGACTTCATGAATACGACCGAAAAGGTTATTTTCGAGCAATTTCCCTATTGGGAAAAGGCCATTGGCGTTAACCCCGCCGATGACCGCTTCAAGCTACTCGTCTTCGTAGGCTGCGGCACTTCCTTCAATCTCGCGCTCTCGCTTGCGGCCTATTCCAATATGGCCGGGCGAAGGGCGATTGCAGTCCCTGGCGCCGAATGGCAAAACCGGCCCTCGGCATTCTGGTCCGAGTGGCGTGACACGCATGTAGTGGCGCTTTCGCGGAGCGGTGAGACGACGGAGACAGTTGCTGCCGCGAAAGCGAGCCGTGCCGCCGGCGCGTTCGTCACTGCTCTAACCGTCGAACCAGAAAGCTCTCTTGCCAAAAACTGTGATCGGCTGGTTTCTGCCGAAACCCATCCCGACGAAGGCATCGTCATGACGGTTTCGGCAAGCCTGATGGTCCTTCTTGGACTGCAGATGATCGGGCGGCATGTGCCGGGCTCCGTTGTCGGTTCCGCCCGCAAGCTCGCCGGCGCTCTCGATCATGCGCTTCCCGGCATCATCGCAGACAGAACCCACTTCGTGTTTCTTGGCGGAGGTCCGCTGTTCGGCATCGCCCTGGAAGGCGCCCTGAAGCTCATGGAAATGAGCCAGATCATGACGCAAGCCTTCCACCCCCTGGAGTACCGTCACGGGCCGATCAGCCTCGTCGACCGAAAAACGGCGGTGGTGATGCTCTACAGCTCCGACCAGAGAGAGGCGGAAATAAAGCTGGTTGGCGAATTGAAAGAGAAGGGCGCCGTCGTCATTGGCCTCGGCGGCCCCGGCGATGTGGAGCTCGCGGTGGATGTCGATCTTTCGCTCGCGGGTCTGGTCGTCCTTCCCGCGCTGCAGGTCCTCGGCGAGCGCGCCGCTCAGGCTCGGCAGATCGATACGGTATCTCCCCGCCACCTGACCAAGGTCGTGAAGCTGGCATGACGCAGATCGAAGAGAACCGGCAGACCGCGCTTCGAAAGCTTTTCGGCGCGAGAAATCTCGCCTGTCCACGCGGGATCACCTCGGTCTGCTCAGCGCATCCTCTGGTAATCGAGGCCACGCTCCGCCGCGCCGCCGCGGAGGATCGGCCAGTCCTCATCGAAGCCACCTGCAATCAGGTCAATCAGGAAGGCGGCTATACCGGGATGACGCCACCGGACTTTCGCCGCTTCATCGAAAACGTCGCCACGGCCGTTGGTTTTCCAGCCGAACGCGTCATCCTGGGCGGCGATCATCTTGGTCCGAACCCATGGAGGAAGCTGTCGGCGCAGGAAGCAATGGCGCGCGCCTCGGCCATGGTCACAGCCTATGTGGAAGCCGGGTTTGAGAAGCTGCATCTCGACACTTCCATGGGCTGCGCCGGCGAACCGGCTGCACTTGACGACGAGATCACCGCCGTCCGCGCCGCGCAACTGGCAAAAGCTGCCGAAGAGGCCGCTCATCGCTGCGGCCGGCGCCCGCCGGTGTATATCATCGGGACCGAGGTGCCGCCTCCCGGCGGTGCAACTCACGCACTCGAAGAAATCGACATCACCCGTGCCGATGCGGCAGTGAGGACACTGGCGGTCCATCAGACATCATTTTCCCAAGCTGGTTTGGCTTCGGCAATGGATCGGGTGATCGGTATCGTGGTTCAGCCGGGCGTCGAATTCGGCAACACGAACGTGGTCCTTTACAAGCCCGAACGAGCGACCAGTCTTATTCAGTCGCTGGACGAAATGCCGGGGCTGGTTTTCGAAGCGCATTCCACGGACTACCAGCCGACCAGCGCTTTGTCCGCTCTGGTCGACGGCGGCTTTGCCATTCTCAAGGTAGGACCCGGGCTGACGTTCGCGCTTCGCGAGGCCCTCTACGGTCTCGATGCGATTGCCGGCATCCTCGCCGGAACGACACCGGGAACCGGACTGGCCGCGACCATGGAAACAATGATGGTGGAGCAACCGGCGCACTGGGCAGGGCACTATAGCGGCAGCCCCGATGAAGAGCGCCTGCAGCGGCATTTCAGCTATAGCGATCGTATCCGCTACTACTGGCCTGATCCAAGGGCAGCCGCGGCAGTCGACGCATTGTTCAACCGGCTCCCGGACGCCATTCCCGAGACATTGATCAGCCAGTATCTCGGGCGGTTATATCCGGACGTGGTGTCAAAGCGGGTCGATCCCAATGCCCGAAAACTCTGTCTTTCAGCCATCGACGCGGCCTTGGCTCCCTATTCTGCCGCGACCGCAATGCAATGAGCAGTTTGCAGCCGCTTAAAGCACGTCGCCCGGAAGTGTGCAGCGGTTCCGGGATAACGACATGCATAAAAACAAAGGACTAAAGGCTGCTCGTCGAACTACGAACATCCAGCCGGAGAAAATCATGGCGTCAGTAAGTGTGGCGAATGCCCGTAAGAGCTACGGTCACTTCGAAGTCCTGCATGGGGTGAATATTCATATCGACGACGGGGAATTCGTGATCCTCGTCGGCCCTTCCGGCTGCGGAAAGTCGACATTGTTGCGAATGATCGCCGGCCTCGAAGAGATTTCCGACGGCAGAATTTCGATCGGCAGCAAGGTCGTGAACAACGTCGCACCGAAAGAGCGCGACATTGCCATGGTCTTCCAGTCCTACGCGCTTTACCCGCATCTGACGGTCGAGGCGAATATGGGATTTTCGCTGAAGCTGGCGAGAGCTCCCAAAGAGCAGACGAAGCAGCGTGTTCGGGAGGCTGCCCAAATCCTTGGGCTCGAGCATCTGCTCGGCAGATATCCGAGAAATCTATCGGGCGGCCAGCGCCAGCGTGTGGCGATGGGCCGTGCGATCGTGCGTAATCCGCAGGTCTTTCTATTCGACGAGCCATTATCCAATCTGGACGCGAAGCTGCGCGTTCAGATGCGCTCCGAAATCAAGCAACTGCACCAGCGACTGAAGACAACAACAATTTACGTCACTCACGACCAAATCGAGGCAATGACGATGGCCGATCGCATCGTCGTGATGCGGGACGGCTTCGTAGAGCAGATAGGCTCCCCTCTCGATCTCTACGACCAGCCGGCGAACCTGTTCGTAGCAGGGTTCATCGGGTCTCCGGGGATGAACCTCATTCACGGGCAGGTCAGCAGGTCGGGACCGGTTGAATTCGTCGCGGATGGCGGTGGAAGGCTGCCATTGCCCGAAGGGACAACATTGGCGCGCGGCGCCGCAATCACCTATGGCATCCGGCCTGAGCACCTGACGATCGGACAAGGTCCCGTGACGGCTGAAGTCGCCCTTGTCGAGCCGACCGGAGCCGAGATCCAGGTCACCGCCAAGCTCGGTGCCGATAACCTCGTTGTGACGGTGAGGGAGCGCCTTGAACTCTGTGCGGGTGATAAGCTCGGCCTAGCCCCCGACCTCAGCAAGCTGCATCTGTTCGACGCTAAGACTGAAAAGCGATTGATGCCCGCCTGATTGATTGGGAGCACTGGTTCAATATCAACGTCTTTTCGGCACTTTCGACTGGCAATGCGAGGCCGCCATAGGATGATTTTAGACCGGGTCGGCCTAAAATCTGAATCCTGTTCTACATTAAAGGGTTAGAGCATGATGTTATGAGAAAACCGCTCACACTTTTCGGCATCATGCTCTGACAACGCCAAAGTCACGGGGACAACCCCGAAGCGGGGACGCTGCTTCCGCGGTGCGTGGACCCGACCGCGGCGAAGCGGTCCGTTTGTAAATCACGCTCACGCGACTACTTTATATGAAGCAATCCTCTTCTCGGTGGAAGAGAGAGGCGATCGGGAGAAAGCCATGTGCCGAAATATCAAACCCCTATTCAATTTCGATCCGCCAGCTACGGACGAGGAGGTCCATGACGCCGCGCTTCAGTTCGTGCGCAAGTTGAGCGGAACCACCAAGCCGTCGAAACGCAATGAGGCGGCGTTCGAGCAGGCGGTCATTGCGATCACGAAATGCGCCCACGAGCTGCTCAGTTCGCTTGAGACCTCCCAACCCCCTCGCGATCGAGAGGAAGTTGCTGCAAAGGCGCGCGCGAAAACAGCGATGCGCTTCGCGTAACAGAGCTCCAGCTTACCTCACCTCATAACCCGAGCAGATGCGTGCCGCTTGCGCTTCGACGTCCTTTGGATTCAAAATCGCGCCAGCTCAAGCTCGCTTGTCGCACCACAGCCTCCTCAATTGGGCAGCCTTATACCTCAGCGCGTTTCGCAAGTCCTGATAGGGGAACGGCCAAGCTGCCGCCCGCAGCGTTCATGCACGCATGATCAGCACAAAGCCGGAAAATGTGATACTTGCCCCCTAACTGAAACCGCCGATTTCTACAGGACGGAGTTAGCCCATCGAACGCGACACAGCACCCACTACCTGGTCTTTGAACCTTGAAAGCGAATCTGCATTCCTCAAATCGCAGGGATGGTCTGAATTCTTTTCGGATCAGCTGACATCAGCAGAGAGCGATCTCGTCCCACGGCGCATTGCCGAGGTTCACCGTAGTCGTCTGAGCATTGTCTCGCCAACGGGTCTAGCGAAGCTGAAGATATCGCATCAAATCAACACCGGCGAGTTCGCCGTGGGCGACTGGGTGCTGGTCGAGCCGCACGATCATGCGTTGGTTCGGCGTCTGGAGCGCAGAACGTTGCTGCAGCGCCGGACCGAAGGCCGAGCTACCTACCAGCTCGGTGCTTCCAATGTCGATACATTATTGATCGTCACGTCCTGCAATTTGGACTTCAACGTGGCCAGATTGGAACGCTACATCGCACTCGCCAATCAGGCAGGAACGGCGCCCGTAATCGTCCTCACAAAAGCGGATACCACCGACGACGTACCTATCTATCGGCGCGACGCAGCGGCGCTGCAACGCGATCTGCCCGTCGTGGTACTGGACGCGCGATCTATAGATGCCGCGGCCGCTCTCGCACCGTGGTGTCAGCCCGGGCAGACGATCGCGCTCGTCGGCTCCTCCGGGGTCGGTAAATCGACGTTAGTCAATGCTTTGGCAGGACTACGCGGTGACCAGTCTCAAAAGACTGGCGGCATTCGAGAGCATGATGCCAAGGGCAGCCATACGACAACAGCACGCTCAATCCACCCAATTGCAGGGGGTGGATGGGTCATCGATACGCCTGGAATGCGTACCCTCCAGGTGAGCGACGCTGCCGATGGTATCGACGCATTATATTCAGAAATAACCGAGCTGGCGCCAAATTGCCGGTTCCGGAACTGTAGCCACCAGCACGAACCTGGCTGCGCAGTGCTGTCGGCCGTGGATGCCGGAGCTTTGTCTCGTGATCGATTGTCCCGATGGCGGGCGCTATTCGACGAGAATGTGAAGAACTCGCCACAGGAAACTGGACCGCGCGGCAACAAGACAATCCGGAGGAAGAACCTGTAGGGGGTTACGCGCCGCAGCACATCAAGATTTTTTTAAACAGGCGAACTCCGGCTGCAGGTTGTCTCTCAACCGCCGAAGGGCCGCTGATATTGTTGCGACGGTCGACGCCGAACTATGGCCTTGTGAACAACGCTCTTGGCGCGAGTTCTTAAATTCCTGACCCGTCGAGCTGCTGAGCGTCCTCGCCTTCCCAGGGTGCGGGCATCGAGGTGCGATTGAGATTGGCAGAGGGCATCGGCATCCAGCACTTCAGTTCCGGCGCGGCATATTCGATGATGCGGCCAGGTGAGGAATCAGAGGCGCGCCAGCCTTCTGCACCGAAATGATCGCCATTCGACCAATATGCGAGGTCAACTTCTGCCGGCCCCTGTTCGGACTGACGGATCGTGACGAGAATCCGACTGCCGTCCTTCGGTGCGCTTGCCATGTCGCGCCAGCGCTCTGGCTCGTCCATTATTTTTCCTCCTGCCTTGCTGTCGATTGCAAGTGTCGCCTCGCCATCGAAAACGGTCAACTCAAACTTTGCCACAAGCCATCCTCTATCGATGACGATCCATCGCGATGGTTGATCCAGTAATATTAGTCAGGTTGTGGGATACATGAAGGGCAAGAGTGCCCTCCACCTTGGGCGGGTCTACGGTGAGAGAAAGCGCGGCTTTACCGGGTAGCACTTTTGGGTGCGTGGGTACGTCGTGTCTACTGTCGGTCGTGATGAGGAGACAATCCGCGATTATCCGCAACCAAGAGAAGGACGACCACAGGCTTGAGCAATTGAACCTGTGGCGTTGAACGGCCACCTCCAGGTGACGCATTGAAACCGGGGCCGCGTCAGCGTCCGCATCCCGACGCTTTGAGCGGCTCACATATTAAAGCCCCCGGCTTTGCCGGGGGATACTTACGCTTCCACCTCGCCGTAGAGCTGGCCGCATATCGTCTCAGATCTCGGTCGCCAGCTCTTGCCGTCCATATCGTATTGCAGGGCAAAGCTGTAGAGCCGGCGGTCATCAACGTCCGTTGGTCACGAAACCAGCATCAGGACCATCACCCTCGGCTACACATGGTGCGGCTCCGGAAACCAGGCGCCGCTTTCCAAGGCCAAACCAAGTCGTCTGGATTTCGTTCCCTCTATTCGTTAAATGAGATTCGTGATCGGTACGACGCACTGCTGAAGGAGCGGCCGCTTTGCAAAATGGGTCTCGTTGGAATGACGGGAGCAGTTAACGACCCCAGAAGCGTCCTGGCGGACGATCAATCCCATGATAAGACCGTGACCGCAGAAATGAGCGAACCATTGGAGAGAACCGTGACCAAAACTCCACGCCGCCCCGTCAATGCGCTTGATGCCGCGGAAGCCTTGTTCAGGCCGGCCAAAAAGGTGGCCGCCGCACCGCCCGTCGAGCGGCCGGCGCTGCCGAACGTCAAGGAACAGGTCACTCTGAAACTCGACAGCGACGTGCTCGTTTATTTTCAGGAGGATGGCCCGGGCTGGCAGGACCGCATCAACGATGTGCTCCGCGCCGCGATGAGGAACGATGGCTAAGCGGTTATGCGGCCGCTGCTGACCCCCTTCGTTCAAAGGATTTCCAGTTCCATATGCCGACCGCGGTACAATTGCGGCACTGCGACGTCCTCATTGCACATACACCGGGACGACTGCGGAGGTTTCGTCGCGGTAGGGCAGGCGGATTTGGAAGCGGTGTTCTCCGCTCTGAATGGGCCAGAAGACAGGCTTGTCGGGGTCGGTGACGGCGAAGGGCTGGCCGTCGACATACCAGACGATCTGCGGCACATGCGGTTGGACATCGGCCTTCAGAGGCAGCCGGTCGAATGCCGCCGGCTGTTCCGGATTGCGCCAGATCTGACTGTTGCGAGCCGGTGTCGAGATGGCGAGACGGATCTGCGGGTTGGAGCCATCGGCGTTGGCGAGTGAATTCTTGCTCCTCTCGGCTGTTGCACTGATCGACACAGGTTTGAGGGTGGCGTCCGGACCAGGCGATCGTGCAGCCACCTTCGGTATCTCGTCGGGCTTTAACCATTCGACCAGCGTCTGGCTGCAGCTGTTGTCATTCGTCTGTCCATTGACGACGCAGACCTCCATCGGCTTGCGGTCCGGTGGCGTCGGGAAACGCGCGTCGGCGATGTCTCCCGGCTTATTGCCGTGCACCCTGTCGAGGATCGCGTGCACGAGGCGGGCGGCACTGCCGGCGCCGGTCATCCGGCTCATCGTGCCGTCATCGCCCCGTCCGATCCAAACGCCGACGATGACCTTCTCCGAATAGGCGATCGCCCAGGCGTCCCGATAGCCTTGGGAGGTGCCGGTCTTGATGGCGACGGGGAATGGATATTCCAGCGTGCCATAGCGATGGAAGCTCGGCAGCCGGGCCTGCGGATCGGAGAGGAAGGAGGTAATCAACCGGGCCGTATCGAGCGAAATGACCCTAACGGATTGCGGCTGTGGCTGCTCGCGCGCCCAGCGCAAATCCTGCATCTGGCCATCATTGGCGAGCGCCCCATAGGCCCGCATCAGCCTATCCAGGCGGGTCGGCAGCGAGCCGATTGCCATCGACAGGCCGAAATAATCGGCTGGGGTTTCCAGGTCGTGCAGACCGAGATCGCGCAAAAAGCGGAACGTCGTCTCGAGACCGATGCTGCGCAGTAGATTGGTGGCGGGAACATTGCGCGAATTGGCCAGTGCCTGGCGCGGCAGCATAGGGCCGAGGAATTCGCGATCCGCATCGCCGATGCCCGACGCGCCTTCCGGCAGATCGAGCAACATGTCGGTTGGCTTCAGTAAGCCGCGCTCGAAGGCCAGCGCATAGACGAAAGGTTTGAGGGTCGAGCCCGGCGAGCGCTGTGTCCGGGTGTAGTCGAATGCGCCGGCATGCCTGCCGTAATAGTTGGTCGAACCCACTTGGGCGAGGACTTCGCCTGTTTGGCGCGACACCACCATGGCGCCGACTTGCTGCGCGCCCGCAGAACGCCAGTGATCGAGATATTGTCGTGCGAGACCAGTAATGTCGGCCTGCAGGGTGAGGTCGATCGTCGTGTGGATCAGCGGCGTGCTGGCGGACGCAGGGGCTATCTGGCCGTTCTCGATGAGCTCATGATAGCGCAATATCAGGTGCAGGGCATCCGGGCGGCGGGGTATGTCGGGCATCCGCATCTCATCGAGCTGATGATGGGCGATCTCTGCCTCGTCAGCCCTGATGATTTTCTGTTTCGCCAGCGCGTCCAGCATTTGATGGCCGCGGTGAATGGCCCGGCGCAAGCCCTGCGGCCGCAGCGGGTTCATCCGGGTCGGCGACTGCGGGATCGCTGATAGCAGCGCGATTTCCGCCCAGGACAAGTCTGCGACCGGCTTGTCGAAATAGAGCCGCGCCGCATGGGCGATGCCGTGGCTGCCATTGCCGTAAGGCGCCAGCCGCAAATATTGCCCCAGCATCGCATCGCGGCCGTAACGCAGGGTCAGGAGGACGCCGGTGCCGGCCTCAAGCGCCTTGTGGATGAGCGTGCGCGATTCCGGCTGCTGCATCCGCGCCACTTGCATCGCAATGGTCGAGGCGCCCGAGCGGCGGCCGACGGCATCGAGATTTTGCCAGGCTGCGCGGCCGACAGCGTAGGGATCGATGCCGATATGGTCGTAGAACCGCCTGTCTTCGAGGGCAAGCGTTGCCTTGACGACGCGGTCGGGCAATTGCTCCAGCGGCCAATAGCCATAGTCGATACGCCCACTTGCGCCGTCGGCATGGCCGATCTGAGCGAGGAACGCGCCGCCGCGATCATAAAGTATCGAGGTCGGCGCAGGCGCGATCAACTGCGCGCGCTGATTGATGAGATAGCCATAGACCAGGACGCCGGCTGCGAGAACCAGCGAGGAGAAACGGACAAGCGTTGATCGGCGGCTTCTCAAGAGTGTCATTGCCCGGCTGGCTGGCTCCTCGTCTGATATCTGTCCCGATTGTGAAGGCTCACTTCGCCACCACGATTTGCATGGCAGCACTCATTCCCCGTAAGCCCTTTTGGTACATGGTTTCGGCAAGGGCCTGGGGCTGCGTGTAGGAACCGGGGATCAAGGCGCGCGTCCGGTAGGCAAAGGTGTAGTTGCCCTTCGGCAGCCTGTCGGAAGCACAAAATACCTGATCGTCGCCATAGGAGATCCAATCGGTCGGCAGGGTCGGCGCGACTGCCGGTGTCGCCTCAGCCGGCGCGGTGGCGATGTTGGGGTTGAGCGGATCAAGCCCGGCTGCAAGCGGCAGGGTAAGGGCGACATGGGTGCGATCTTCGGAGACGACCAGTTCGATCCTTTCCTCGAGCACATCGCCGACCTTGAGCTGGATCGCACCTTTAGCATCGGGAACCAGCTTCTCCAGCGGCGCGTTGCCCGCGGGGACACGGAAAAGCGTGCGGGTAAGGGCAAATCCCCGGCTTTCGGCCTGCGCGGTGTAGCCGGCTTCGGCAGATAGATAGGTGGTTTCCACCAGCGCCAGAGCGGTCGTCGTTCCGGTATTCTGGATGGTGACGGCGCCCGGATCCAGGCTGACTTGGCGCAGCACGGGAGCATTTGCGTCAAGCGTCAGGTTTTGAAACTTTCCGTTCTGCGCCAGCGTCAGCGGCAATGGCGTCGTCGGCCTTTGCCAGGCGGCGGCAAGCGCGCGGATCGCAGCCGAAGTGGCATTGGTCGAACCCCAGCCGTCGCCTCCGCCGAGTTGCAGCAAGGCATTTTTCAAAGCCGGATAGCGCGGATCCGTTTCCGAGGTCAAAGCCGCGGCGCGCACCATTTCGGCGAGACTGCGGGTTTCGGAAGGCAGGATGATCGGACTGCCCCCATCCTCGGCTTGGCCGTCATAAACCAGCTGGCCATTGCGGGAGAGGATGCGAACGCGCGACCACATCGTGTCGGCCAAACCGCCGACAAGGCGTGGGTCGGCATCGGGCGCACCCGCTGCCGCCGCGGTCATTCTGGCAACGCTGACATTCGGCATCAACGCGGCCGAGCGGGCAAGTTCGGCAGTATAGGCCGGGTCGAGCTTGCCGCCTTCGGCCAGAGCCGTCAGAGCCTCGACCCGCTCGCGAATCTCGTCGCCGCTGAGCAGATGCGGATAATCCGAGCGTAGCGACAGTTTCAGCACGCTCGCAAGGCGATCCGACAAAGCCTTGTCGGTGGGCACGCCCACCTTGTCGGCCGCAACCAGGAAAGAATAGGCCCAGGCCGTCAGCGAGACATTGCCCTTGCTGTGCGGCCAGAAGCCGACAAGGCCATCGGCGTCGACCGCCTGGCCGATTGCCAGCACGGTGTTGTGCACATCGCCATCGATGCGTTTGTCAAGGTTTGCTGCCGCCAGGATCGGGGCGAAACTTTTGAAGGCGATGCCGGAGGAGGCGAGCGATATGCGTTGTTCGGTGGAGCCATAGGGAGATTCCACCAAAGTGTTGAGGCCGGCAACCAGCTTCACCAGTGCCGGATCGGCGGTTAGCGTCATCGCACGCTGAAACGATCCGGGGCGCACGTCTTGCTGGGGTGCCGGCAATGTTTTCGAGCCGCCCGCCGGGATTTCGACGATTTCGTAGTGCTTGGTCGGGATACGGTCGGACTTCAAAGGCAGCGTGATTTCCACGGCGTCGCTGGCATGGTCGGCGACGCGCTCGACCCCGAAACGCAGCTGCACGTCCTCCTTGCCAGGCCTTGGCTCGGGCACCTCAGCGAGAACGCCGATGTGAGCGGGCTTGTTCTGCTCCCAGGCGAAGGAGAGGTCCTTGCTGCCCTCCAGCGTCAGTCCGTCGGAAGCAATGGAAGCAGCGCCGGCGCCGCCACCACCCTCGACGATGCGGGCAATGATGCCTGCCTCGAATTGGTCGCCATACCGCAGGAAGCGGGGCAGGGCGGGTTGGGCGACTATTTCCTGCCGGATCAGCATTTCGCCGGTGCCATAGCCGAAGCGGTCGGGACCGCTGACGGCCTTGGCGCGCAGCTTGAATACGGTCAGCGAGTCCGGCAGCTTCACCTTGATCTTGGCGATGCCATCCGGGCCGATCTTCACGTCGGGAAGATAGATCGGGACCGGCGTAAAATTCTTGCGAACGGAAATATTGTTGTCCGTGCCCCATTCCTCCCGCTCGTCACCGCCCGGCACCTCATCCAGCGGAATGACGCCGAAGGCCATGTTGCGGGTGTCGCGCAGTGCCATGGTGGATTGGCGCTTGACGATAAAATTCGGCAGCGGATCCAGCGGCTGTTCCGGTGCGAGCGACAGCACGGCCTGGTCGATCATCCAGAAAGTGGCATCGCCCGCGATCGGCTGACCGCTATCGTCGGCCAGATGCAGCGTGACCTCCACTTCGTCACCAGGGCGGGCCTTCTTCGGATAATCCAAGGTGAGATTTACGGTGTTCTTCACCGGCTTCACCGTCACCGCCTTCGTCGCGGCGATCGTTACAGGCTTGCCCTGGTCGAAGGGTGCGTTCGGCGAGGGGATGCTGGTCTCCAGCCGGCCGCGCAGGATGAGGAAGTGCACGGGAATTTGCGGTGTATATTCCTTGCGGACGGGCACGGCATAATGGCCGTATCCATCGGCGATATCGACCCAATCATAGCGGAATTTTCCCTCTGGCTCTTCGACGACGGCGAGCGCGCGGGCTGTCTGGAAGGGCGACTGGATCAGCAGGTTGGCGGTTTCGCCGGGAATGTAACTGTCCTTGTCCGTGGTCACGACCGCGGTGCGCGCGGGCGCCTGTGCCCAGGTAACCGGCGTGGTGCCGCCGACGAAGAAGTCGACGCTCACCTGCTGCTGGCGGCCGATCCGGTCGCTTGCCTCGAGTTGAATAACATAGACGCCTGCGTCCTTTGCCTCGAGCGCCAGGGTCTGGATATCCCGAGTGCTGGTAATCTTGCGCTCCAGCACGGTGTCGTCCATGACCTGCGTGACGTATTTTGCCGAACCCTGGCTGAAGTCGCTCGCCTGCAGGGTCGACGTCCAGTTGCGATGGATCAGGCGTGCCGTCATCTCCAGCCCGGCGACGGGTTCGCCATTGCCGTCGACCGCCAGGATCTCAGGCTCGATGGCGCCGGGATTTGGCACATAACGCGGCACCTTCAGGCCAAGCACGAAGGGCGGGACGGCAAAAACGTTAGTGATGCTGCGCACCTGCAGATCATCGTCGCCGGTAACGGTCGCCTCGATCATATAGCGGCGGGGTTGCGCCGTCGGCTCGATCGTCGTGTCGAAGCTGATGCGCGAGGCGCCGCCGGCGTCTGTGCTGCCGTCTCGTTCGAGCGCCGGCGAGGATTTGAATTCATCGCCGCCGGAGTAACGGGAATCCGTCGAAAAAAAGAAGCCCTCGTGGCCAGGTGGTGTCCAATTGTAGGGATACTGAACGGCTCGCCAGCGGATCGGCCGATCCGCCAGCAGTCCACCGGCGAAATAGCGGGCGATCAGATCGACGTTGAAGGAGGAATCGAGCGGTACGGTTTGCGGATTGTTGAGCACGACTTCGAAAGTCGGCAGGCGATAGGCCTCTTTCTTGAAGGAGATGCTGCCGCATTGGACCGTGTTGTCGGCCGGGCTCGCGGCGCTGCTGTCGCTATCGGCACTCTCAGCAGTATCGGCCTGGTTATCGTCTGCCTGCGCATCATCGGTCGCGTTATCACTCGCCTGGCCGTCGGCATTCCCGTCCTCACCGGATGTCTGCGCCGGTTGATCCTGGTCGGTAGCCCCCGCCGTGTCGCCCGGCTCGAAATGAACTTCGTAATCCCCGGTTGCCGGCGTCTCGGCGTCGAATTTGTGGTAAAAGCCGCCGAATGCGTCCAGCCGCACCGGTACGCGCCACTCCTGTTTGTCAGGGCCGGTAATCACGATCTGGCCGCCTTGCGTCGGCAGCGTCAAGTGGCCCCCGAGATAGCTGCGGACATAGCCCTTGATATGCACGGGCTCCTCCGGACGGTAGATCGGTCGCTCGGTGAAGACGTGGCAAAGGGTGCGGCTCTGCTCGGTGCGGCTGTCCGTCGGATTGGTCGTCCAATCCAGCCAGGCGGCCGACGGCTTGGTCCAGTTGTCCGCAGCATATTGGGCAGGCGCGTGATCGGGGTCGACGACCAGGGTATCCAGCCCCTTCGTCACGATGACGCGCCGGATCTTCGCGTCGGCGCGCTGCTGCAGCTCCCAGGAAAAGAAGCCCTGTGCATCTGTCGTCCCAGTCGCCAGCGTGACGAATTTGCCGTCGCGCAAACCATCGAGGCGGATTTGCGCCCCGCTGATCGGATTACCCTTGGCAAGCGAGGTGACGGCAAATCGCACCCGGTCCTGTTCCTCCACCGCGCTCAAGGTCAGGTCGGTGACCTGCACACGAAGCCAATGCCGGGTTTGATTGTCCACCGCACGCAGGCCGACGAGATAGGTGCCGGGCTGGTCAGGCCCAGCAATCCGGGCAAAAAAGGATTTCAGATCCAGGCCGAATTTGGTGTCGACGCCGCCCTTGTGAATCGGCAGGTCCACGAACTCGGATATCGCCGGCGAACCCAGGGCCTTGACGCGCGCCTGGATCGCATCGGCTGAAATCTCATCGCTGTCGGCCCATTTCTGCGGCTCCTTGCCGGGCAAGGGCGGTGCTTCGTCGTCGTCCGTATCGAGGCCGGATTGCGGGAAAGGCCAAAAATCGCGTGACAGCGGATCGATCGCATGGATGCGCACATCGGCCCTGTCGTAGCCGCGTCCGCGCAGCGGCACGAGTTGCGGGCCAAAGCGCTCGACCACGCCCTGCGACGCATCCCAGACGAGCGAGGACTGTTCCGGCGCGAAGGCGAATTTCTGGCCGAAGCCGGTCGCCAGCGGTCTGCCGCGGTCATCCGCCAAGGCGCCGGCGGTCACATCAAGCGTATAGACCTTGTCGGTGAGAAAGCGGCCATTGATATAAAGACGGCCGTCGCTGGCTTCCGCCGTCAAATCGTCGACCGGTGGAGAAATGCGCAAGGCGTCCCGGACCGAAAACTGTTTCCCGGCCAGCGGATTGCTCGAAAAGCGGAAGATCAGGCCACGACCCGATCGATCGGCCGGCGCTGCCTCGGCATTGTCGAGCGGGTTGCCGTCATCATCGACTGCGGCGCTGTCATCGCTGACAGTGGCATTGGATGTGCAGCGCATGATGTCATCGCTTGTGGCGGCGTCGAAGCCCCGTCCGCAATCCGAACTGATCATGGTGAAGGGCACGGCGGTGCGCACGCGCAACTCGAAGGTCTGATCGCTGAAGTCGGGCGTGTCGGCAAGCTTCAACCGCAGAAGGGCGACGCGGCCATCGGGCACGCTGGCATGCAGCTTCACCACATAGGATTGCTGGTCGCTGCGGCTGTTGCGTTCAAGCGGCTGGACATCGAAATCCTGCGCCCCCAGCATCAAACCGCCTTCGTCGCCAATGCCCGGCGCAGGACGCAACTCGATCGACAGAAGTCGGCTCAGCGCCGCGACATCGACGGGTTCGGCAAAGGTCAATGTGATCTGGTCAAGCTCGCTGATGGGATCATCGGTTGCAGCCGGAGCCGTGGATACCGGTACTGGCAGCAGCGGTATCAGTTCCGTCTCGCCACCAGCGGCCTTGTCATGCGCCAGCATCGTTACCTTGAGGCGCGACAGCGGCTGCCACTTGTCGGCCGGCCGGAATTGCAGGGCGCGCGGGCCGAGCCACTGCCAGGCGCCGGCAGCCGCCGGTTCCATGGTCACAAAACGCTCGGGCGAGTCTTCCGGGCCGCCGGCTGCAGGGCCGGTATCCGTAGGGAAGAAGATCGTGACCGGATCATAGGCACGCAGGAACCTCTCCGGCACGATTTTAACGCCATCGGCGCGTTGCAGAACATCCAGTGTCGGCGAGGCGGCGCCTTGCTGCGCATGACCGCTTGCGATCAGCGTTGAAGACGCAAGAGCGAGGGCAATGAGAAATACGATCTTTTTCATTGGTGTTTCACTTCGATCCCGTGGGTTTCAAACCGGCACGCTGCAAATAATCGCTGATAATTTCGGGCGGCGGACCTGCGGGCGGTGGTGACAATCCAACCACCGATGGCCTGACAATGAGCGCCGGTGCGTCCGCCGGTGCGCGCGCTTCCAATAGGTAAGATCCTGCGGCAAGCTGCTTCAGCTGATTGACCCCGTCGCCGAGCACCTGGCCTTTGGCATCCAGCAGTCGGCCGATGGCAAGGTCCGGATCGGAACGCAGGCCGACACCGATATTGCCGCTCTTCTTGACCTCGAAGCCGAACAAGGCTGTCGCGCCGGGTGCAAGCACGACCGGGGCTCCAATGCCGTCATTCACCGGGACGACCGCTGTTGCCGTCATATCCAGGCTGCCCGACAAGGGGCCCTCATGCGTGGAATAGAGCGTCAGGACTGCCTCGCCCGCCGCAAGATAGCGGTGGAATTCCGCTCCCGTCGGAAACAGCTGCAGGTCGCGGTGACCCTCTTGCTCCAGGCCGACAATGACCGGGGCGTCGGTGCTGACGTCAAGCACCATCGGTTGGGCCGGATCGAGGCGGAAGGCCATGGCCTCGCCCTCGAGCGTCACGCTCTGCGGCAGGGTCATCGATTTTGGTTCGGGTGTCGGCCAAGGCGACTTGCCGCCCCGTTCCAGCCACAGTGCTAAGAGACCGGCACCGTGATCGACAATCAGTTGCCCGGGTCCGGACACGGAAATCCTGTCACCACGCAAGACCCGGCCGTCGGCCCCGATAAAGGTCGCCGCGCCGCCGGAGACGTTCAGGACATCTCCTTTCATGGCATCAACCGCGATTTCTTCCGATCCGACCGTGCCGAAGAACCGGCGCTTGATCTGATCATTGCTGAGCGTAACGGCTTGGCCCGGTGACAGGCTGATGCGCGTCGAGCCGGCATCACCCGTCAGGTTGACGAGCCAGATCTCTTCGGTCGACGTCGCAATGCTGCGCGACAGCGGAGCCGCGCCGGACCAGACGTTCAGCAATTGCGAGGTTGAAGGGGCGGAGACGACGGCGATCCCCGGCGCCAGGTCGAGGGTGAGCCGTTTCACTCCCGGTGCGAGCTTCACCGGCCGCGCGCTGAAGGCTGGAATGGTCGCCGTCAAGGTGCCATTCAGCTGCACTGGCTCGAGTTCGGCGGCATCGATCGGCTTAAGCCGCAGCTGCAGGCTGTCGTCGCTTGCGGCGTTCCAGATATGCAGATCCTGATTATCGGAGAGGGCGACCGCACTGTTGAGGCTGATGCCCATGCCGCGTCCGGCCGTCAGACCCGGCTGTCCAAAAGCCGAATCCGCGCGCCACAATCTTACTTTGCCCGGCAAAGGCGGTGCGGCTGGGATAATTGCCTGATCCGCTGGCGCAAGCGTCAGCGCGATTTCTGCTTTGGGCTGTGCTGGGTTTACCTGCGCATGGCTCGTAGTGCGGGAGACCAGCCATAAACGATCCGATTGCGGAGCAAAAAGTCCCGGCATGGCCGCCGTGAGCGGACGGTCCGCAGTTGCGCCGACAAGCAGATCCGCAGCAGCGCCGAGGTCGACGAAACCGGCCGACGGGGCATGTGCGAGAGCAACGTTCAGGGAGAGATCAAGGCCATCGATGGCCACGGGCTCCAAGGCAATGTCGCCGGGCTCGCGCATATCGCGGGTAATGCTGCGCGCGGCGATTTTGATCGGTGCTGTTCCACCATCAAGGGTCCAAACCGATGCGCGCCATTGGATATCTCCCTCAGACGCCGGCCAGGCGATCAGCGGCGTGCGGCCACGGGCAAAGGCTTGCGGCTTCCAACTGCCGTCGGCGTCTCGTTTTTCGACCGAGAGAACCAGGTCACTGGTGGACTGGGCTACGACCAGCGCAAGTTGATCCTTCGTGTTGGCCGGCAAGGGAAACGTAAAGACGGAGGCGCCGTTGACCTCGGTGGTGCCGCTCTCGGTGAGTGCTGGCTGCGGCTGCTCCTGCGGCAGGGCAAACTGAACCTCGAGATCCCCAACATCGGCCTGATCGTCGCCTGGCTCCTGCTCACCGTCCCCGGAGTCTGTGTCTTGATCGTCGGAACTATCACCCGATTGGCTGCTGGCCGTACCCGACGCTGCCGCCTGATCAAGGGCCAGCGTATAGGATCCAGCCGGCAGAAGGGTGGAGAGCGCGATGTTCCAATCATCGCTGCGCCCCGTCAGGCGTTCGACGACGGTGCCATGCTCGTCCTTCAGCACGCCTTTGATTTCGCTGCGGCCGAACGTGCCGAGGCTGACGACACGGTCCTTGTCGACATTGAAGGAAAGCTCGGCGGGAAGGTTGACGAAGCGTGCTTCGCCCGGCTGCAAATCCTGGGTGTTCAGGGTAATCTGATAATCCAGTCGGTCATCATGGGCGAGGCTCATGAGATCAATGCGATAATGCCCGGCCTTCAACGTGCCGGTGAATTGGGGAGCGGCGACAAATCGGGCGATCTGGTCCTTGTCGTCGCGAAACAGAGCGCCGATCATGCCTTCGGTCAGGTCGATGCTGACATCGGCATCGGCAAGGAGATCAAACGTCCAGCTATCGGCAACGCGTGCATCACTTTTGCTCTGAGGCTCGCGCCACTGAAATGCTTGGGCTTGATTGAAGGCCAGCGGGTGTGGTCCGTGGCCCTGCAACTGCGGTGGGTCGATGACCGGTCTTAGCCGTGCGACAAACCGCGTGTCGACGTCGCGCGGCAGGATTACCAGGCGATAGTGCCCCGGGGTGAAATCCTGACTGAGCGTGGAAAGCGGGCCTGGCGCGGTGAGCGGCCATCCCTCCGCATCCTCGAGACGCGCGGTAAGGTCTTCGCCAAGGGAATAGAGATCGAGCTGATACGTTCCTGCAGTTGCGATCTCGATCGGCACGATGGCGCCGCGTCCGCCTGAGAGGGCCCCTCGGCTGGTGCCATCGGCGACCAGGCTTGCCGCGGTCAACAGCGAGGCCGGCGTAACGGAAACGCCAAGATGGCCGGAGGAATTCTGGGCGGAGACGTCGATCTGATAGGTCCCCGCGCGCAGATAGGTTTGCAGCAGCGCATTGTGGCCACCGCCATTGTCCGAAGCTTCCCCCAGTCCCGGCAGGAATGATGTGCCAAGGCTCAGTGATGTCTGCAAACGCCCAAGGGTTTCGATGCGGTAAAGCCCGCCCTCGGCAACCTCGAGCCGGTAGGATTTCTGTGCGTTTTCGGCGAGATCGAGAAACTGGCTTCGGCCGCCAATCAACGGGGATGCGGGGGTCTGCGGTGCGATTTTCTGCGCCGCAGCAGCATCCGGCTGCCAGCTGACGACGATGGACCGGGCAGCGGCAGGGGCGGGGAAGCGCAGGGTCAACGTCCGGCCTTTTGCGTCGACGCGCTGGTTGCTGGTCGCAAAAGCGACGGATGTATTGTGCATGTCGACGGCGGCGATCGTTCCGCCGAGCGGCACGTGGATATCGATCTGCAGATCCGCTGCCGACGCCGGCCGCGACAGGGCGTTCGCATCGTCATTCGCGGCGCCTTTGGCCCGCGGCACGGGCGCCGGAATATTGGACATCGGCTGATCCGGCAAGGACTCCCGCAACGCCGAAGCATCGGTGGGCTGCCAAAGCGCCAGTGGTCGCCCCTGCAGATCGGCGGGCAGTGCCACCGCACGAGGTCCCGTCAGCAAACCGGGCGCGGCATTGGTGATGATCTGGTAGCGTGTGGCCTTTTCGGCTTCGCGGATGCCAAAGGAAATAGTGGTGCGTGCCGGAGCGGCGGGTTGGACCGGTGGGACGAGGCCCGGCGTGCCGAAGGAAAGGTCGAGGATGCCGACGGCATTGTTGTCAGGCAGCAGTCGCAGCAGATAATAGCCGGCGTCAAGATCGAAACGATCGGCATTGCGGCCATCGGCGCGCGGGGCATTGCCGACCAGAACCGGGCTGATGTCGGCATGCAGCGCAACGCCTGATGTGCGGATCGCGATCTGGCCTGCTTGCGTCATCTCGAACAGCAGCGATGTCGGCCCGCGCAAATTGAAGCGCCGCCGCCAAGCCTGGCCCGGGCCCAAATGAGGCAAGTCGGACGCGACGATGGTGGCTTTGCCACTGCTATCCTGGCGCACCAGCAAGGCCGTGGCCGGAATTTCATCGCCGCCTTCGCCGGCAACGTCGAGACTGATGAGATTGGGTACTGAGCCTTTAAATTGGGTCTCGGTGCTGAACCGAAGCCCCCGGAGCTGGAAATGCTGGCCTTCATAACCCGAGACTTCGACAATGCTCGGCTGGCTGTCTGACGAAAGCGAAAGCGTGGCTGTCGGTTCACGGCTAGCCTTGTCGATCGCGGCACTCTGAAAAGCTGTCGCCGTGCCGGAAATCCGACCGGCCCGGAGCACCGCCGCCGCCGATTGCGGCAGCTCCAGACGGAAAGTATCGAGATCTGCCGGCGCCTCAAAACGTATCGAGCCGAAAGGCCCGATGACATTTTCGGCAATCCCTCCGGCCAGCGAGATCTGCGTGCCGGCGCGAATGTGGAATGGCTCTGCGGCGTCCGAGTTGGTCCAGACAAGCTTCTGGCCGCCATAGGCCGTCACGAGGTAGCGGCCGGGCTCGACCGTTCCCGTCAGCGCGGCCCGGGTCATGGGGAGGCCCGGCTTCAGTTCGAAGATCGACATTTTCGGCGAGAGAGCGGCAATATCGGTGCCGTTTCGCCACAAGCGCAGATCCTGAAGCGAGCGTCCAACCGCCTCGATATCGACGCGTCCGGAATCGGGAATGTCGATCCAATAGGATCTTTGTTGCAGATCGCTTAGATCGGCATGGATGGGGGTCAGCGAGGTCAAAGCGGCGTCGGGCTGTTCAAGCTCCTGATAGGCTTGTGCGGTAAGCCTGACGTCGCCGGCAGCTCCTTTGGCTCCGAACACACGGATCTTGTAGGTGCCTTTGTCGAGCAGCGCATCGATCCGGCCGTCGCTGACGCCAGCTGCGCCCATACGGTCCCCCGGGCCTGCGATCATATCGACGAGCTGCAATGCCGCACCCGCGGCGCTCTGCGTGCGGATGGTAATATGGCCGGGCGTTTCGACCATCAGCAAGGTGCTGCCCTCTCGATCGGCAGGCAGTTGATCCAATGCCAAATGCGGCTGCGACACGAGCTGGGGCGGGGCTTTTACGGGCGCGGGTTGCGACACAGCTGCAGCCGACGGTGCTGGTGCATCTTGTGTCGCCGCCGCCTGTGTCTCCGACGCGGTTGATGGCGCAGGCTCGACGACAGATGCAGGCGGCTTCTGGCTCGGAGAAGCGCTCGCTGCCACAAGCGTCGCAAGACGCGTCTGATAGCGTGTTGTCAGGCATGCCGACAGCCGGACCGGATCGGTGTCTACACAGGATTTATTGCGGTCAGCCAACCAGAGGCGTTGCTTTTGGCGTAGATCGTCCAGCCTCGTCGGGTCGCCGTTGAGATCGGTCAATGCCTGCCGATAGGAGGCCGCCAAGGCGGTGTCCTCAGCAATCAAGGCAGGGGAGGCACAAATCGCCTTTTCAATGGCCGACTGCGCCTTGCCGCAATCAAAGGATTGCGCATGGGAGACCGCTGAGAAAAGACAGCCACTGAGGGCAACAAGCAAACGCAGGCGAAAGACGAAAGCCATGGATAACTCGTTTTTTTAAGTGGCCGGCGCCCTAAAGCGCTTGGCGATCTTTCAGATCGCTCCTCGCGCTTTAGGTCTTTGTTTTTACGCATGTCGTTAGCACAAAACCGCTGCACACTTTTGCGCGACATGCCTTAGTCAATATGAACTATCCTCGATCAAGACAAGAGCCGGTTGCAGCACGCCGAGAACCGCAATGCGCTAAATGTTTGGCGGCGGGACTGTGGAGCCTTTTCCGGCTTCCTCGAAGGCATTTCTTATGCCCGTTACGGCAGTTGATGTATCGTCACGTTCGAAACGACGTTCCGTGCGATCTCGCAGAGATGCCAGTGATGCGTGAGGTAGATGACCTGTCCGACCTTTGCCATTTCGCCGAGCAGGCGGAAGACTTCTTCGGAACGAGGATTGTCGAAGCTCTCCATAATGTCGTCGGCAACGAAGGGCACGGGCGGGCGAAGCGCTGCGAATTCCTCATAGCCTGCAAGCCGAAGCGCGAGATAGAGCTGGAACTGCGTGCCCGTCGACATCGCGTCCGCAAGCTTCGAGCCGGCATCGCGTGACACGCCGATCAGTATTTCCTTGTCGCGGTCGGGCTGGGTGGTCAGGCCGGAATAGTTGCCGCCGGTGATCAGGCGGAAGGCTTCCGATGCGCGTTTCATCATCGAGCTGCGATGTTTCTCGCGATAGATATGCAGCGCCTGCTCGGCCGCGAGCGCGCCGGCACGCAGCGTCAGATGCCGCACGGCCAGTTCCTCGATCTCAAGGAAGATGGTTCGCCGCTTGGCCTCGATCCGCGCCACCGCATCGTCTCCGCCGACGGCCTCAAGCTTCTGCCGTGCCAGCGACATGTCGGAGTAGAGAAGCTTCGCCCGCTCGGTAAGATCCTCGATCCGGGCGCCAAGCTCCATTGCATCGCGCTCGACGGCGCCGGCGTCGATATCGGCAAGGCGCCGTTCGGCCTCGGCGAAACTCGCAGCCCGCAATGCCTCGGTGATCTGGCCGCGCAAGGTGGCGGCCCGCTCCTCCAGCCGGTCCCGCTCCCGAGCCTGGTTCAAAAATGTTTCGACTGAGGCAAGCGAGTCCGTCCCGAAATAGCTGGTCAGTTCGTTCTTGCGGGCATTGTGAACGGCCAGTTCCTCCTCCAGCGCCCGTCGTTTCTCCCCTTGTTGTTCGAGATCCGCTTGCCGGTCTGCCCGAAGCTGCGCCGCGCGCCGCGCTGCCTCATGGCGTTCGACGAGCGTATTGGCAGAGGCGAGCGTATCCGCCGCCGACTGGCTGAGGCCGCATTCTGCGAGAAGACCAGAAATATCTCCGCGGAATTGCTCCTGGTCACGCTCCATCGCGGCAACGCGGCTTGCGAGGTCATGCCGCTCCTTCAGGATGGCTGGCAGCGTGCCCAGCACGTCCAGTATGGCGCGGACGGCGGCCATCGAGCCGGCCTTGTCGGCAAACCAGGTTCGCGACAGCGCCTCCGCCCATTCCCGGTCCCAGGCCGCTATGGTGGCTTCCGCCTCCTGCTGGTCGCGCTCGCGTTCCCTGACATCGCGGCTGAGGTCACCGATTGCCTTCTCATGCGCCTGCCGCGCCGCCAGCTCGGCTTTGCCGGCAGCGAGCATTTCATTCGCAGCCTGCATCAGGTCGGCGACCGGCAGATGGTCGGCGTCACCACGACCGGCATCCGCAAGGTCGGCCGCAAGTGTCGCGGCATGCCTGTTCAGTTCGAGGCGAAGCGCGGCCAATGCGTCTTCGGCTCGCTGCAGATCGTCCCAGGCGGCCAGCGCCGCGGACCGCTTGGTGCTCCATGCCGCGAGTGCTGCAATGCGCGCCGTGGCTTCAGCGTCGTATTCGATCGCGCCGGGCAGCAGACCACGGATGCGCTCGGCAAGCGCATCATGTTCGGCATGCGCCTCGGCGAGCAGTTCCCTTTGCCGTTCGATCGCTGCTGCCGTTGCCGCTTCCGTCTGGCGGAGTTGGCGAAGCTCGGCCAGTTCCTGCGCCCGCGACAGCCGGCCGGCGGACAACATGTCGTCCTGGCGCATCCGATCCTCGAATGTCCGGGCCGTGGCGGCATTCAGGCTGGCAAGATGCGCCTGCCAGGCGGCATCGCGTTCATCGCGTCGCCTCGTGGCCTCGCCATCGTCGATCGAACCGCCGGCGACGAAGGCCGCGATCCGGGCTTTGGTCAGCGCCTGTTCGGTGCCGAGATCGCGCAACCGGGCCTGGTGATCGGCGATCCGCTTGTCGATCGAGGTCGCCTGGCCACGCCAGGCCTCGATCTGGCGAGGCTCCGCCGCGGGCGTCCGTTGCAGCGCCGCGGCATCGCCGGTCCAGGGTGCGAGCTGTGCAAACTGGTTCTCCTGTATTCGCTTCACCTGGACAAGTGTACGTTCTTCCAAGGTGAGCCGCACTGCCAGATCAGACCCCGTGAGCCGGCTCAGGGCGGCCTCGATGCGGCCAAGACGCGCGGGATCTGGGACCGCAGCTGCATTTTTCCAGCCGCCTTCCTCGCCCAGCCTTTCGAGATTCTCGCGCGCTCGCACCCGTTCGCGACCCGCGGCAGCCAGTTTCGCCTCGACGCCGGAGCGTCGTTCGATGAGATCGCGGACGGTGCCGATCAGCGAGGCGGGCAGCAGCAGTGCTTCGGGCGTCGCATGGCCCGGCTGTTCGAGATCGGCCAGAAGCCGGACCAGCACACCGTCCTGTTCGGCCAGCGCCCGCCGGCGCTTCGGCAGGTCGCTGTCGGCCGCGAGATGGCGAACCCGCCCCTGGTCCAGCAGGTCCATATGCGCAGTTAGCGTCAGCGCCTTGTGATCGATGGCGATCGCCTCGATCTCGTCTGTAAGCTGGCGCAGCGTGCGGTCGGCGATTTCGACAAGCGCCTGCAGCCGCGTCTCATCGCGGGAAAGCTGCGGCAGGAGCGCGAACCATTCGGACGGCGGCCGCGGCAGATCGCCCATGTCGGCCGCATCTGTGTCCAGCCGCCGGAGCTCCAGCGCCGCGGGCAGGGCGCCGAGAAGGCGCGTCAGTTCCTGATGCCGGGCCTTGGCCTCGGCCAGTTCTCGCGTGGTCGCGATATAGGCGGCATCGGCCTGCTCATGGGTCGATTTCAGCGCCGAGTAGGCGGAGGCCAATGTGTCGATGGCATTGCGCTCGGCCTTCAACGCTTCGAGCGCGCGCTTGAGTTCGGCAAGCTTCGTGCTCGACGACCGCTTCCTATAGATCACATTGGCTTCGTCGGCGGCGGAAACCAGCGAACGGCTTAAGCCTGCGAGGCCGGAACTTGCCGAGAATAACAACTCGCCAAGCTCGCCCTTGCTCTGGATGATGGCGTTGCCGCCCTCTTTCAGCGACTGGTCGTCGAGTGAGAACATCGTGCGATAGGCCTCGCGGCCGATGCCGCCGAGTGCGCCGGCCAGGAGCGCCTCGTTCACAGCTTGCCCCCGATCGTCGACGAGGCTGCCGGTCCGGAGCTTGAGCCGCGCCAGCTCGTATTCCTCGCCATCGAATTCCAGTCGGGCGCCGACCTTCATCGTGTTGTATGGATGCAGGAAATTGTAGGTGCTGCGCTCACCTATGCCGAAGAGCAGATCGAGATAGGCGGCGAAGGTGGTCGACTTGCCCGCTTCGTTCAGGCCATAGACGATGTGCAAGTCGGGCGAACGCGGACGGACCGCGCCGAAATCGATCGAGTGGTCGGTGAACTTGCCATAGCGGGTGAGGTCCAGCCGTCGGAGGCGCATCAGCTTTCCGCCCGGTCCGCGGCCTTCATCCGGGCGGCAATGTCCTCGGCGCCGTCGGTGAGAAGGCTGTCGATGAAGCGTTCGAAGCCCGCCTCGTCAAGCCCGGCGAATGCTCGGCTCTCGGGCGGCAGGTCGGCGAGCAGGTCGCGAACCACCTCCCTGATATCGTCGCGAAACCCGCTGCGGGCGATGACCTCGTCCCGCATCAACGCACCGAGTTCGACGACGGGATCGGCGGCGGAAGCATCTGCGAGGGGCAAGGGTGCTTCGAAGGCGAGTTCCAGCTTCTCGATCCAGGTCCGGCCGATCCGGTCGCCGCGCTGCTCGGCTTCCGCTTGCATGAGGTCGATGTCACGCCGAAGCTGCCAGGCAAGCTGGGTGCGGCCGGAAAGCCTCAGGCGCGCGACGAGATGCGCCGAGGCCGTGCGGTCGCGCTGTGCTGTCAGTGCCGCTTCGATCGCCATAGCCGCATCACGCCAATCATCGACACCCGTCAGATCGACATCGACCCGCTCGAACTGCGCGACGCTGGTGAGCCGCTCCTCGACCGCCACGGTCCGGTCGTCCGCCACGGTCACCAGCGATACGGTCTTGACGCCCGACTCGTTGATGTCGCGGCCCTGCGGCATACCAGGCATGATGACCGTCGCCGTGCCGGGATGCTGGCTGCGCTGGTGAAGATGGCCGAGCGCCCAGTAGTCGAATCCCGAGGCGTGAAGGTCGAGCACGTTGCAGGGCGCATAGACGTCATGTCCGGCGGATCCGGCGAGACTCGTATGCATGATGCCGATATTGACCGCGCCCGTCACCGGCGGCTTGAACTTCGGCAGAAGCGAGTCTGGCGCTTGCGGCTTGGCGAAGCTCAGGCCGTGGATCGCGACCGACAGGTTACCCTTCGTGGCCTCCACGATCTCGGCGTGGCCGCCGAAGATCTTCAGCGTATCGGGCATCACCAGTTCCTTGGCGATCTTCGACATCGCATCGTGATTGCCGCGGATCTTGAAGACGTGAATCCCCGCTCGGTGCAACCGTTCCAGCTGGCTTGCCAGGAAGCGTGCCGTCTTCATCGACGTCTGATCGCCATCATAGAGATCGCCGGCGATGACGAGCGCATCGACCTGTTCCTCAAGGCACAGGTCGACGATCGCCACCAGCGCCTGCCGGCTGGCGTCGCTCACGAGATCGGCCAGTTCCGCATTGCGAAGAGCCAGGGAACGCAGGGGAGAGTCGAGATGGAGATCGGCAGTGTGGACGAAACGATAGGCCATGAATACAGAAATGGTGTTGCGATAGGACGGTGTAGCAGCTGCCGGCTGACAGATAAACGCGCGATTGTTGTCGCTTGGCCGTAAAAGGTGAGAATGTGCAGCGAGCGTCGATGGCCATGACGGCAGTGGTCTCGTCGCGATCGCAGCCTTTTGGTCGGGCGGCGGCAAAATGGGCCGGCATTGCCGGCCCATCCACAATCACTGCTGCTCGATCGGCGTCGGCACCGCAGCCGGTGAAGCCGGCCGTCCAAGCCGATCGGCGACCAGCATCGACAGCATCATTTCGACGAGACCATTGGTGGCGCCCTTTTCGCCGCCACCGCCGACCTGAATCTGCGGCACGAGCGGCAGCCTGCCGTTTTCGATTGCTTCGGCAAACCGCATGAGGACTTGCGAGTGGAGCTGATAGTCCGGTCCACCGAAGGCCGCGACCTTCTTCTCCGTCGCCTCGGCTTCCGCCAAGCCGATGGCGCGCACCTTTTGGGCATCGGCAAAACCGGTCGCCTTGATGCGTTCGGCATCGGCAAGCGCGATGGCCTTGATCCGGTCGGCTTCGCCGAGGCCGGCGAGGCGCACCTTCTCAGCTTCGGCCTTGGCTGTGACCTGAATGGTCTCTGCCTGCTGACGGGTGCGGGCGAGTTGCGCCTTGCCTTCGTTCTCGCTGATCTCGATGGTGAGTGCTGATGTCGTGATCTTGGCCTGCTGTTCGGCCAGCGCTTCCTTCTCGCGCAATGTGCGCTCCTGGACCGCCGCGGCTTCCTGCAACTTATAGGTCTCGACCTTTTCAACGGCGATCTGACGTTCGCGCAGCTGGATCAGGATCTGCTCGATGCTGTTCTGGCCATTGTTGGCCCGCGGCGTACCGATCAGCACTTCCTGCAGTTCGAGGCTGTAGGAGGTAAACTTCTCGCGCATTTCGTCGCCGGATTTGCGCTGGATTTCGCTGCGTTCCTGCAGCAGTTCGATCAATGTCTTGGTCTGGGCGATATTCTTGAAATAGGCCGAGACCATCGGATCGAGCGTCTGTTCGACCAGCCGTTTGATATCGCCGAAACGCTGCACGACGAGGGGCGCCTTCATATAATCGATATGCACGACGACCGAGAGCGGCAGCACGGGTTCGAACGCGTCCTTGGTGATCAGCGATACTTCGGAAAGATTCTCATCCAGCCTGTGCTCGCCGAACTGTTCCTTCGTCCACTTCAGCACGAAGTTGGTGGTTGGCACGATGATGATATTGCCAGCAAAGGTATTGAACGCATATTTGCCCGGCAGAAGCGGCGTCGACCAGACACCGCGTGCGCCTGTCTCGACCAATTCGCCATGACGATAGGATTGGCCGGAAATATCGGCGCTTCGCCGGCCGGTATAGGAGACGACGACACCCACCGTGCCAACGTCGATGATCGTCTTCTCCACAAGTTCGACGGTCGCGAAGATGCGGTTGAGGAAATAACTGCCATCGGCAAGCACCTGCAATTGCCGGCCGCGATAACCGCCGGCATTGAGAAACTTCTCCGGATCCTGAAAATTATTGTGGAAGTTCGGATCCTTTGGGTTGTTGGCAACAGTCGGCGCAATGATCTCGCCATCCGGCAGCGCCGGACCGTCATGGATGGTGACGATGCCGATCAGGTCCTCGGCGTCGTGAATGACGACGGGCTCGAAGCCATTCCGCTCGCTAATCAGCGTCGACATGTCGGCAAACAGTCTTTGTTCCGACGCGTTCAGGTTGACGGCGTAGTTCGATTGTGCGGTCAGCACGATGAACTGCACGAGATTAATGGCATAGGTGCCTTCGCGCAGGATCTTGCGTTGTGGCCCCTTCTGGCCGCCCTTTGTGAGAAAGCCGCGCACATCCTGAAAATCACCGGCTTCGATATTCGAAGCAAGCGTCTGGGTCGGCGGCAACGGCTCGCCGTCACGGGCGAAGACATAGCCGATCTGGCCCTGCGGAATGGTTACGAGATTGGCGCGATGCATCGAATATTGGAACGGCATGAAGAAATGCAGGCCGCCGCGCACGACTTCCGGCTGGAAGCCGGCCTCACCGTAGAGCGCAATGAAGCCATTCTCAACGGAGCCGCGAAAACTCCATAGCTTTTCGAGAATGCCGAGCCTGTCGTTGGGGATATAGCGGATCACGCCGCTCCACCGGAACAGGATTGCCACCACGATGATCGGGACGGCGATTTCGATCGCCTTCCACCCCATCGGACCAAGATATTGCAGGTTTTCCATCTTTTCTCTCGTATGGGCGCACGGGTTCGTCCACCCGATGGCCGCCCGGTTGGTGTTGGTTGATAAGACGGGGAGATGGCGCGCCTATTTGCTCGAGGCACTACAGCGCCGCGCGTCTTTTCCGACGCGCAAAGGACGTTGTAGCACTTTGAATTGCTGCATAATTTTGTCCTTGGATCGATTCCGATCTAAGGAATTATGCAGTAAAGGTGCATCGAACGCTTGGGCTGCTCATTGTCTGGGAAAAATGACCTCGCGTCCCAAGTCCCCAATGAGGGGCGGCGTGGTCGTGAATGCTCTCACATCGGTGTCGCCTTGATAGACATGACGATGGACGACGTAATGATTGCGCCTATAGGTTTAAAGACGTCCAATGCGGAAATCGGATAAGTACTTCCGACGATTTTGGTATTTCGAGCATTCAATTCTTCTAAATTATACCTGGCTCTCGAAATCCACATAAATAAAGGGGCTTTTGGTTTCTTCGATAACTCAAGAAATCGAAATTCGGTTCCGGCTTCTCGATCCCCCGATCAGCGGCATGCGTCGCGCTTGGTCGCGCTCCAGACAGAGACCGTGCTGCCCTTGCTTGATGCGCTATGACCGATCCGCATTTGTAAAGGCGTCGAAGATCGCGCGATGTCCGGCATCGTTCGGATGGACCATATCGGCGGAGGTCAGGTCGCCATCGCCGTGCGCCTTCATGTTTTCGTAGACAGGTGCATAGAAGAGCGAGAAGCGTCGCGCCAGCTTGCGCACGACTTCGACATACCCTTCGAAACCCATGCGCGTCTGGCTCGTGAAGCCGGTGCTGCCGACTAAGAACCCGGCATCCGGGAGGTAGGGTGGGCTGCCGATCGCCAGCCGTTCCGCGTGCCCCGCCGCGATCAACTTTTCCAGCATCGTCGCGTAGTCGCGGCTGAAGTTTCGGACGTTCATTGTGTCGGGAGCGGCGGTATAACGGGCGTCGTTATAGCCGTACAAGATGAGGATCGCATCACGGTGCGGCGCATCCAGAAGCACTTTCTCGAAACGGCCGATGCCATTGTCCGGTCGCGGGTTTCCGTCCGCCAGCTGAGATCCTTGCAGCACGGTGCCGGGGATGGCGTGGTTGCGGATCGGGAGACAGTCGACTGCCTCGGCAAACAAAGCCGGCCAGGCAAGGTGCGGCTGGCTGGCGTTGAAGCCAGCGGTGATGCTGTCGCCAAACACGCGCATGCCGGAAATTCCAAGCGATCTCAAATGCTCTCCAAAACCCACCGATCTCCCCAAATTTTCGCGCTTGACAGCCGCCGTCCTCATCCTGTTAATACGTATTAGCTGCTAATACGTATTAACAGTCAAGAGTCGATCGGGAGAACACTGCGTGGCAAGTCCTAAGCGCTTGACTCAGCATGATATTGCCAAGCTTGCGGGCGTCAGTCAGGCAACCGTTTCGCTCGTGCTGAACGGCGCGCCGACCGCTCTTGCGCGTATCCCGCTGGAAACCCGCGAGCGCGTCCAACAGGTCATTCGCACGACTGGTTACGTTGCGGACCCGATCGCCCGACGGATGGCCAAAGGCCTCAACCGTATCCTCGGCGTCTTCACCTATGAACCGGCTTTCCCGAGCGAACAGGCAGACTTCTTCACGCCTTTCCTGCTCGGCATTGAGGAAGAGGCGCAGGCGCAGAACTACGACCTGTTGCTTCTGACCGGCGCCGGAGTCGGCAACGACCGCAAGATTTTTGCCGACGGCAACCGGTTGAGAATTGCCGACGGCTGCCTCGTGCTCGGCCGCGAATTCGACCGCGCGGAACTCAAGCGCCTGGTTTCCGGCGACTATCCCTTCGTGGCGATCGGCCGACGCGAGGACGCTGGCGGACCCGTTCCTTATGTTGGCGGCGACTACGCGACCGGCACCCGTGCGCTGGTCGAAAAGGCGAGGGCGCTCGGACATGAGAAGCTGGCCTATGTCGGCCCTAACGGATCGGCCGAATCCGTTGTCGACCGCTGGCACGGCTTTGCCGCGGCGGTTGCCGAGGGCGCCGAGTTGGTCTTGCATGTCGATGATGTCGGCAGGTCGGCCGGCGAAATTCTCGATACCATCCTTACCTGTGGCGCAACCGCCGTCTTCTTCGTCGAACTGGCGGACGCGGTGCGGGTCGAGGCGGTGGCCCGCGAGCGAGGGTTGTCGGTACCGGATGATTTTTCCGCTGTCGTGCTCGGCCGCCACGTGCGGGCCGGACGCAGCCATGTGCAGTTCACCTCCTTCAATATTCCTCGCGAAGAGATGGGGCGGCAGGCGACCGCCATGCTGGTGCGTCGCATCGAGGGGGCGATCCCGATTGAGCAAGTTCTTCTGACGTGTGAACCGGTCGAGGGCGAAACCCTCGGACCCGCAAAGAAACGGAATTGAGAACGTGAAAGAAATGCAAGCGGATATCCTGATTGTCGGCGGTGGTCTCGGTGGCGTGGCGGCTGCGCTTGGCGCCTGCCGGGCTGGCCGCAGTGTCATCATGACCGAGGAATTCGACTGGATCGGTGGTCAGTCGACCAGCCAGGGCGTGCCGTCGGACGAGCATAGCTGGGTCGAGCAGTTTGGCATCACTCGCTCGTATCGCAAGCTGCGCAACGCCATCCGCCAATATTACCGCGACAACTATCCGCTTACCGAAGGCGCGCGCGCCTGGGGCGACCTCAATCCCGGCGCCGGCTGGGTCAGCCGCATCTGCGCTGAACCGCGGGTCAGCCTGGCGGTGATGGAAGCCATGTTGATGCCCTATCGGGGTGCCGGCCGCCTGAAGTTGCTGCAGCCCTACCGTCCGGTCGGGGCCGATGTCGATGGTGATATGGTTCGTTCCGTCACCGTCCGTCACCGCGACACGGATCTGGAGATCACCATTTCCGCAGCTTATATCCTCGACGCCACCGAACTCGGCGACCTCTTGCCGATGACCGAGACGGAGTATGTGAAGGGTTTCGAGGCGCAATCCGACACCCGCGAACCGAGCGCGCCGCCTGAAGCCCAGCCGGATAACGTTCAAGCCGTGTCGGTCTGTTTCGCGGTCGATTGCGTGGATGGCGACCAGACGATCGACAAGCCGGAAAACTACGACTATTGGCGCGAATACCAGCCGCATTTCTGGGGCGGGCCGCTGCTCGGCTTCACCGCGCCGCATCCGCGCACGCTGGAATTCACGACACGCTCCTTCACGCCTAATGTTGACGATGATCCGCTGGCCGTCGATGCCGACCAGCGCAAGGGCGGTGGCGACGAAAACCTCTGGCTCTTTCGTCGCATCGCAGCCCGGCGCAACTTCCAGCCCGGTTTCTACCAGTCGGACATCTGCTTTGTGAACTGGCCGATGATCGACTACATGGACGGCACGATTATCGACGTATCGGAAGAGGAAAAAGCACGGCACCTGAAGTCGGCAGCCGACCTTTCCTATTCGGTCTTCTACTGGCTGCAGACGGAAGCGCCTCGTTTCGACGGCGGCCAGGGCTACCGCGGTCTCCGACTTCGCGGCGACATTACCGGCACGGAACATGGTCTTGCCATGGCGCCCTATATCCGCGAAAGCCGCCGCATCAAGCCGGTCACTCGCATTGTAGAGCAGGACCTGTCTTATTCGGTGCGCGGCACAAAGGGCGCGGTCAACTACCGCGATAGCGTCGGCATCGGCATGTACCGCATCGACCTTCACCCCTCGACCGGCGGCGACAACTATATCGACGTGCCGTCCTGCCCGTTCGAGATCCCGCTTGGTTCACTCCTGCCGCAGCGAATGAAGAATCTCATTGCCGCCGGCAAGAACATCGGCACCACCCACATCACCAATGGCTGCTACCGCTTGCACCCTGTCGAATGGAACATCGGCGAAGCTGCCGGCATGCTGGCAGCCCATTGCCTGGAGAAGGGGCTTACGCCGCACCAGGTTCAGGAAAACGATGAGCAACTCCACGATTTCCAGCGGGAGCTTAGGCGCGAAGGCATCGAAATGCGCTGGCCGGACGTCTCGGCATACTGATTAACCCATCTTTGGAGGAGGAACGGGAATGAACTATCACAGGACCCTGAGATCGGCCGTCGCGGCATTGGCGCTCGCCGCGCCATTCGCATGGCATGGCATCGCCAATGCCGAAGATGCGATCAACCTGCGCATGACGATCTGGAGCGCCAACGAGGCGCATCTGAAGCTCTTCAACGAGATCGCCGCGGGCTTTTCCAAGGATCATCCGAATGTGAAGGTGACTTATGAGTCGCTGCCGTTCGACACCTACACGACCGCGCTGACCACCCAGATCGCCGGCGGCAATGCGCCTGATATGGCCTGGATTTTCGAGACCGCAGCCTACGACTTCGTCAACTCCGGCGCGCTTTACCCGCTTACCGATGTGTTGAAGGCGACCAAGGGCTACAATGCCGAAGAACTGATCCCCACGGCGGCCGAACGCTGGACCAAGGATGGCAAGCTTTACGCCTATCCATTTTCAACCTCGCCGTTTGCGATGTTCGTCAACAACGACGTCATCAAGGCGGCTGGCGCCAAGACGCCGGCCGAGATGATTGCCGCCGGGCAATGGACCTGGGATAACGTGATCGCCACGGCCTCGGCCGTCGGCCAAGGGGATAAGGTGCCGGGCAAGGGCGGCTTGATCGTGCGCGACTTCAATTACCAGATCTGGCAGAATCTCGCTTCGGTCTGGAACGGCTGGGGCGCTTCGCCCTGGAGCGCCGATGGCAAGACCTGCACGATCACCGAAAAACCCATGGTCGATGCGCTGACTTTCATCCACGACGCGATCTTCAAGAAGAAGGCGATCCCGGGTCCCGGCGAAAACGTCGATTTCTTTGCCGGCAATGCGGCGATGACCATCACTCAGATCAGCCGCGCCTCGCTCCTCCCGAAGGACAAGCCGTTCTCTTGGGATCTGGTGCCGCTGCCGAAGGGGCCGGCCGGCGAATATTCGCTGATCGGTCAGGCCGGCGTCGGCGTCATGCAGGCCGGCAAGAATGTCAACACCGCCGCCGAATTCGTCGCCTATATGACCAATCCGGAAAACTCGGCCAAACTCAGCCAGTTCTTCCCCTCGGCCCGCAAGTCGCTGCTGAACGCAGATGTGCTCAAGAAGACCAACCCGCTGCTCAGCCAGGAGCAGATCGGCAAGGTTGTCATCTCCGGCATCGCCACCGGCAAGGTCATTCCCGGTCATACCGGCTTTGCACAAATCCAGCAGGCGGTGCGCTCCGGGCTTGATGCCGTCTGGCGTCCGGATGCCGATATTCCCGGCACGCTCCAGAAGATCTGCGGCCAGATCGGCCCACTGCTGAAGCGCTAAGAGGTAAGGTGATGGCTGTCGCACGGGATCATATACGCTCGGAAGGCCGTGCCTCATCGCCCTTCTGGACGATCGGACGGCGCGACAGCCTCGCCGGTTTCCTTTTCATCGCCCCGCAGCTGATCGGCATCATTGGGTTCGTGCTGATCCCGCTCGGGCTTGTCTTCTGGTATTCGCTCCACGAGTGGAACGTGCTCGCCAATACCTTCACCTATACCGGCACGCAGAACTATCGGATGCTGATCGAGGACACGAACCTCCTCGAAGTGCTGGGCGCGACCGCGATCTTTTCTGCCGGGCTGGTGATCCTCAACATGGCGCTGGCGTTGCTGCTCGCGGTGCTTCTCAACCAGAAGCTCGCCGGCATCACCATCTTCCGCACGCTGTTCTTCTCGCCGGTCGTGGTGTCGCTGGTCGCGTGGACGATCGTCTGGGGTTTCCTTTTGCAGAAGAACGGCGGCATCAACGGCATGTTGCAGCTCGTCGGTATCGAAGGGCCGAACTGGCTGCGTGAGGAAACGACCGCGATGATCTCAGTGATCGTCGTGCAGGTTTTCAAGAATGTCGGCCTCAACATGATCCTGTTCCTGGCGGCCCTGCAGGGCGTGCCGAACGAACTCTACGAGGCCGCCCGCATCGACGGTGCGCCGCGCTTCAAGCAGTTCCGTCGCATCACCCTGCCGTTGATCAGCCCGACCATCCTCTTGACCTCGATCATCACCATCGTCGGGTCGCTGCAGGTTTTCGCGCAGATTGCCGTTCTGACCCAGGGTGGACCGGGAATATCGACGACGGTGCTGGTCTATTACCTCTATCAGCAGGCCTTCCAGTTCCATCTCTTCGGCTACGGCTCGACGCTGTCGATCTTGCTCTTCGTCATCGTCGCCGCCCTGACCTTTGCCCAATGGCAGATGCGCAAGAGGATTGTCTTCTATGAAAGCTGATCTCTCTCCGCGACTGAAAACGTTTGTCTACGGGCTGATGTGCGTGCTGCTAATCCCCTTCGTCTTCCCGACCTGGTGGATGGTGACATCCTCGGTGAAGCCGATCAGCGATATCTTCGCTTTTCCGCCGCGTCTCATCCCGGAGAGCTACGACTGGACGACCTACAGCAAGGTGTTCGAATTGCAGCCCTTCGTGACGCAATATTGGAACTCGGCCTATATCGCCGGGGTTGTGACGGTTGGCACCATGGTCGTCTCCTCGATGGCGGGCTACGCTTTCGCGCGCATCAGATTTCCCTTCGCCAACGCGATCTTCATGATCGTATTGCTCGGCCTTCTCATTCCGTCGGAAGTGACGATTGTGCCGCTCTTCCAGATGTTCCTGAAGGCGGGCATGGTAAACACCCACTGGCCGTTGATCCTCGTGCCGATCTTCGGAGCGCCGAGCGTTTTCGCCACCTTCGTGATGCGGCAGTTTTTCGTGACACTGCCGGCGGAGCTGGAGGAAGCGGCGCGCGTCGATGGCCTCGGCCGCTTCAAGATTTTTCGGAAGATCGCACTGCCGCTGGCAAGACCGGCGCTTGCATCGGTCGCGATATTCACCTTCCTGCATTCCTGGAACCTGTTCCTCGAACCGATCGTGTTCCTCTCAAGTGCCGACAAGTTCACCCTGCCGCAGGCGCTTACCCAATACACCGACGCCTATGGCGGTCCCATGTGGAACATCCAGCTCGCCGCCGCGACGCTGACGGCGCTTCCCGTGCTCATCGTCTTCATCATCGCGCAGAAGCAATTCGTCGAAGGGCTCGCGCATACCGGCCTCAAGGGCTGAAGAACCCGGAAATCGAATGATGGCTGAAGTTACCCTTTCCCGCGTCCGAAAGAATTATGGTGCCTTGGGCATCATCCACGACGTCACCCTCGAAATCGAAGACGGCGAGTTCGTCGTGCTTGTCGGACCCTCCGGTTGCGGCAAGTCCACTTTGCTCCGGATGATCGCCGGGTTGGAGACGATCACCGCTGGCGACGTCCGCATCGGCCGGCGCGTGGTGAACGAGCTCGATCCAAAGGATCGCGACATCGCCATGGTCTTCCAGAATTATGCGCTCTATCCGCATATGACGGTCGCGACGAATATGGGGTTTTCGCTAGAGCATCGCGGCATCAAAAAGGCCGCGATCGAGGAGCGGGTGAATTGGGCGGCCGATATCCTTGGGCTGTCGCATCTGCTCGACCGTTATCCGCGCCAGCTTTCGGGCGGGCAACGGCAGCGCGTCGCCATGGGCCGAGCGATCGTCCGCGATCCGCAGGTGTTTCTGTTCGACGAGCCGCTGTCGAACCTCGATGCCAAGCTGCGCGTCGTGATGCGCGGCGAAATCAGGAGCCTGCACCAGAAACTCAAAACCACGACCATCTACGTCACCCACGACCAGGTGGAGGCGATGACCATGGCCGACAAGATCGTCGTGCTCAACGGCGGCCGGGTTGAGCAGATCGGCGCGCCGCTCGATCTCTACGACCGGCCGGCCAACCAGTTCGTCGCGGGTTTCATCGGGTCGCCGGCCATGAATTTCCTGACCGGCACAATCACCTCGGGCGGTTTCGCGGCACCGGGTATCCTGCTGCCGCTGCCGGAGGCGGCCGAGGAATTCAGGGGCCGCAACGCGGTTTACGGCATTCGTCCCGAACATTTCGCCCTCGACGAGCAGGGCGTGCCCGCGGAAATCATCCTGGTCGAGCCGATGGGTTCGGAAACGCATGTGACGGTGAAACTCGGCGATACGACGGTCACCTGCGTTTTCCGCGAGCGCGTGTCACTCTCGCCCGGCGCGATGATCCGCGTGCGGCCAGAACTTGCCACCGTCCATCTCTTTGCGGCCGATGATGGCCAGCGGCTGAATTGAGATCCAACATGGATGCCTATCCTGAAACCAAACTCACCAAGGCGCTGCGAGGTGGCGACTTTCCGGTCATCGTCTCACTTGCGCGTCATGACCTCGATCTCGCCAGGGCGGCGTTGAGGGCAGGGGCCTTTGCGCTGAAAGTGCATCTCAATGCCTACCACCGCGCGACCGGCACCACCTTCGGCAGCTTCGCGCAAGAGCGGCCCTTCTTCGAGAAGCTCGCCACGTTGGGCGTGCCGCTCCTTGTCATGGCCGGGCAGACGAATGTGCCGAGCGCGCAGGAGATGGATGCGCTCGCCGATCTCGGCTTCGAGGGCTTCAACATCTATATCAGCGACATGCAGCCCCATCTCTGGCAATCGAAGCTTCGGCCGATGCCGGCGCTCGGCGAAAGGAGCACCGAGGAGGAATTTCGCAAAATCCTCAAGATTCCGGGCGCGATGATGGAAGCCTCTATTGCTGCCTTCGCGGACTACGGCAAGCCGCTCGATGAGACCGATCTTGCCCGCTACAGAGCGATTGTCGCCAAGGCCGGCATCCCGGTCATTGCGCCGAGCCAGAAGAAATTCACGGCCGAGGATATGCCAAAGTTGAAGGCGGCCGGCATCGCTGCGGCGCTGCTCGGCGTCATCGTCACCGGCACGACGCCGGAAAGCATGGAAGCCGCTGTTCGGCCGATCGTGGAGAGCGCAAGGCGCTTGGCCGGCAGTTAATCCTTGCCGACAAGCAACCCATGCGGATCAGATGGAAATTCAGGGGCCCGCAGCCCAATCGCCGGCCCTGCTCGAGGCTTGACCCTCAGAGCACGCCCTTCCTCAGGATGAAGTTCCCATAGGGGCGCGATTCAGCGGTCTGGATGATCGCAAACGATCGCATCGCAATGGGATAGTAAGCAAACCTCTCGATAGGTTGGCTCGCGATCGAGCGCCCTTCTGCCTCACCGCATACGGTGATGACGTCCCGGTGCACTTCCAGCAACTCACCCGGCGCGTCGACGGCCTCCATGTGCATCAGCGGCGTGTCGCCGAATCTGTCCAGGGGCATCATCTTGAGGATCCCGTCAACTGCAGTCGGTGCATCGACCCCCTCCAAGATGAGAAGCTTTCCGCTGGTGGTCTGGGTCGACACCCGAAAGCCCGAGAAGTTTCGATCGACGATGGCCAATTCGTCGCCATGACCCATAGAGGCCATAACCCACAACAAGTCGGCCGTAACGAACGGCGGAACGCCTTTGAGCACGTCATTTCCCTCCCAAGAGATGATCACGAATTGGACAATATCGAGAAAAAAACGATTGCGCAAACGTTTCGATGGCGCTAACCTGATCTTATTCGCGGATCCTTGGAGAGCCTTTTTAAGGTTGGAATTCCGCCTGGGAGGAAAATTTGAGACGCTTTCTTGTTGTGCTGCCGGCGAACGCCGGAGCGCGCTCATGACGACGATTTCCGAAGTTGCAAAGGCGGCGGGGGTTTCGGTCTCCACGGTTTCCCATGTTCTCAACAAGACGCGCTACGTGTCGCCCGAGAAGGCGAAGCTCGTCATGGAGGCCGTGGACGAGATCGGATACATCCCGAACGCTGTTGCACGCTCTCTCAAATTATCGTCGACGGGCACGGTCGGACTGGCGATTTCGGCGATTTCGAACCCTTACTTCAGCGACATCATCTGCGCGATCGAAGCCGAGTGTTCCAAGCGAGGCTTGATCGTATTTCTGTGCGATACACAGGATGATCCGGATCGAGAACTGGAACTCGTCCGGCATCTGCACCACCGCCGTGTCGACGGGATTATCCTTGCCGCTTCGGGCGATCCTAAGAAATCGCTGGACTACCTCCTTGAATGCGATGTTCCCTGTGTGCTCGTCGACAGGCTCTCCGATGATCGTTTCGATCAGGTCGGGACCGACAACACGGCGGCAATTCGCATGCTGGTCGATCACCTCGTCACGCTCCATCACCACCGGGTTGGGATCATCCTCGGCCAGCCTGGATTTGCGACGACCGTGGAGCGCACCAGGGCTTTCCGGGAAGCTATGACGGAGAGGGGGATAGAGGTCCCACATGCCTTCATCAGCAACGGCAACCGCAGCACGGCTGACGCCGCCGCTTCGACGCACCGCTTGCTGGAACTGAAGGAGCCACCGACAGCAATCCTTGCCTCAAACAATCTAGCGATGATCGGCGCTATGAGAGCCATTCGGGAACGGGGACTGCGCGTTCCCGAAGACATTTCGGTGCTCGGGATCGATGATTTCGAATGGGCAGACTACTTCGAGCCGCGCCTGACGCTGATGGCCCAGCCTTGCGATGAGATTGGCAGGAAGGCGGCCGACTTGCTGATTGCGCGGATCGGCAACAAGCACCGCCCCCGCGAGACCGTTCGACTGTCGCCGGTTTTGCGGGTGCGTGAATCGTGTGGAGAAGCAGCATGAGCCAGGTTGTTCTTTCGGCGAAAGGGGTCACCAAGCATTTTGGCGGGGTTCAAGCGCTGCGTGGCGTGGACTTCGATCTTAAAGTGGGTGAAATCCATGCCCTGCTTGGAGAGAATGGCGCGGGCAAATCGACGTTGATGAACCTGATGTCCGGTGTGCACACGCCGGACCAGGGAGAGATCTTTATCGATGGCAAACCCGCCCGATTTCACAGCCCCCGGGATGCACAGGCGGCGGGAATTGCAACGATTTTCCAGGAATTGGATCTCGTTCCGAGTCTGAGCGTCGCGGCCAATCTCTTTCTTGGCCGCGAGCTTGTCCATCCCCATGGCATGCTCGACGGAAAGGCGATGCTGCGCGAAGCGCACAAAAGGCTGGAAGCAATCGACCGATCGATCGATCCCGCTCAGCTTGTCGGCGAGCTATCTATCGGCCAACGCCAGGTCGTCGCCATTGTCAAGGCGCTGTCCTATGCATCGCGCGCTCTGATTATGGATGAGCCGACAGCGGCGTTGACTGTCGGCGAAGTCGATCGATTGTTCGATATCATGCGCGGGCTCGCATCATCAGGCGTCGGTATCGTCTATATTTCGCATCGCCTTGAGGAAGTGCCGCAGATTGCCCATCGCGTGACGGTCATGCGCGACGGCAAGGTCGCCGGCATTACCGAACCGAACGCTCCGCAAGCCCAACTGGTGCAGCTTCTCGTCGGCCGTCCGTTGAACGAGCTTTACCCGCCTCGATCGGATCGTGTCGGCGACGTGTTACTGAGGATGCGGCAGGCCTCTTTCCGCCCGCACCGGGCGTCACCCGGCTGGCAAGCTCCATCGAAGATCGACCTGGATGTTCACCGCGGTGAAATTGTCGGTTTGGCTGGCGTGATGGGTGCAGGGCGAACGGAGCTTCTTAGCGCTCTTTACGGGACAGGTGTGCCGGGCCGATGGCAGGGTGAGGTTACCATTGGCGGCAAACCGGCAAGGCTTAGATCCATCGCAGCCGCGCGCCGGGCTGGCCTCGCCTTCGTAACCGACGATCGGCGCGGCGCCGGGCTGATGCTGCGTATGTCTGTCGGCCTCAATCTGGTCATGTCGATCATTCGCCGAATATCCCCAAACGGCTTGTTGTCTGCACGTCGACAGGACGATGCGATCAAGAGCTCGTTCGGGAATTTCGACATCCGTCCCAAGAATCCCGGGATCGCGGTGGGTGCTCTTTCTGGCGGCAACCAGCAGAAGGTCGTCCTTGCCAAGGAAGTGCTGGGCAATCCCAGCTTGTTGCTTCTCGACGAGCCGACCCGCGGTGTTGACGTCGGAGCAAAGGGAGAGATTTACGCCCGCTTGCGCGAATTTGCCTCGGACGGATTGGGCATCCTTGTCGCTTCAAGCGAAATGCCTGAGCTGATTGGCCTATGCGATCGAATAGTGGTTCTACGCAATGGCTGCAGCGTTGCCGAATTTTCTGGCGGGGTGGGCGAACACGACGTTCTGGCCGCCGCCAACGGGAGGGAGGGATGATGTCCGAACAGCAAATTACGTCGAGTTCTCCGATTCAACCGGCAAAGCGCATCGATCCGCTTGCGGTGATCGTCCGCTTCCAAAGCCTGATCGGCCTTGTGCTGGTGTTTGCCGGTGGCATCATATTCTCGCCGCGTAGGCATGGGGTCATCCTGTTCATTCAACCCGACAACATCGCCAACATCGTTCGCGCAGTGTCGGAAACCGGCATCATCGCCATCGGAATGACGTTTGTGATCATAACCGCCGGGATCGATCTTTCGGTTGGGGCCGCCCTTGGTCTTGCGAGCGTCGTCACAGCAACATTGATGGTCTCCGGCGGTTTTGGACTGATTACAACGGTGCTGGCAGTGCTGCTGATGGGCACTTGTTTCGGCTTGGTCCAGGGAGCGATCTCAAGCAAGTTTCGGCTTGAAGCCTTTATCGTCACTCTTGCCGGTTTACAGGCAGCTCGCGGGCTGGCACTCGTCGTGTCGGGCAATCAGTACATCAATATATCCTATGGTGATGGCCCTGGGCTGGCTCCACCCATCTTTGCGGTTCTCGGCGGGCGATTGTTCGGCAATGTCGTTCCGGTGGCCACGATCGTCTTTTTGATTTTTGCTTGCATCGCCACGCTGGTGCTGAACACGACTAGATTCGGCCGTTACGTCTATGCCGTCGGCGGAAACGAGCGCGCCGCTCGCATTTCAGGTGTTCCGGTCTCGGCAATCAAGATCGCCGTTTACGCCATTACCGGCTTTGCATCCGCGCTGGCCGGCATCGTCCATGCCGGGCAATTCAATTTCGGGAGCGCCAATGATGGCACCGGATATGAACTGACGGCCATCGCGGCTGTCGTCATTGGTGGGACAAGCCTGTTTGGCGGGTCGGGTTCCATGGTCGGAACGATCGCCGGTACGATCATGCTTGGCGCCTTGGCCAATATTCTTCAGCTCAACAACATCACGCCGGCCATGCAGCTGCTTTCTACAGCGGCAATTATCGTTCTGGCGGCAGTCCTTCAATCCCTCGTTCGTCGCCGCGAAGGATTGGGCAGGTAGTGTGGCGGCATCTTCCGGAGGGTGGATCCGGGACCAATGTGGAGGAGAAAGTAATGACACAGAATGCACTTCGATTTTCGAGTGCCCGGCGCATGGCACTTATGGCGGGCTCATGTCTTTGTATTGCGGGCGTGGCCCAAGCTGCCGATCCGCTTGTGAAGGCTTGCGCCAAGGATGGCGAATTCGTCATCGGCTTCTCGCAGGCAAACAATGCGGAGCCCTACCGCCAGCACGTCAACGATGAACTGGAAGCAGCCGCCAAGGCAGTCCCGCAGTTCACACTGCAGATTGCCGACGGGGCAGGCAACGTCAACACGCAGACGTCGCAAGTCGACAATTTCATCACCCAAAAGGTCGACCTTCTGTTGATCTCGCCTTTCGAGGCGGCCCCGCTGACACCCGCCGTCAAACGGGTTATGGACGCGGGTATCCCGGTCATCGAACTTGATCGCAAGACGAACGGTGAAGCTGGCAAGGACTACACAGCTTTCATCGGAGGCGATAACTACAAGATTGCGCTGGCGGCCGGCGAATATACCAGCAAGACGCTTCTTCCGGATGGCGGCGAGGCCGCCGTGCTGCAGGGGCTGCCCAGTTCGACACCGGCCGTCGAACGGCTCAATGGCTTCAAAGATGGCGTGAAAGCCAATTCCAAGATCCAGATCGTGGCAGAACAGGCGGCGGACTGGCTGCCGGATAAAGCGCAAACGGCGTTCGCCGCCATGCTGCAGGCCCATCCCGATATCAAGATGGTCTATGCCAGCAACGATATGATGGCGGCGGGTGCGCTGCTTGCTGCGAAAGGTGCCGGTAAGAGCGTGAAGATCATCGGCACTGACGGCTTGCCTGGGCCTGCCGGGGGAATTGAGGCGGTCGCAAAGGGCGATTGGTCCGCGACCTTTACCTATCCTACGGGAGGGAAGGAGGCGATCGACATGGCAAAGTCGATACTGCTGGACTGCGCGTCGTCTGTTGAGCCGACGGTAACGGTCGATACCACAGCCATCACGCCCGAAAACGCGAAGCAAATGATGGGCAAGTAAAGGCGCAGGCTCAACCCGGCTGGGCGTATCTGCCTAGCCGGGTCGAGCCAATCAATTGGCTGGAGCGCGTCGAGCCCTTGCTGATCTCGATGCCATCCCCTGGTGAGCCGGTTGTGGAACGCGCAAGCCTGGAGTGCTTGGGGAAGCAGGGCATGGCTATCAGCCTGCCGCTGTGAGTCCCTCGTCTTTCGCACGGCAAAATTCGATCAACTGCTTCGAGGTCATTGGTCGCGCCAGCGCGTAACCCTGCAGCAAATGGCAACCAAGATCTTTCAGGATCTTCGCATGCTCCATTGTCTCCACGCCCTCTGCGACGATGTCGATGTTCTGTGACCGGCCAATTTCTATGATCGAGGAGACCAGACGGCGTTGAGATGGAGAGGCGATAATCGGCTTGATAATTTCCCGATCGATCTTCAATCTTCGCGGCTCAAATCTCAGTAGACTGACGATACTGGCATGTTCGGTGCCGAAATCGTCGATCTCGATTTCAATGCCGAGCTCTTTGACAGCTGGAATGATGTCATTGAGAACAGGCTGAAGATGGTCGAAGGAGATTGTCTCCAGCAACTCGAAACACAGGCGGCCCCTCGCGACGGGAAGCTCGGACAGTTCCGCAAGCAGATTTGGCTGTGCCAGTCGACGCGCTGAAATGTTTACCGAGACACGCGGGATCTGCATTCCCAAGCTGTCCCATCTTGTAAGCTCGAAGAGAGCCTTTTGCAGGATCAGCCGGTCCATGTCCCCGCTACGCCCCAGCCTTTCGGCGACATCAAGAAATTTGTCTGGGCCGAGCAGACCTTTTTTCGGGTGAACCCACCGGGCAAGTGCCTCAACGCCGGCGATAGTCAATGTGTTCGCATCGAACTGCGGTTGGAAGAATGCAACGAGTTCATCGCAATCGAGGGCGTGATGAAATTCGTCCGCCAGTTCTTTCGAAAGGATCGCCGCGCTGCGAAGCTCTTCGGTGAAAACGGCGGCACGGCCGCGGCCCGTCTTCTTTGCCTCGTATAGAGCCAGGTCGGCATTCAAAAGCAATTGGCTGAGGTCTCGCCAGCCCGCCCGTGGGGTCTCCCAGGCGACACCGACGCTGGCGCCGACGACACACTCCACGCCATCAATAAAGATTGTCTGCTCGAGAGAATCGACAATCAGACTGGCTAATGCCTTTGCTTTAGGCTCGGGATTGGCATTCCAGCTGGCGAAGATGAACTCATCTCCGCCGATCCGAGCAGCGACCTCGTTTGGGCCGGCCAACCCCGCAAGGCGCGAAGCTGTTGCTTGCAAGACTGTGTCACCGCCAGCATGCCCTTTCGTGTCGTTAATCTCTTTAAATCGATCCAGGTCGATATGGATGAGTATCAGACAATCTTCTGGATCAGGTCGCGGCGGCTGCGAGATGATCTGGTCGACAAATCGTCGATTGGGAAGTCCCGTGAGGGCGTCATGCAACGACAGGTACTCCAGCCTTTGCCGTGCTCGAACGAGCTTTTTCTTGTGAAGGCGAAGCTTTTCAATCGTTCTTTGGCGTGATTTGGTCAGAAAACCGACCCAGATAATCGGCGCAACGACACATAACGACAACAAGCTCGCATAGAGCTCAAAAATGCCGATCCCGCTATTTTGGCCCCATCCGCCCTTAGGCGCCGCGACCAGGGTCCATCGTCCATAAGCCATATCGACGGACGCCTTAACCGGTTTCTTCGAAAAAGTTTGCAGGCTGCCGAGGAACACTTTTTTAGGTAAATCCGGCTCCGGCACGGTACTGATGGCAATCTCAAGGTCGGTCGATTCAAGGCCGCTTTCTCGGTAGAGCTTTGGTATATCTATCAGCCCAGACAGCAGACCCCAAAAGACCTGGCTCGTTCCGTCAGTGACATAAATTGGCCATCTGACAACGAAAGCGGTTCCACCTTGGACAAGGTCCACAGGGCCGGTCAGAACGATATTGTGGGTGTTGCGCGCCAGCATTGCGCTATCGCGTTGCTTCTCATTCGTTCGGTAATCGAGCCCGATGGCCTTTTCGTTGCCTTTTTCTGGATAAACCCATTTGACCACCATGCCGGGGGCCGCGGCGAAGCTGCGCAGTTGTGAATCGGGCTGCAGGATCTGCGCGGCAAGCTTGGAAAATTGGTTCTGGTCCATCGCCGGGTCGACCGCAATTCCAGCTGCCAGCCCTTGCAACAGCTTCACATTGCTATTGAGGTTCGTTTGAAGTCGAGATGATATGGTGGCGAGCTCACCGGCAACAATCGAGCGTTCATCGGCGAGCGATCGCTCGAGCCGCCAGTTCGTTGCAACAGAGACGACGATGATTGCAATAATTGCAGCAAATATTGCGGGAGCAAATGCGCCAGTTCGGTTTACAGCGCCCGCGAGGCTGCGCACCATGTTTGGATTTCTTCGAAACTTCATCAGGTTGCCGGTGTAGATGACAGGCCTCTACCCTTGCACAGTTTGTTTAAAGCAACGCTAAACCGCGCACACCTCGGAGCTATTGGTTTTCTTTGGCCATGATAATCTCCTGCTTCGACGCGATATCTCGGCAAGCCGAGCTCGATCCACACACAAAATCTATGGCCAACAAACCTTCGTCAGCGCCGGAGAGACTCTGGCGTGATGGGTCCACTTGATGCGGAATTCAAGCCAACGATCGGAAAAGCTCTGACAGCGACATGAAAGATGCGACCCACGTCACTTCGTGCGCAACACAACTACCCACGGTGTGAAGAGCAGCGGGTGCGTCGCATCTGCGACCCCGTTGCGTTAACGGTCAAACTGCTGCAAATGTCACCTCACTCAACGTAGGGTGGATTCATGCCGTTTCAGATTAAGCGTCTTATTCCAGAACATCTCAGCAGCGCCGCCGCCGTACTGGTAAGTGCCTATGCTCGACCTCCGTGGAACGAGGATTGGTCGCTTGAAGCGGCGGTTGAGAATGTGAAGACTGTGCTTGAAACGCCCAAATCGATTGCCCTTGCGGCCATCGAGGGAGGCAAGGTGCTAGGGGTAGCGTTGGGCATACGACAGCGGCGCCACTCCGGTCCGGTCATTTACCTGGACGAGCTTTCGGTACTGCCTGAAGCGCAGGGCGCGGGGATAGGGACAGCGCTGCTTTCGGCAATTTACGAAACAGCAATGGCCGAAGGTTGTAATAGCGTCTGGCTGGTCTCACAGCGAGAGGGTGCGTTGTCGAAATTTTATCAGCGCTGCGGGTTCGCCATTGGCGGCGATCTTGGGCTCTACTCGAAATCGGGAACTTAGCGTAGGGGGCGGTAAGGGTCTGCCACAGATGGCGCCATGCTGGCGCGGCCGAGGTCGCTGGCTTCGGGCGATCGCCCCGGTGTGCCTGTGGGAGGGAGGTTTCGGCGCAGGTCGTGATGGGACATGGATGGTCGTGGTCGCCCGCCACGGCAGGCAGATGGCCCGGACATGCCGCCGGCTATCCGGATTCCGGTGCCGCCAGCGCCTCGATACGTACGTTTTCGTACGCGAGGTTGAAAACGGAAATCCGTAGATTAGGATCGGCTGATGTAATTGGGGAGGAATACGGATGACCCAGCATTCGGGAATTACGAAGCCGGCGCTGCAGCCCGATGACGTGGCCATGCTGAAAGCTGTGCTCAGGCAATGGTGTCAGGAAAAATCATATGACATTGGCAGTCCGGCAGCGCAGCATGTTGCAAGGGAGCTTGTCTCCTGGTTCGAATGCGGCATTCGCGACCAGCAAAAGCTCAGCGGCCTGATGCGGCACATGTATCTGGAGTTGAAATTTTTTTCGATTTTCACGCATGCGCCTTGTGTAGGTTCGCGGCCAGCCATGCAATCCGGCCAGTTGGTGGCTGGATAAGAGCGGCGCAGTGCTTCGATTGGACTGGATTCCTTCGGCCTAAGCTTTCCAGATCGGCAGATCGCCCTCAGAGAGATCATCGATGACCTTCAGCCTCTGCGACAGCGCCCTAGGTGTTTGATCGTCCGCTTCCCAGGATCCGCGCTTCGATTGAATCCATCGCGAATGCCGATGACGATTGCTGGAAAACTATCACCAGCGGCGTTCGCATGAATAGAGTCCGTCTGACCGCCGGAACCAATCGGCACCGCGCGTGTTTAATTCTCGGTCGCGCGGCAATCATTCCCGCAAAGATTTGATGACCTGGCAGTCCGGTGGCGATCGCCGTTTCGTCCAACATTCAGGGGAATTCATATGGAAAACGCAGGTATCGGCTGGATTGCAGCAATCATCATTGGCGGTTTGGCAGGATGGCTCGCCGAAATGTTCATGAAGAGCAACATGGGCGTCCTCATGAACGTCTTGCTTGGCATCGTCGGCGCGATCGTCGCCAACTTCATTCTCTCGCTCTTCGGCGTCGTCCTCGGCGGATGGCTGGGATATCTCATCGCGGGCTTCGTTGGAGCCTGCATCCTCATCGCGATCGCGCGCATGGTTAGACGGACGGCCTGATCGGAGAGGCTCTCCGTCGATCTTGAGCGACGGGCGGTCCGGCCCATATCCATGGTCTATCGCCGGAAAAACGATTGCCATGCAGCGAGTGATCGCTCGCTTGGCTGCTTGGACGGCAGAGAGCGCTCCCCTAATGGGTCGAGCGCTCTCTGGCGCTTCTGTTCACGTGTCTTCTTACTTATCGATGCGCAGCATCCGGATCTTTCGACAGAACTTCGATCCGCTGCAGATCGCGCTCGCTCATCGCAATCAGTCCCATCCGCAATCTCCCAAGCGTCAATCAGACCCGGGGAGTGTGACATTCCAACTTTGCAGAAACAGGACACTTCAACTTTGCGGCTACAAAACAATGTGGCGTAATGCAGGTTATGGAACAAAAATAATTATTTTATTACAATTACATAGGCTCAAATATTCGTATTTTGCGGCCGCACGTTTGTGATGGAAGTTTCGTTTTCTGCGAGTTGGAATTCTACACTGCCTGCGTTGGATTCTGCGCCCGACGATCGACAATTTGATCGGGTGGTAGCCCGAATATGCGCTGGCGCTCGTTTTGTATCGACACGTCCGGAGACGTCTTGACGCGCGACCTTGGCGCCTGCGCCGTGTCCGAGTTCACAACATATCTCAACAATAAAGTGCAAACCGCAACTCCGAACCGCAGCATAATGCATCGGCCCCAGCCGACTTGCCGGTTTGCTGAGCTTTCTCCAATAATCGAATGACGAGGCACTTTAATGTATAAAAAGATAATCGCGTTGGCCGCCGTGACTTTATCGGCAGTGCCGGCTTTTGCCGCCGATCTCGTGGTTCAAGATCCCGCATATGTTCAACAGGAACAGACCCAGTCGGCCTTCGACTGGTCGGGGTTCTATCTTGGACTGCAAGGCGGATATACCGCGACACATGCAAGCTACCTCAGCGGTTCCGAGCAGGATCTCGATGGCGGGTCCACGGGTATTTATGGCGGATATAATTTCCAGCACGGCCCGTTCATCTTCGGTATCGAAAATGACTTCAACTACAACTGGAAGGATGGGAGTGACGTTTCCCTTAAATGGGACGGCTCGGCGCGTGGCCGCGTGGGATATGCTTTGGACCGTATGTTGATCTACGGAACCGGGGGTTTGGCCGCAGCCGGTGGAGAAGTCGACGTGCCGGGCGTTGGCAAGAAGGACGACATTCTGATTGGCTGGACCGCCGGCGCAGGTGTGGAGCGCGCCCTGACAGACAATATATTGATGCGCGCTGAATATCGTTATGACGATTTCGGGAGCAAGGATTTCGGTTCGGCGCTCGGCGATTTCGAGGTTAATCAGCAAAAGGTAACGTTCGGCACCAGCTTCAAATTCTGAGCGTAAAGTGATCGCGCCTCGACGTCGGTCGAGGCGTGATCATCTGCTTTCAGGATTCCAGGGAGTCCTCCCCGATGTCTAAAGACGCGTTGATATGACAGCCTGCCGATCGGCGGCCGGAATGCGGCCGAACCGTATTTCGGGTGATGCTGTGGATTGGCATTGCAGGCAATCTCTGATCTAGACTCCAACTCTCTCCGCCGAGCAGTTCAACTGCAGGCTCACAACATTCCAAACGAGCGAGAGCGTATTGTGATGACCACTCACCGCTTCATTCCGACGATCTTCCATAATGTCATCGGTTCATTTCCCCCGGCGCTCCATGTCGCCAGTGGCGACACGGTGATCACTGAGACGCTTGATGCCGCCGGACATGACAAGGACGGTGTCAAGCAGGCACCCGGCGGCAATCCGATGAACGGCCCGATCTTCGTGGAAGGTGCCGAGCCCGGAGATGCGCTTAAGGTCGAGATCATCAGCATGATCCCGACCAGGGACACGGGGTTTACCCGAAGCGTCGTCGCCGCCAACGTGGTCGATCCCGAGACGGTGCGTGACCTGCCGCCGCGCGATATCGCCATCTGGGCCATCGACCGCGATGCCTCGACCGTCCGGCTGTCCGAGCCGGTCGCAGGCCTCGAATATTTCGTTCTGCCGCTCGCCCCGATGATCGGCTGTTTCGGCGTGGCGCCCAGCCTCGGCCAAGCGATCTCGACCGCGACCAGCGGCGAATATGGCGGCAACATGGACTATCGACTGTTCGGTCCCGGCACCACGGTTCGCTTTCCGGTATCGGCTCCGGGCGCCTTGTTCTTTCTCGGCGATTGCCATGCCGTGCAAGGGGATGGCGAGATTGTCGGAACCGGCATCGAGACCACCTTCGAAGTCACGGTGAGGCTGACGGTGGAAAAAAAGGCCGGGCTGGTCTGGCCGCGCGGCGAAACCGCCGAGGACATCTTCACCATCGGCAACGCCCGACCCCTCGATCAGGCGCTCCAACATGCAACCAGCGAAATGTTGACCTGGCTGGCGTCGGATTATGGCTTGGACAGGACGGCGGCCAGCCATCTGCTCGGCCAGGTGGTGCGCTACGACGTCGGCAACGTCTTTGATCCGGCCTATACGATGGCTTGCCGCGTCGCCAAGAAATGGCTGGTTCGTCGATAGGTGATCGCCAGCTTATCGCGGGCGATCCAATGGGCCGGCAGCGCGTTCCTCAATCGTGCCGTGACAGGAAACCGGAAACGGTCGCCAGGCAAAGCTGTTTTTCCTCGACATGCGGCATGTGGCTGGAGTTTTCGAAGAGCACCCATTCGCAGCCCGGGACACGTTCGAGGTAGGGCCTGACCACCAGTGGCGTCGCCTCGTCGTATTTTCCCGAGATCAGCAGCGTCGGGGCTTCGATACGGTCAAGCCTGTTCTCGATCGTCCAGTCTTTCATTGTGCCGATGACGTGAAATTCGGTCGGGCCATTCATGTTGCGGTAGACGGTGTTGTCCTCGTCCATGATCGCGAAGGTCCGCGCCACTTCGGGCGGCCACGGCGACACGCGGCAGACATGGCGGTCATAAAAGACCCGCGAGGCGGCGATATAGTCCGGATCGGTGAGGCTTCCCGCCAGTTCATGCTTCAGCAGCGTGTCCTGCACCTCCTTCGGCAGTTCCTGCCTCAGCCGGTTCGCCTCCGAAACCCAGGTGTGCATGTTTGCAGGCGAGTTGGCGATGACCAGCGCCTTCAAGCCTTGCGGCCGGCGCACCGCATGTTCGGCGCCGAGCATGCCGCCCCAGGACTGGCCGAGGAAGGCATAACGATGCTGAATGCCGAGATGGGACAGCAGCGCGTCCAGCTCTTCGAGGAACAGGCCAACCGTCCAGAAATCCGGGCCTTTTTCTGGAAGTCGGGTGGAATTGCCATTGCCGAGCTGGTCGTAATGGATGACCGGGCGGCCGTCGAGGGCGGCGATATCCTTGAAGGAATCGACGTAATCATGCGTGCAGCCAGGCCCGCCATGGGCGACGACGAGGGGCAGTTTGCTGCTCTCCAGCGAGCCGGTGACGCGATACCAGGTGCGATAGTCGCGAAAGGGCAAATAGGCTTCGGTGGTCGTGACTTCGCCCATAGGCGTCTCCATCATTCAGCGGTGATGAAAAAGCATAACGCGGCGGCAACGGCGAAGGCAGCTATCACAAGTTATAGGGTGGCCAGGGTTGGGTCGGCCGGTCTTCGAGCAGGCGGTAATGGGTAGCGCGCACCACGGCCTGGGTGCGGTTGCGGGCGCCGAGTTTCTTGGTTGCGGCGTTCAGATGCATGACGACAGTCGGGACGGAACGGTCGATGATGCGGGAAATTTCCTTGGCTGAATAACCTTCCGCCGAATGGCGCAGGCATTCACGTTCGCGTTCGGTCAGGCGGATCGTGCCGACGCTCTTCGCCCGCGTGTCAAACAGCGAATAGGCGGTCTCATGGAAGACATGGGCCAGCAGATTGAAGTCGGCGATATAGCGCAGGGCGTGCCGTTCGAAATCGCTATTGCGGCCGAAGCGGATACCGGTGACCGTCGCATAGTCGCCGCGTGGCATGTGAACCGGGACGGTGACGCCGGTCGACATGTCGCGTTCACGCAAATAGCGCGTCACCGGCGCGGTGGCCTCGCTCATGAAACGCCTGATCAACGTATCGGCGTCGGCGTCATAGTTCCAGAAGAAGGGTGCGGAGGTGCGCAGCGCCACCTGCTGCACCGGATCGATACGGAAATAGCCGCGATCGAACCAGTAGTCGTGCATGTCGTCTGATATATTCCTGAGCTTCAGCAGCGAGGGTATCATGATGGCGCCGTCGAGATCGTAGGGCACCGGCGTATAGTCATAGATCAGCGCTTCGAAGCCGATCTGCTGCATCGCCTCGAAGGCCTGGTCGATCCGGCCGTCCAGCGTTTCATGCGCTGTAAACCGCCGTCTGATCGTTCCGATATCGTCAAGCATGATTTGCTCCCAGGTACGGCGTACTGCCCACCCTATCACTTCTTATAGCTGGCACGGAATGCGGTTTAAGGTAAAAATTTAGCCGTGCCCAATTATTGAGCAAGTGAAATCTTCTGGCGGAGCGATCAATGTGGCGTGAAATACGGCCGGACGAGCGATTCGAGATCGATGTCGATGGCTATCGCGTCGTTGCTTATAGTTTCGGGACCGGCAGCGAGACGGTTTTCTGCCTGAACGGCGGGCCGGGCCTGCCCTGCGACTACCTGCGCGAGGCGCATTCCTGTCTCATCGACAAGGGCTATCGCGTCGTTGCCTTCGACCAGCTCGGTACCGGCGCCTCCGACCGGCCGGCCGATCTCTCGCTCTGGACGATCGGCCGTTATGTCGAGGAGACGGAGACGGTGCGCAAGGCGCTGGGCCTCGGCAAGGTCCACATGCTCGGCCATTCCTGGGGCGGGTGGCTGGCGATCGAATATGCTCTGACCTATCCCGAAAACCTCAAGACGCTGATCCTCGAAGATACCGTAGCCGACATGCCGCATCTGATCTCGGAACTGGAACGGCTACGCGCCGCGCTTGGTCCAGAAACCGTGTCGATGATGCAGAAGCACGAGGCGCAAGGCACCTACAATCACCCCGAATATCTCGCTGCCGTCACCATTCTGAATTATCGGCATGTCTGCCGTCTGCCGGAATGGCCGGCGCCGGTGCGCCGCTCGCTCGACGATTGGAACATGGCGCCCTACGAGACGATGCAGGGGCCGAACGAGTTTCTCTACATCGGAAACCTCAAGGATTGGAACCGCATCCCAGATCTGCCGCGGCTGATGCTGCCGGTGCTCATCACGACGGGAGAGCATGATGAGCTGACCCCGGCCTGTGCGCTCAGGATGAAGCTTGCGCTGCCGAATGCCGAACTCAAGGTATTTGCCAACGCCAGCCACATGCCGTTTTATGAGAATCCGCAGGATTATTATCCGGCGCTTCTCGATTTTCTCGCCCGGCACAAGGCAGCCTGATGCAAAGTAAAGCGGCTCAAACCCGACGAAGAAAGAGGGGCGATCGCCTTCATGCATCGCTATAGATTCGTTCTGACCCGACCGCTGCAGTTCCTGCCGGTCATTTTTGGCATCAGCGTCATCACTTTTATTCTGGTCCGGTTGATCCCAGGCGATCCGGCGCGCAACATCCTCGGCACGCGCGCGACACCGGCAGCTCTTGCCAGCATCCGCGCCCAGTACGGCCTCGATCAGCCGATGTGGCTGCAATATGTTTATTTCCTCAAGAACCTTGCCAATGGCGAGATGGGCAAGTCGATCCTTTACAAGATCGACGTGCTGAAGCTGATCGTCACCCGCATCGAGCCGACGCTTGCGCTGGTCGTTTCCAGCGTCGTGCTTTCGGTCCTGATTGCGGTGCCGATGTCGGCGATCGCCGCCCGCAATGCCGGCCGGGCGCCCGATCATGCGGTGCGCATCGTCTCGACATTCGGCATCGGCTTTCCGCCCTTCTGGCTGGGGCTGATGCTGATTATCCTGTTTAGCGTCGAACTCGGCGTGCTGCCGGTTTCCGGTTATGGCGCGACGATCGGTGAGAAGCTGTCGCATCTCGTGCTGCCGAGCCTGACGGTCGCCCTGTCGCTCTCGACCGTGCTGACGCGCAGCCTGCGGGCGGCGATGATCGAGCAGCTGAAATCGGATGTGGCGACGGCAGCGCGCGCCCGTGGCATGCCGGAGGGGATCGTCTTCTGGCGGCATGTGCTGCCGAACTCGCTGGTGCCGACGATCAACCTGCTTGCCGTCAACATCGGCTGGCTGATCGGCGGCACGGTGGTGGTCGAGACCGTCTTTGCGCTGCCCGGCATGGGGCAGCTGCTCGTCAGGGCGATCTTTTCACGCGATTACATGGTGGTCCAGGGCGTCGCCATGGTCTTTGCCTGCGCCACCGTGCTCATCAACTTCATCGCCGACATCGTTACCGTCACCGTCGATCCGAGGGTGAGGCTATGAGCATCGAAGCAATCGCCCCAGCATCCCTCGGTTGGCACCGGTTCTTCAGACGGCGGCTGATGCTTGCCGTCGGTGCGGGCATATTGCTGTTCTTCGTCCTGCTGGCGATCGGCGCGCCTGTTATCGCGCCCTACGACCCGATCATGCAGAACGCCGAGGTGCGCCTGCAGGCGCCTTCCCTGTTACATCCGTTCGGCACCGACAATTTCGGCCGCGATATCCTCTCGCGCGTCCTCTGGGGCGCCCGCCTCGATCTGCAGATGGCGCTGATCGGCGTCATCTTCCCCTTCCTGATCGGCACGACGGTCGGCACGATCGCCGGCTTCTTCGGCGGCATCGTCGATGCGCTGTTCATGCGCCTCGTCGATATCATTCTCGCCTTCCCTTTCCTCGTGCTGATGCTGTCGATCATCGCAATCCTCGGCCCTGGCCTCGGCAGCTTCTATATCGCCATGGCACTGGTCGGCTGGGTTTCCTACGCGAGGCTGATCCGGGCGCAGATGCTGGTGCTGAAAAGCAGCGACTACGCCGTTGCCGCCGTCAGCCTCGGCTTCAGCCGCTCGCGCATCATGTTCCGCCACCTGCTGCCGAACGCGATCGCCGGTTCGATCGTCTTTTCGATGTCCGATGCTACGCTCGTACTGCTCAGCGGCGCTGCCGTCAGTTATCTCGGCCTCGGCGTCCAGCCGCCGGTGGCCGAATGGGGTGTCATGGTCGCGGAAGGACAGAGCTTCATCACCACCGCCTGGTGGATCACGCTGTTTCCCGGCCTCTCCATCGTCTGCCTTGCTTTCGGCTTCAGCATGCTGGGCGACGCTCTCGGCGAACTGCTCGGAGTGCACGAATGAGCGGCTCCGTGCTGTCCGTCCGCGATCTCACAGTACGCGTCCATCTCGATTCCGGCCCGCGCACGCTGCTCGATGCGGTCTCGCTCGATCTCGGCAAAGGTGAGATCCTCGGACTCGTCGGCGAGAGCGGCTCGGGCAAGAGCCTGTTCTGCCGTTCGCTGGTGCGGCTGCTGCCCTCCTCGCTGTTGAAGATCGAAAGCGGCTCGGTGCTGCTTGAAGGGCGCGACCTCATGCGGGTCGACGACGGCGAGATGCTGAAGGTGCGCGGCGGCGAGATCGGCATGATCTTCCAGAACCCGACCAGTCATCTCGACCCGGTGATGCGGATCGGCGACCAGATCGCCGAGGGCATCCGCTATCATCAACGCCTCGGCGTCCGCGAAGCCCGCGCTGCTGCGACGGAAATCCTCGCGCAGGTCGGCTTCCCCGATCCGGTGCGCCAGTATGACAGCTATCCGCACGAATTTTCCGGCGGCATGCGGCAGCGGGCGATGATCGGCGTTGCTCTGTCCTGCAACCCGAAGATCCTGATCGCTGACGAGCCGACGACGGCGCTCGACGTGACCATCCAGGCGCAGATCCTGCGACTGTTGATGGAGATACGCGACCGGCGCGGGCTGTCGATCATTCTGATTACACACGATCTCGGCATCGTTGCCCAAAGCTGCGACCGCATCGCCGTGCTGCGCGACGGCAAGCTCCTCGAAGAGGGGCCGAAGCGGACGATCCTGGCGCGGCCGCAGCATCCCTATACGATCAACCTGATCAACAGCCACCCTTCCCTGCCCGGCGCGACGCCCGCGCCGCTGTTGGGCATTGCCGCGGCCAGCCCACCGGCGCGGCCACTGCTCGAAATCGACGATCTGCATGTGCGGTTCAGAGCCGGCGGCAGCCTGTTCAAGGGCGGTGGCAAGACGGTCAGCGCCGTTGCCGGCGTCAGCCTGCAGATCATGCCGGGCGAGACGGTCGGCATCGTCGGCGAATCCGGCAGCGGCAAGAGCACGCTTGCCCGCGCCGTGCTCGGCCTCACACCGCTTTCCTCAGGCCACGTCACCTTCGACGGCGTCGATCTGGCCCTGCAGAAAAGCGCCGGCCTGGCAAAACTCCGGCGCGAGACGGCGATGGTCTTCCAGGATCCCTACAATGCGCTCAATCCGCGGCTGACGATCGGGCAGATGCTGTCCGAGGTGCTGAAGGTGCAGGGCAAGGTCGCCAGGGCCGATATCCCGGCGCGGATCGACGCGCTGCTCGATCTGGTTGGCCTCGAACGCGAATTCGCCGGCCGCAAACCGCGCAGCATGAGCGGCGGCCAATGCCAGCGCGCCGGTATCGCCCGGGCGCTCGCCGTCAACCCGAAGCTGATCATCGCCGATGAATGCGTCGCCGCGCTCGACGTCACCATCCAGGCGCAGATCATCGAGCTGTTCCGCGAACTCACCGCGAGGATGAACCTCACGCTGATCTTCATCGCCCATGATCTGGCGATCGTCCGCAATCTCTGCGAACGCGTCGTCGTGATGTATCGCGGCGAGATCGTCGAGCAAGGCCGGTCCGAAGAGGTCTTCGCGCGGCCGAGCCATGCCTATACGGCGGCGCTGATCGCGGCCATTCCCGACATCGATCCTGATACGCCGCTGCTGCAAGGCGCCGGCGGCCGGGACGATCAGCAAGCGGTGCCGATCCAACCCATCAAACGAATGCCATAACAACGAAGGGAACGAATTCATGACAAACAGATGGAAATCAATCGGGCTTGCAGCCCTGCTCGCCGGCCTGACACTCAGCACAAGCTATGCCGAGGCCGCCGGTGTGCTGACCATCGGCCGCCGCGAGGACTCGACGACATTCGATCCGATCAAAACAGCCCAGAACATCGACAACTGGGTGTTCTCAAACGTCTACGACGTGCTGATCCGCGTCGACAAGACAGGCACCAAGCTGGAACCGGGCCTTGCCGAAAGCTGGACTGCCTCGGACGACGGACTGACCTATACGTTCAAGATCCGCGACGCGAAATTCTCCGACGGTTCGCCGCTGACGGCGGAAGACGCCGCCTTCAGCCTGTTGCGCATCCGCGACGATGCTGCCTCGCTCTGGAGCGATTCCTACAAGGTGATCGACACGGCGGTCGCGACCGATGCGCATACGCTGACGATCAAGCTGAAAAACCCGTCCGCGCCGTTCCTTTCGACGCTGGCGCTGCCAAATGCTTCGGTCATTTCCAAGAAGGGCATGGAATCGCTTGGTGCCGACGCCTATGCCGAAAAGCCGATCGCATCCGGCGCGTTCACCGTCGAGGAATGGCGCCGCGGCGACCGTATCATCTTGAAGAAGAACCCGAACTTCTGGCAGGCCGACCGCGTCAAGCTCGACGGCGTCGAATGGATCTCCGTGCCCGACGACAATACCCGCATGCTGAACGTCCAGGCCGGTGAGCTGGATGCGGCGATCTTCGTTCCCTTCTCCCGTGTCGAGGAGCTGAAGAAGGATCCAAACCTCAACGTCGATATCGACGCCTCGACCCGTGAGGATCATCTGCTGATCAACCATGCGCATGGAGCGCTCGGCAAGAAGGAAGTCCGCCAGGCGCTGGATCTGGCGATCGACAAGAAGGCGATCGTCGATACCGTCACCTTCGGCCAGGGCACGGTCGCCAATTCCTACATTCCGAAGGGGGCTCTCTATTATTTCGCCGACAATCTGCAGCGGCCTTATGATCCGGCAAAGGCTAAGGAGATGCTGGCGGCCGCCGGCGCCTCCGACCTGACGCTGAATTACTTGGTCCGCGCCGGCGACGAAGTCGATGAACAGACGGCCGTGCTGGTCCAGCAGCAGCTGCAGAAGGCCGGCATCACCGCCAATCTGCAGAAGGTCGATCCGAGCCAGGAATGGGATATGACCGTTGCCGGCGACTACGACGTCTCGGTCAACTACTGGACCAACGACATTCTCGATCCGGACCAGAAGACCACCTTCGTGCTCGGCCACGATTCCAACAACAATTATTCGACCAACTACAAGAACGAGGCGGTGAAGGAACTGGTCGCCAAGGCGCGTCTCGAGCTTGACCCGAAGAAGCGCCAGGAGATGTATGTCGATCTGCAGAAGATGGCCAAGGACGACGTCAACTGGATCGACCTCTATTACAGCCCCTATATCAACGTCACGCGCAAGAATATCGAGAACTTCTACCAGAACCCGCTCGGCCGATTCTTCCTGGAGGATACCGTCAAGAACTGAGTTTTGGCCCACGCTCCGTCGCCTCTGGGCGGCGGAGCATCATCTATTTCGGGGGAAGCGAAAGTCGCGGCGGTTGCTTAACTGGCGACCGCGAGTTTGTCTTGCGTCCTCGTCTCGAAATCGCTGGCGTCGTGACGCTCATGCAACTGGCTCGACGGCTCGCCGGAGGTCCGGTTGACCATTCGCCCGCGTTTTACGGCCGGGCGGTCGCCGATTGCGTCGGCCCAGCGCTGGACGTTCTTATAGTCCTCGACCTGCAGGAATTCGGCGGCTCCATAGGTCAAGCCCTTCACTAGGCCGCCATACCAAGGCCAGACGGCAATATCGGCGATCGTATATTGGCTGCCGGCCAGATACTCGCTTTCAGCGAGGCGACGATCGAGCACGTCGAGCTGGCGCTTCACTTCCATGGCGAAACGGTCGATGGCATATTCGATCTTCGTCGGCGCATAGGCGTAGAAATGGCCGAAACCGCCGCCGAGATAGGGTGCGCTTCCCATCTGCCAAAACAGCCATGACAGGCATTCGGCGCGCTCGCCCGGTGCGGTCGGCAGGAAAGCCCCGAACTTTTCGGCGAGATAGGTCAGGATGGCGCCGGATTCGAAGACGCGGATCGGCGTTTCGCCGCTGCGATCCATCAGCGCCGGGATCTTCGAGTTGGGATTGACGGCGACGAAGCCGCTGCCGAACTGGTCGCCATCGCCGATCCGGATCAGCCAGGCGTCGTACTCCGCACCGCTATGGCCAAGCGCCAGCAACTCCTCGAGCATGATCGTGACCTTCTGGCCGTTCGGCGTTCCGAGCGAATAAAGCTGCAGCGGATGGCGACCGATCGGAAGCTCCTTGTCATGCGTCGGGCCTGCTATCGGGCGGTTGATGCTGGCGAACTGGCCGCCATTCGCCTTATTCCAGGTCCAGACCTTCGGGGGGGTATACTCGGAAGAACCGCTCATCTTTCAAACTCCTGGCATTGGTCGGATAGGTTGCGACGTCCGTTTGGCCGACGCATTTTTCCTGACATAGCAGAGGCAATGAGGTTTGTCAGAGGTGTCGGAACGGCTTCACATAATCGTCAGAGCGTTGGCTAAGAGATGCTGCCGCCCCCGATATTCGGCGCAGCGACGATTGCTTGACCGCCGTGCTCAGCCGCCGGTTTCCGCGGTCGCGAGGATCTCATCCAACTGTCCGACGAGGAGACGGCTACCCTCAACATCGCCAGCCATCCTGGCAAAGACGTCCGCCATGCCCCGAAAAATCCCCGCCGCCGGATCATCCTCTCCAAGGAAATCGGCGATCTCCTGCATTTCGGCAACCCATCGATAGGCTTTCGGATACATATCCGGAATGGATTTCGACAGCTTGCGGTCGACGTCCGGAAGGCTTTCGGCGAGTTCGGCCTTCAGGCTTTCGGCAGCACCCGAGCGCGATGCGGCAAGCAGCATCGCCGCGCCGAGGCCGACAAAGCCCTTGTTGATGCCGGCATAACACATCTTCAGCGCCGAGGCCGCGCCGAGCGGTCCATCGAGCCTGCGGATTTTGAGGCCGCATTCTTCGAGCAGCCTGGTTCGCGCCGCTGTATCGCCGCTGATATAGAGGGTCGGACCTGATTTGCCGGGAACCGGCGGCCCGCCGATGATCGCGCCATCCAACACTTCCACGCCGCTGCCGCCGAACCGTGCCGCCACTGCCTGCATTGTTTTCGGCGCAATTGCATTGAGGTCGATGAAAGGCGGCGGCGCCTGCACCCCCGGCAATATCTCCGCGACGAGCCCGGCAACCCCGATCGCTTCCGCCGGCGGAACGATCGACAGGATGATCTCTGCCTTCGCCAGCTCCTGGCGGCCGACCGGCACCATGCCGGCCGCCTTAGCCCGCGCGATCGTCTGCTCGCTGCGGCCTTCGAGACAGGTCAGCACGGTGGCGCCGTGATCGACCAGCCGTTTGGCGACCGCGCTTCCCATTGCGCCCGCTCCGATGATTGCAAAAGTCTGCATGTGAACCTCGATCAGTAACGACGTCACGATAGAGCTATTGCCGATGGCCATGCCGTCAATCGTGACGACCCCCAAAATTCTATTTTGAAGCGAACGGCCGCTTCCTGGACGCGATCATTGCGCTATTTCGGCGTTTCTGTTTGATATCGGTCAAAACAGAAACGGTCGATGCCGGTATAATCGGTGCGACCATTTGCGTGCGAGGATTTAATGTATCGAACGATCATCTGCGGCATCGGCATGGGCTCCCGGCAAACGGCAATCCGTCTCCTGCGCCGGGCGGCAGAGCTCCTGGACGAAGGCGGAAACGTCGTCGTCATGCATGCCATCGAGAACATCCCCCACCGTCACCTGTCGGGTATTCCCGAGGAATTCGAGACGACCGCTATCGTCGATGCCGAGAGGAAACTTGTGTCGCTCTGCAAGGAGCTCGCCATTCCGGCGACAGTCGAGATCCGCATCGGCGTTGCCGCCTCCGTGCTCGTGTCGGCCGCCAGGGAGAGATCAGCCGATCTCATCCTGCTTTCATCCCATGTGGCGGATATCACCGACTACGTCTTCTCCTCGATCGTCGAGAAGGTCGTGCGCCACGCCGGATGCTCGGTTCTCATCGATCGGCGTCCCGATCAAGCGCATGACGGCTCGGCCCCTCAGGAAGAAGACGCGCTGGCGCTCTAACCTTCTGTGGCTTCCCCTCCCCGGCGGCGGTCTGAGAACCTATATTTCCCCCAAGCCAATCGGCAGTATTAACTGCCCTGACGGAGATATGCATGAGCCAGGATCCATACGAGCTTCTGGGTGTGAAGCGGGATGCGTCGCAAAAGGACATTCAAAGCGCCTTTCGCAAGCTTGCCAAGAAACTTCACCCCGACCTTAATCCCGGCGACAGACACGCCGAGGAGCGGTTCAAGGAAATTTCGACCGCCTACGAGATATTGGGCGACGAGGGAAAACGCGGGCGCTTCGATCGCGGCGAGATCGACATGACGGGCGCCGAGCGGGCGCAACGCAGTTATTACCGCGACTATGCCTCGGCGAGCGGTCCCGAAAATCCCTACCACAACAGTGCCGGCTTTGCCGATTTCGGCGATGCCGACAATTCCTTTGCCAATTTCTTTTCGCGCCGCGCCGGCGGCGGCAGGATGCGCAGTCATGGCCAGGATCGGCGGTTCTCCATGCAGGTCAACTTTCTTGAGGCCATCAACGGCACCAGGACCGAGGTCAAGCTGCCGGACGGGCCACCGCTCGATGTGCAGATCCCGCCCGGAACCCGCGACGGCCAGACCTTGCGGCTGCGCGGCAAGGGCGAGCCGGGTATTGGAGGCGGGCCGCCGGGTGATGCCCTCATCGAGATCCGCGTGAGCCCTCACCGCTTCTTCACGCGGGATGGCGACGACATCCGCCTGGAACTGCCGATCTCACTTGGCGAGGCGGTGCTCGGCGGCAAGGTCCGTGTGCCGACACCGTCGGGACCCGTCAACCTGACGCTGCCCCCGCACTCGAATACGGGCAAGGTCCTGCGTCTCAAGGGCAAAGGCGTTGCCAATCGCGGCGGCGGGCACGGCGACGTCTATGTCTCCCTGAAGATCGTGCTGCCCGCCAATCCCGACGAACGGCTGACGTCCCTGATCAAGGAATGGGAGACGTCACATCCATACGATCCGAGGAAGAACATGGAGGCTTGATCATGGATGATCTCGAATTCCGTCTTTACTTGAAAATCGATGTCGTCCAGCTCGATTTCTGGATCGAACAGGGCTGGTTGATTCCCGAGACGTCCGGCGAAAGGCGATGGTTTCGCGACGCCGACGTTGCCCGCGCCAGGCTCATTCAGGATCTGATGGGCGACATGGGGATCAACGAAGCCGGCGTCGATGTCGTCATTGACCTGATCGACCAGTTGTATGATCTGCGGGGAACGATGGACAAGCTGATGACGGCTATCGGCAGGCAGGAGCGCGAGGTCCAGCTCCGGCTGTTCGAGAGCCTCGAAGACATCGACCGGGTTGAATGATCGGCCGCATGCTTTCGGATATCCGCCTCAGCTGGTGAACCAATAGCGGACGATGTGGAAGAACAGCGGTGCGGCGAAAGTTATGGAGTCCAGGCGGTCGAGCACGCCGCCATGGCCTTCAATCACATAGCCCCAGTCCTTGGCGTTGAGGTCGCGCTTGATCGCCGAGAGCACGAAGCCGCCGAAGAAGCCGGCGACGACGATGACCGTGCTGACGGCCGCCGCCTGCAGCGGCGAAAACGGTGTCAGGCGATAGAGCAGTGTTCCCAGAAGGATGGCCGAGGCGCCGCCTCCAATCAGGCCTTCGAGTGTCTTCGATGGGCTGATGTTCGGCGAGAAGCGATGCTTTCCCAAGAGCTTGCCCCAGACATACTGGAAGACGTCGCTGAGCTGCACGACGATGACCAGATAGACCAGCAGAAGCGCCGACGGCGTGCCGGTCTGCAGCATGAGTAGTGCGGGGGCATGGCTGATCGAATAGACCGTCAACATCAATCCCCATTGCACCCTGGCGCTGCGCGCCAGGAATTCGTTGACGTCACCGGTCAAGGTCGCCACTGCCGGTAGGATCAGGAAGGCATAGACCGGGATGAAGATGGCAAAGAGACCGTACCACTCGGTCCCGAGCAGCACGTAATGCACCGGCAGAACCACGAAAAAGGACAGGAACAGCGCCAGGTGATCGCCGCGCCGCGACGGTGTCAGCGTCCAGAATTCGCGGAGCGCCATGAAGGACAGAAATGCGAACAGGATGACCGTGGCCGTCTCGCCAAGCAGGATCGCACCGCCGAACACTGCGACCATGATCCACCAGGAGCGGATGCGGGCGTTGAGGTTCTGGACGGTGGCGACGGAACCGGGCTCGGTTGCGCGTCGCTGCAGAATGAAGCCGATCGCGGAAGCGACGGCAAGCAGGCCGAGGATCGCGGCAAGCACGATCGAGAAAAGGCTGGTCATGCGATATGTCCCCCGTCCGCGAGCTCGATGACCGCGGCACGGGCGCGGGCCAGGAAGGCGTCTTTTCCCTCGCCCGGTTCGACGCGCAACGGCTTGCCGAAACGCGCCGTGCAGGTGATCGGGACGATCAGCATGCTTCCTTTGGGCAGGATGCGCTGGAGATTGTCGAGATGGACCGGGACCAGATCGACATCGGGGAAACGGCAGGCGAGGCGATAGATGCCGCTGCGGAATGGGGCGATTTCTTCGGTGGCGCTTCTCGTCCCCTCCGGAAAGATCAGCACCGAGCGCCCCTCCTCGAGCAGGCGCTCGATCGGCGCCAGCGGATTGCTGTCCGGCAGCGGCTTGCGGTCTATCAGGACGGCGCGCAGGCCTTTTTCAGCGATGAAGCGCCGAAAGGCGCTCTTTCCCCAATAGTCGCGCGCCGCAACCGGATGGGTCAGCCGCCGCACCTGATACGGCAGGGCTGCCATGACGGCGACCGTATCGACATGGCTGTTGTGATTGGCGAAATAGATACGGCGGCGAGTGTCGGGCGCACAGCCCCGCCATTCGCTTCGGGCGCCGACCAGGATTCGGACGAACAGCACGAGAAGGCGACGAATGAGAGCGATCATAATCTCTCCAGCGAGCGGGCAAGCGTTTTCGTGCGCGTGATGCAGGTGACCAGGCTGCCGGCTGCGATGATGGCCGAGGCCAGGATCAGCGACCAATGGCTGGCGGATATCAGCGTCTCGATGCTTTGGGCAACGAGCCCCGCCGTCAGCACCGCCATGCGGCGCTGCTTGGCCATGATGCCGCTGAAGTCTTGAGGAAGGCCGACCGCTCCGCCGAAGACCCGGATATAGGCGGTGAATGCTGCGAGCAGCGCACCAAGCCAGCCAAGCCAGGCAAAGGCGCAGGCATAGCCGGCGGCAACAAGAAGCAGGCTGTCGGCGATCCGGTCGGGGAATTCGTTGTAGATCGGTCCACTCTTGGTTTTCTTGCCACCTTCGATCGCGACCATCCCATCGAGCAGATTGCAGACGAGCCGCAGTTGCACCGAGATCGCAGCACAGATCATGGCGATCGGATGTGCCGTAAGCAGGATCAGCGCCGCGCCGATGCCGGCAAACAGGATCGACAGCAACGAAATGCGGTTCGGCGTGACGCCGGTGCGCGCCAGCCGTGCGCTCATGCCGATCGCCCAAGACGACGACCGGCTCGCGATCGGCCGCCGCGAGGCGTCCTCTTCTTGCCCCATTTTCATTTCCCCAACCCGATCCCCTTGCATATCCTGCCGATGTCGTCGCGCCAAGCCGTCACGCCCGGTATGTTCGGCCCAGTGTCACTCTCGCTGACGCTGAAAGAGCGCGCTTTTCACCATCGAGCCTTGACCGCTTAAGAAGCCGGCGGCTGAGCACGCCATGCCGCGTCCTTTCGGCCAAACCGCGACACCACACGAGTTCGGAAAAATCGGCTGAAGAACACGGGCAATGGATCGAACAGCCTGATTTTTAAGCCCATTCGACGCTTGACACATTTTTGGGCGCTACCTATGATTTTTGAACCAAACGGTAAAAAAGGGGAGCAGTCAATGACCAAAGACATCCTGATTTCACGCCGGGCAGTGATCGCGTCGGGCATTGCGCTCGGCGTCAGCGGCTTTGCCCCGCTGGCGAGAGCTGCCGCGCCGCTGAAGGTTGCCGGCATTCATGCGTCGCCGGTCGAAAATGCCTGGAACTCCTGCCTGCATAAGGCCCTGCAGGACGCAGCCAAGGAAGGTGCCATCGAATACGTCTTCTCCGAAGGTGTCTCCGGCACCGATTATCCGCGCGCCATGCGAGAATATGCCGAGCAGGGCAACAAGCTAATCATCGGCGAAGCCTACGCGGTGGAGAAAGAGGCCAGGCAGGTCGCAGCCGATTATCCCGACACCGCTTTCGTGCTGGGTTCGAGCGGCGAGCAGGCAGGCGACAATTTCGGCGTCTTCGGCACCTGGAACCATGACGGCGCCTATCTTGCCGGCATGCTGGCCGGCAAAATGACTAAGTCGAATGTTGTTGGTTCGGTCGGCGCCATTCCGATCCCCGAAGTCAACATGCTGATCAATGCGTTCGCGGCGGGCGTCAAGGCCGTCAATCCCGACGCCAAGCACCTCGTCTCGTTCATCGGCACCTTCTTCGACCCGCCGAAGGCGCGGGAAGCCGGTCTTGCCCAGATCGATGCCGGCGCCGACATCCTATTCGGCGAGCGTATCGGCACGGCCGATGCCGCCAAGGAGCGCGGCATCAAGTCTGTCGGTTCGCTGATCGACTATACGCCGCGCTACCCGGATACGGTGTTCGCCAACGCCATGTGGTACTTCCGCCCGATCCTGAACGCTGCGATCGCCGATGTCGCTGCCGGAAAGCCGGTCGGCAGGAACTACACGTCTTACGGCCTGATGAAGGAAGGCGGCAGTGATATCGTCTTCGTCAAGGGTGTGGCGCCCGCTGAAGCCGAGGCTGCGATGGAAGCCAAGCGGGCGGAGATCAAGGCCGGCACCTTCGAAGTTCCGAAGATGATGGATGAGCCGAAGTAATCCGGCTCATGCAGGGCGATGCAACCGACCTGGCGGCAGCGATCAGGCATGGCAGCCTGAGCGCTGCCGAGGCGATGCTGGCTTCTCTTGAGGCAGCCGGACGGCAGGAGCCGCTCGGCGCGATCGCCTATGTCGATGCCGCTATGGGCCGAGCCTCGGCAGACGCCCGCGACGGGGAACGGCGGAGTGAGCCCGAACACTTTTCCATCAGGCCCTTTGCCGGCGTACCGACCTTGGCGAAGGATCTTGGCGGGCCTTTCGCCGGCCTGCCGGTAGCGGCCGGGTCCCGCCTCTTCGAAAGAAAAGGCGGCGAAGCAGATTCCGATCTCGCGTCCCGTTTCCGCGACGCCGGCTTCTGCCTGTTCGGCCTGACGACGAGCCCGGAATTCGGCCTGTCGCTTGCCAGCGAACCGGCGATCGGACCGCTCTGCCGCAATCCGCTCGATCCGGCACGAACCGCAGGCGGCTCTTCCGGTGGTGCGGCGGCGGCGGTTGCCGCCGGTATCGTCGCCATTGCGCATGCCACCGATGCCGGCGGCTCGATCCGCGTGCCCGCAGCCTGCTGCGGCCTTGTCGGAATGAAGCCGACACGCGGCGCCATGCCGGGCGGACCATCCTTCGGCAATCACCTCGGCGGCATCGCCAGCGAACTCGCGGTTTGCCGCTCGGTGCGGGATACCGCGCGAATATTCGATAGGCTGAGCGGCAGTTCACGAGGGCCATTTCCGGATCCTTCTCCTGTCGATATCGGCAACGGCCGTTTGCGGATCGGCCTGCTGGCCGATACCGGATCGGTCTATCCGACCGAGGGCAATCGGCTCGCAGCCGTTGAGGATGCGGCTCGTGCTCTTGAGAGCGACGGACACGAGCTCGTTCCGCTGAGCTGGGCTGAGTTCGAACGGAGCGTCACTTCAAGCGGCCGCGCCTTCGCCGATATCGTCTCCGTCAACCTTGCGGCGCTGATCAAGGCGGCGGCTCTTGATGAAAGCAGGGCCGAGCCTCTGACGCAGGCTTTCGCGGCGCGCGGACGGTCGCTTCCCGCCACCATGCTCTGGAGCGCGCTGAACGACGCCGTCTTGGTCAGCCATAACCTCTGGGCGCTGTTCGACAGGGTCGATTGCATCTTGATGCCGATGCTCTCGTCTGCACCTCTTGCGATCGGCTCCTTTCCGTCCGATCATGGCGACACGGATCTGCATCTCGAGCGGATGACGGCATTCGCGCCGCTTGCCTGCCTCGCCAATATTTCGGGTTTTCCTGCTTTGACGCTGCCTTTCGGACAGGATGAGCATGCGATACCGCTGCCGGTGCAGATCATGGCGCCGATGGGTCACGAGCCACGCCTGCTGTCGCTTGCCGCACGCCTGGAGGCCCAGGCGCGATGGCAGCACCGTTTTCCGGTCGCGGGATTGCCGTCATGACCGGACCTGTGCTGGAAATTATCGGCGTCAGCAGGCGCTTCGGCGGCAATCTTGCCAATGACGATATCTCCATGACGCTTGCCAAGGGTGAGGTCGTCGCTCTGCTCGGCGAAAACGGCGCCGGCAAGACCACGCTGATGAGCATCCTTTTCGGCCATTACATGCCCGATGCCGGCCGGATTCTGATCGAGGGTCTGGAGGTGCCGCAGGGCAAGCCGCGGGCGGCGATCCGCGCCGGCGTCGGCATGGTGCATCAGCACTTCTCGCTCGCACCCAATCTGACCGTTCTCGAAAATGTCATGACCGGCACCGAAAGCCTGTGGGTCTGGCGCTCGGGAACATCAGCGGCGCGAAAGAAGCTCCTGGCGATTTCCGAGCGCTTCGGCCTCAAGGTCGATCCGGATGCCCGTATTGGCGACTTGTCGGTCGGCGAGCAGCAACGCGTCGAGATCCTCAAGGCGCTCTATAACGATGCCCGCATCCTGATCCTCGACGAGCCGACGGCGGTACTGACCAATATCGAGGCCGAACGGCTGTTTACGACCTTGAAGGAGATGGCCCGCCAGGGCCTGTCGCTGATCTTCATCTCCCACAAGCTCGACGAGGTGATGGCGGCAGCCGACCGCATCGTCGTGCTGCGCGGCGGCAAGATGGTCGCCGAACGCAAGGCGTCGGAAACCAGCAAGGCCGAACTTGCCGAACTGATGGTCGGCCGCCGCGTGACGCGGCCGGTGCGCGAGCCGCCGACGCCCGGCGCGGTTGCGCTTGAAGCCGCCGATGTCACGGTGCGCATCGACGGCATCGATCGGTTGAAATCGATCAGCTTTCGGCTGCACCAGGGCGAGATCCTCGGCATCATCGGCGTTTCGGGCAATGGCCAGGCGGCGTTGGCGCACCTTCTTTCCGGCACGCTGGCGCGTAGCGGCGGCGACCTTCTTCTGTTCGGGGAGGCCGTCGGTGATCTCGGCGTCGCCGATGTCGTCGATGCCGGTATCGGCCGCATTCCTGAAGACCGCAATGAGGAGGGCGTGATCGGCGAGATGGCGATCTGGGAAAATGCCGTGCTGGAGCGCCTCGCCTCACCGGCCTTCTCGCGCCTCGGTTTTGTCAACCGCAAGGCCGGCATGGCCTTCGCCAGGGAGATCATCGACGGGTTCGATGTCCGTGGCGGCGGGCCAGCCATCCGTACCCGGGTGCTCTCCGGCGGCAATATGCAGAAGCTCATTCTCGGCCGCAACCTGCATCGGCGGCCGCGTATCCTGATCGCCGCGCAGCCCGCACGTGGACTCGACGAAGGGGCCGTGGCCGCCGTGCACGCGCGCCTGCTCGAAGCCCGCCGGCAGGGCGCCGCCGTCCTGCTGATCTCCGAAGACCTCGACGAGGTGATCGCGCTCGCCGACCGTATACAGGCGATCGTCGGTGGCCGCCTATCATCGCCCGTCGAGGCCGAAGACGCCGATGCCCGCAGGCTGGGGCTGATGATGACCGGCGAATGGCAAGAGACCCACGAGACCAGCCATGCGATTTGAGCGCCGCGAACACCGTCCGCTGTACCTGCTGATCGTCACGCCCGTCATCGCGGTGATCGCAGCGCTTGCGCTGGCGGGCATCTTGATCGCCATTGCCGGCGCGCCGGTGCTCGATGCCTATTGGCGTATCTTGATCGGTGCTTTCGGCTCGCGGCTGTCGGCGACCGAAACACTGACGCGAGCAACGCCGCTGATGCTGACGGGGCTTGCCGCCGCCGTCGCTTTTCGGGCGCGGCTCTGGAATATCGGCGCCGAGGGCCAATTTTATCTCGGCGCCATCGCCGTTGCCGCGGCGAGTTCGAAACTGTTGGGCGATCTTCCGGCACCCATTCTCATTCCGCTCCTGCTGCTGATCGGCGCCATTGCCGGCATGGTGCTCATTCTCATTCCCCTCTGGCTCAGGCTGCGCTTCTCGGTCGATGAGGTCGTCACCAGCCTGCTGCTGAACTTCATCGCCGTGCTCTTCGTCTCGATGCTGATCGACGGCGTTCTCAAGGACCCGCTCGCCTTCGGCTGGCCGCAGTCGCAATCCGTCAGCGATCATGCCATGCTGCCGAAATTGATCGCCCGCTCACGCCTGCATATCGGCTTTGCGATCGCGATCGGGCTGGCTGTCGTCGTTCATTTTGTTCAGTCCCGAACCGTGTTCGGCATGCAGTCGCGCGCCGCCGGCCTCAATCCCACCGGTGCGATCTTCGCCGGCGTGCCGCTCGGCAGAACGTTGGTGAAAGTCGCCTGCCTGTCCGGCGGGCTTGCGGGGCTCGCGGGAGCGATCGAGGTGATGGGGGTCAAGGGCTACGTGACGACCGATCTATCGCCGGGTTTCGGCTATTCCGGCATTGTTGTCGCGATGCTCGCCAACCTCAATCCGCTCGGTGTCGTCTTCGCCGCCATTTTCACGGCAACCATGTTTGTGGGCGCGGACGGCATGAGCCGAGGCCTTGGCATCCCCACCTATATCGCCGATGTCACGGTGGCGTTGTCGCTGCTGACGATGCTGATCGCATTGTTCTTCACCCAATACAGGATCCGGCGATGATGCAACTGTTCGACATCATCGCTTCATCAGGGCTCTGGGCGGCAATCCTGCGCATCGCCACGCCGCTGATTTTCGGCACGCTTGGCGCCTTGCTCTGCGAACGGGCCGGCGTGCTCAATCTCGGCATCGAAGGCATCATGACCTTCGGCGCGATGATCGGCTGGCTTTCCGTTTATCACGGCGCCGATCTCTGGACCGGCCTTCTGATAGCTGGCATAGCCGGCGGCGTCTTCGGCCTGCTGCACGCGTCGCTAACGGTGACGCTCGGCCTCTCCCAGCATGTCTCCGGTCTCGGCGTCACGCTGTTTGCCTCCAGCTTCAGCTATTATGTCTTCCGGCTGATCGTGCCGCTTGCCAATACGCCACCCACCATCGTGCCGTTCCAACCGATCGCCATTCCTGGGCTTTCGACCCTGCCTTTCATCGGGCCGGCCTTCTTCACGCAGACGGCGCCGACCTATCTCGCGATCATTATCGCCTTGCTGATGGCCTACATCATCTTCCGCACACCGGTGGGGCTTGCGATCCGCATGACCGGCGAAAATCCGCATGCGGCGGAAGCCCAGGGCGTCAATCCAATGAAGGTGCGCTATGGCGCGGTGATTGCCGGAAGCGCGCTGATGGGAATGGGCGGGGCCTTCCTGACATTGTCGGCATTCAACAGTTTCTTCCCGACGATGGTGCAGGGACGCGGCTGGATCTGCATCGCCCTCGTCGTGTTCGCCTCCTGGCGCCCCGGTCGCGCGCTTTTCGGCGCCCTGCTCTTCGCCTTCTTCGACGCTTTTCAGCTTCGGCTGCAAACCGCGCTGAGTGGGCTCATGCCCTATCAGCTTTTCCTGATGACCCCCTATATCCTTTCCATTGCCGCTCTTGCCGTCATGGCCCGCCGCGCCCGCGTGCCGCAGGCGCTGATGCAGCCCTATCGACGCGGCGAACGCTGAAACCGCCCACATCCAATGAGGTTCCGATGTTCGATTTGATCGTCAGAAATGCAAATCTCCCCGATGGCTCAAAGAATATCGATATCGGCATCCAGGGCGGCAAGATCGTCGTTGTCGAGCGCAATCTCCAGGCGCAGGCGGGGGAAGAGATCGACGCGACAGGTCGGCTGGTCAGCCCGCCCTTCGTCGACCCGCATTTCCATATGGACGCCACCCTGTCGCTTGGCCTGCCGCGCATGAATGTATCCGGCACGCTGCTTGAAGGAATCGCGCTCTGGGGAGAGTTGCGCCCGATCGTGACAAAAGAAGAGCTGGTCGATCGTGCGTTGCGCTATTGCGACCTGGCGGTCACGCAGGGGCTGCTCTTCATTCGCAGCCACGTCGACACCAGCGATCCCAGACTGGTGACCGTCGAGGCGATGATCGAGGTTCGCGAAAAGGTCGCGCCCTATATCGATCTGCAATTGGTCGCTTTTCCTCAGGATGGCTATTACCGCTCACCCGGCGCGATCGACACTCTCAACCGCGCCCTCGACATGGGCGTCGACCTCGTCGGCGGCATTCCCCACTTCGAACGGACGATGGGCGAAGGTACGGCCTCGGTCGAGGCGCTCTGCCGCATCGCTGCCGACCGCGGCCTGCCAGTCGATATGCATTGCGACGAAACCGACGATCCGCTCTCGCGCCATATCGAGACGTTGGCTGCGGAAACCATCCGCTTCGGGCTCAAAGGGCGCGTCGCCGGCTCGCATCTGACCTCGATGCACTCGATGGACAATTATTATGTCTCCAAGCTCATCCCGCTGATGGCGGAGGCCGAGATCCACGTCATCCCCAATCCGCTGATCAACATCATGCTGCAGGGCCGCCACGACACCTATCCGAAACGCCGCGGCATGACCCGCGTTAGGGAATTGATGGATGCGGGGCTCAACGTCTCCTTCGGGCACGATTGCGTCATGGATCCCTGGTATTCGATGGGGTCGGGCGACATGCTGGAGGTCGGCCATATGGCGATCCATGTCGCGCAGATGGCCGGCATCGACGACAAGAAGAGGATTTTCGACGCATTGACGGTCAATTCGGCAAAGACGATGGGGCTTGCAGGTTACGGCCTGGAAAAGGGATGTAACGCCGACCTCGTCATCCTCCAGGCGAGCGACACGCTGGAAGCGCTGCGGCTGAAGCCGAACCGGCTGGCGGTGATCCGTCGCGGCAAGGTCATCGCCCGCTCGGCGCCGCGCATCGGCGAGCTTTTCCTGGACGGGCGCCCGGCACGGATCGACGGCGGTTTGGATTACGCGCCGCGTTATTGAAGTGCGGGGGCGGCTTACCGGAGCAGACTTCTGTCTGCGCCAAAACAAAAAAGGGGTCGCGAGGCAGCGACCCCTTTCCATTCGCACTGGCTTGGAGATTATTTCTTCGAAGCCTCGTAGAGCGCCTTGGTTTCGGCGTTCATCGGATAGAGGCCGGGCAGCGGCACGCCGTCATCGATCCTGGTCATGATCCAGGCTTCCATGCGCTCCTGTTCCAGGGCTTCCGCCAGCACAGCCTCGAGCAAATCGGCCGGGATCAGCACCGCGCCGTCCTGGTCGACGACGATGATGTCATCGGGAAAGACCGCGACGCCGCCGCAACCGATCGGTTGCTGCCAGGCGACGAAGGTGAGGCCGGCAACCGAGGGAGGTGCCGCGACGCCGCGGCACCAGACCGGCAGGTCGGTGTCGAGCACGCCGGCAAGATCGCGCACCACGCCGTCGGTGACAAGTGCGGCAACACCCCGCTTCTGCATGCGGGCGCAGAGGATATCGCCGAAGATGCCGGCATCGGTCACGCCCATCGCGTCGACGACGGCGACGCAGCCTTCCGGCATCGCCTCGATCGCGGCGCGCGTCGAGATCGGCGAGGCCCAGGATGCCGGCGTCGCCAGATCCTCGCGGGCCGGAACGAAGCGGAGCGTGAAGGCCGGGCCGACGATGCGCGGCTGGCCGGGCTTTAACGGAACGGCGCCGCGGATCCAGACATTGCGCAAGCCTTTCTTTAGAAGAACGGTCGTCAATGTCGCCGTCGAGACGGCCTTGAGTGTTGCAATCGCTTCAGTGCTAAGGGCCATCGGTTCTCGTGTCCAATCCGGTTTCTGTCAGATGCTCTGGATCATGCCGCCATCGACGAGGATCACCGATCCGGTCAGATAGGAGGCAGGCTCGCTCGCCAGGAAGGCGACGAAATTGCCATATTCTTCCGGCCGGCCATAACGGCCGAGCGGAATGCTGCCAGTGCTTTCGGCGACGACGTCATCGATGGAGCGGTTTTCGCGCTTGGCCTGCTGCTCGTCGAGGAAGGTGATGCGGCGGGTGGCGCTCCGGCCCAACTGCGCGATGATAGATGGAAGACGTCGCCTCATACATGCCGGCTCTGATGCCGGCATGTATGTAAAAGCGTCAGGCGATCTTCTGGCGGACCGGCAGCTTCCAGCCTGGCCGGACGAAATGGCAGGTGTAGCCGTTTGGTATCCGCTCCAGATAATCCTGATGCTCGGGCTCGGCCTCCCAGAAATCGCTCACCGGCACGACCTCGGTGACGACCTTGCCGGGCCAGAGGCCGGATGCGTCGACATCGGCGATCGTATCCTTGGCAACACGCTCCTGCTCGGGGCTGGCGTAGAAGATCGCCGAGCGGTAGCTCGCGCCGACGTCATTACCCTGGCGGTTGCGCGTGCTCGGGTCATGGATCTGGAAGAAAAATTCGAGGATTTCGCGATAGCTGATCCTTGCGGGATCGAAGATGATCTCGATCGCCTCGGCGTGGTTTCCGTGGTTGCGATAGGTGGCATTCGGCACGTCGCCGCCGGAATAGCCGACCCGGGTCGAAATCACGCCCTTGTACCGGCGGATGAGGTCCTGCATGCCCCAGAAGCAGCCACCGGCGAGCACTGCACGTTCTTCGGTCATTGGATGTCTCCTTGTTTGCCAAGAGATAGTATCTCCGGCCCGCGATTTCCACACAGCGGAAATAAGCACAGCTGTGCAATTTCCTTTCGAACAGCCTGGTCCTGTCATGTCGATGTTACGCGCCGGCGCTAGCAAGGCCTCCGACAATCCGCCGAGGCAGAGCCTCGACACCTGATGGAGACGGTTATGAATAGGCGTGAATTTCTGATCACATCGTCGGCTGCGGCGGGTCTTCTGGCTCTCCCGCGCTTCGCATCGGCGGCAGTCGGCACGATCGACCTCTATAGCGGTTCGGATGCCAATATCGTCGACCTCTGGAACAACATCATCCGCCCTGCCTTCGAAAAGGCGCATCCCGAACTCCCGCTGAAGGTGACCGATGCCGGCGATAATAACGGCCTGCGCGCCATCGCCGACCGCGCGCTCGCAGCGCTGAAGACGAAGACCGATCCGCAGGCTGACCTTTTCGAGCAGTTCGATCCGCGTTTGCCGGCGGGTGGTATCGATGCCGGCCTCTGGGTGAAATTGTCAGCCGAAAACATCGAAGGCTACGACCACATCAATCCACTGGCCTTCGATACCCCCTACTCGCTTCCCTATCGCGGCTCGCAGGTGCTGCTCGCCTACGACACGGCCAAGCTCGACCCGAAGGATGCCCCAAAAAGCTGGGATCAGCTCACGACCTGGATCAAGGCCCACCCGGGCCAGTTCATCTACAACAGACCCGACAAGGGCGGTTCGGGCAGCAACTTCGTTCGCCGCGCAATTCATGAGGTGAACGGCCGCGATCCGAAGAAATTCAAGGTCGACAATTTCACCGTGGACTACGGCACCAAGGCGCTGACGCCGGCCTGGAAGCTGCTCAACGATCTCGCCCCTTCGCTCTACGACAAGGGCGCCTATACATCAGGCAATACCCAGTCGATCCAGCTGCTTGCCCAGGGTGTCGTCACCATGGTGCCGGTCTGGTCGGACCAGGTGCTGCAGGCGATCTCGCAGGGCGTACTGCCCGAGACGACCGGCCTGGTGCAGCTTGGCGATCTCGCCCTTTGCGGCGGCTTCTCCAGCATCACGGTGTTCTCGAACGGCGCCAACAAGGATGCGGCGCTGAAGCTTGCCGCGTTCATGCTGACAAAGGAAATGCAGGAAGCGATCATCACCCAGATCGGCGGCTTCCCTGCCATCTCCTGGGACCATATCTCCGACGATCTGCGCAAGAAATATGCTGACGTCATTCCGTCGACCATCCCCACCTTCCCGAGCGGCGATTGGGAAAAGGCGATCAACGACGGCTGGTATCGCAACGTCGCGCCGGGCATCAGCCGCACCTGATGTCCGCCGATACCGCGCTGGCGGCACCGCGCCGTCACCAATCTATCGACAGGAGGAGCTTCCTCGGGCTCCTCCTCGTTGCGCTGCCGGTCTTCCTGGTTGGATGGCTGATCATCTTCCCGATCTTTTCGGCGGTCGTCGGCACGATTTTGGTTCGAGGCCCTGAGGGCGCGACGGAGTTCTCGCTCGCCTCCTACCGCTTCTTCTTTTCCGATGGCTACAGCCTCGGCAATCTATGGCTGACGCTGTGGACCACCGCCGTCTGTGGCATTCTGCTTCTGGCGATCGGCCTTCCGATCGCGCTTTACCTTCGCTTCTCGCAAGGTCGCCTTGCTGCCTACGTGCAGGCTCTTGCGATCTTCCCGATGTTCGTGCCGTCAATCATTCTTGCTTATGCGCTGATCAGGACCATCGGGCCGAACGGCACCGTCGACCTGTTGCTGAACGCCGTCGGCCTGCCCAAGCTGCGCACGCCCTATCTGACGCCGTGGGGACCGGTGATCGGCCTCGTTTGGGACAATCTTCCGTTGACGGTGCTGATGCTGACGGCCGGCCTCTCCTCGGTTTCGAACAGCGCCATCGAGGCCGCCCGCGACGTCGGCGCAGGGCCGCTTCGGGTCTTCGTCTCGATCATTCTGCCGCGCATGGGCAATTCCCTGCTGGTCACTGCTTCCTTTGCGGTGCTCGGCATCTTTTCCGCCTTCACCCTTCCCTATGTGCTCGGCCCGGCATCGCCGGAGATGATGGGGCCGTTCATGCAGCGCACCTTCGCCGACATGAACGACCCGCTGAACGCCATGACCCAGGCCGTCATCACATTCGCCTTCTGCCTGGTCTTCGGCATCTTCTATATCCGGTCGATTGCCCGCAACCGGGAGGTCCGGCCATGAGAACAACTAGCAGGCTGCTGAAATTCGCTCTGCGTTGGCGCAGTTGCTTGCTGTGGGTCTGATTTTTTTACAGACTGGCTGTCGTGCGGTGGGATTTTGGCCGATTGAGGCGGGTTTTCTGGCCATATCGGCTTATT
>NZ_JABDWE010000024.1:0-119918 GCF_019685125.1 Rhizobium sp. NZLR10 | reverse complement strand
ACGTGCCAACGCAGGCGATCATGACGGCTACGAGAACGTTACCCGGGATACGCACGTTAGTCATGATGATCGGCCTCTGTTGGCAACCGGGTTCACGCTCCCGCTCGACGCGATGATCATCTAGCATGGGCAGCCGGCGGACTGTCCTCTGCGACGATGGGAGGGAGGTCGTGGGTCGGCATCGAATAATTGATCCCAGTCGCGCAGATCTGCTTGACCCCAAAAAATGCCATTCATTGCAACTTGCGCACCTGACCAAACGTGCCGCACGCGTTCGGAAGGTTCATCTCGCCGCCATGCTTGCAACGAGATCGCTGAACCTTAGAATGATTGACTTATTTGAGCCTAGGCTGCCGGCTCCGTGATGTCCATTCGTGTCGAGATTTCACCCAACTTTGCATTTCATCGCGACCCTGCGGAGACGCCGATATCGCAAATTCGTCAATGCGTTCTCAGCCACTGAATGGATCAGCCTCAAATGCAAGTCTAAGTCAAAGCGTTGTGAAACTGAACCACCTCTGGCGCCTTGCAGCGGTTCAGGGCATCCTATGATGGCTGAAAATTGTGTTTATGGCAGTTGGAGGAAGGCCGATGCGCTGCTTTACCGTGCTTGGACCCTCGCAGACCGGAAAATCGACAGTCGTGGAAAAACTCGGCTCCCTGGAGGGGACGCCGAGAAAATCCAGCTCCCCTTATGGATTGAACCTCACAGAATTCACCTTCGGAAACGAGGCGTGGTGTGCACTGGATGCGCCAGGCCCCAACGAAGCGTTGGCGCATGCGCAGCACGCACTTCTTGCCAGCGACGCCTGCATACTGTGCGTTTCATCGGCACCCGCGCAGGCTGTGCTCGCCGCGCCCTATCTGCGGATAATCGAAGCCTCGGGGACGCCTTGCATCCTCTTCGTCAACCGGATGGACGAGCCGATAGGGCGGTTGAGGGACGTGATCGCCGCGCTTCAAGACTACGCCAACCACATCCTTTTGCTTCGCCAGATCCCGATCCGCGAGGGGGACAGGATCATTGGCAGTTGCGATCTGATTTCGGAACGGGCGTGGCGATACCGGGAAGGCCAGACGTCGGCGCTGATCGCAATCCCCGAAAGCACTGCCGAACGCGAGCACGAGGCGCGCACCGAGCTCCTGGAACAACTGTGCGAATTTGATGACTGGCTTCTCGAGGAACTGATCGAGGACCACGAGCCATCCAGTGATGCGCTCTATGCCATTTCATCACGGGTTCTCAGGGAAAACAGAATTATCCCGGTCCTGATCGGTGCTGCAAGTCACGGCAACGGCATGACGAGGCTGATGAAGGCGCTCCGCCACGAGGCGCCGCCGGTAGGGGTTCTTCGGCAGCGTCTCGCTCATATGGGAACTGTCGATGAAGGCAAGCTGGTGGCCGTAAGCTTCCATGCCTATCATCGCCAGAATGTCGGCAAGACGGTGCTCGTGCGCGCACTTGGCGAGGGACTGCGGCAAGGCGCATCACTGGGCGGCTCCAGCCTCGGCGCCGTACAAAATCTCGCAAACGGGCGGTCCAATTCGGCGGTTCTGCCTGCGCCGGGGGATGTCTTCGCGACGGTCAAGTCCGACCACCTGCCCGTCCCTTCGCTGTTGACCTCCGGCGCGGTGGTCGCCCCGCCTGAGTGGACGGAACCACCCACGCCGATGCTTGAAAGGATCCTAATTCCGGGCAGCGAGCGCGATGAAAACAAACTTTCCGCAACGCTGGCGAAACTTTCCGAGACGGATCGCGGTCTGAAAGTCTTGCAGGAGGAAGGCACGGGCGCTCAACTCGTCCGCGCCCAAGGGCCGATGCATCTGCGTGATCTCTGCCGAACGCTGTCCGATGTCTTTCATATCTCCGTGACCGACCGAACGCCCAGCCCAATCTACCGCGAGACGATCACGAAACCATCGGAGGTTCATTACCGCCATCGCAAACAGACCGGCGGTGCCGGGCAATTCGCGGATGTGAAGTTGAGCATTCACCCCAACGAGCGCGGCCAGGGCTTCACCTTTGGCGAAACCATCAAGGGCGGCGCCGTTCCGCGCAATTACATCCCCGCCGTCGAAGCGGGCGCGCGCGAAGCGATGGAGAAAGGACCGCGGGGCTTCGAAGTCATCGATGTCGGCGTAACGCTGTTAGATGGTCAGCACCATACCGTCGACAGTTCGGAACACGCCTTCCGGACTGCGTCGAAAATGGGGGTGCGACAGGCGCTTTCCGAAGGATCGACCGTCTTGATGCAGCCGGTCTTCCGCAGCGAGTTCCACATCCCGTCGGTCTATTCAGGCAGCCTTGTCCAGATCGTCGCCGCTCTCAATGGTCAGGTTCTCGGCTTCGACCGTGATGAAACCGCCAAGGGATGGGACATCTTTCGGGCGCTCGTTCCGGGCGGCGCACTTAACGATCTGGCGCGGGCGCTGCGCTCGGCGACGCAGGGCATTGGTCATTTTTCCAAGACCTTCGATCACTTCGAGGAACTATACGGCAAGGAAGCGGACGCCATTGTGAGGGCAAACGAGAAACCAGGCACCGCACACTGAAACGTTCGCACCACTTCATGCTCGTTCACAGAGCCGGGCTCACGCCCGCCCGTATGCAATAGCCGCGCGGTCTGCGGCGTAGGCGAAAGAGATCCAGCAACTTTGCACCTATAGGCGATGCAGACATTCGTTCCATGACTGCGTACGAGCCGACATGGAATTCGGTTATAACAAGATCAGGCCCGTCTGGTTCGGCTCGTACCTCAGGATCGCGTTGTTGGTGAACTCGCTACCGTAGCATGGATTTGCACTACATTGCACCGGGCAAACCGATTCAGAACGCCTTCATGGAGGGTTTCCTTGGTGTAGAACGCCATCGGTCACGTCTCCGGATTTGTCATGATCATGCGGAGCGGGCTGATGGGGCCAAGCGGTATCATCTCGAACTTCATAACGCCCGCGACGCCCATCGGAAGATTGTCCAATAGCGCATGAGCTTCTTCGGACGTTTTAACGTTCATCACGAATACGGCCCGGTCTTATCCTGTTTGACGTACCATCGGTCGATCTTGCTGTCGAAATAGAGGTCGGCGGTCTTCTTTGCCTCAAGCGGCCCTGGACATGGCGTTTGATCAAAAGTCACGAGGATCAAGCGCCCAATCGTTCCATCGGACGCGTCTGATGTCGACGGACGCGGAACGAATGAGTCCCTGTCGCTCGTGGTTTTCGGAATTTACATGGCGCCCATGCTCTTCATGGCCTTGTCCATGTGCATGCTGCACGACTTCATCTTGTGCGCCTTCATTGAGGACTCGGCCATCATCATCTCGCTCATGGCCGACTTCTTCATCTTCATGTCGGTCATGCCATCGATCTTCTTGTGCAGGGACATCATCGAGGCGTCGTCACACTTGGACATCGCCATTGTGGCCGAATGGGCGGGAAGGGTCGCAGCCGTCATTAGAACTGCGGCGGCAAGGGCTGACTTGAACATGGTATTCTCCTTTGCGGTGCGGTTAATTCTGCATATAGAAAGCAATGAGGTAACCGTTCATGAGAAATAAACGAAATACAAAATATTAATCCATCGATATAATAGTAACAAAAGAAAAATGGCTTTTTTACAGCCTTAATTTTCCCGGATTTATAAATCGAAGTCCAAATACACGGGCATAATCACGATTAGAATGGATTTTCTTTTCCTGGTACATATTTCTAATTAGGGTGGATTTTGCATAAGTCAGTCTTCAGTCGGTCGTCGCCGATAGGATTGTCCCTCCATGATCGCCTTGAACGAGGATGGCGGTCTTCAATCGGCCGGGTTCCGGCGCGAACCGGTGGGAAGTTGGTTGGCCATTCCAACCGCCAAGACGCACGAGATCATGAACGACGTGGATATGCGGCAACGTTGTGCCGCTGTTTTCACCGCGCGCCACAGGCACCTCGACGAGATTGGGATCGTAGCGGACAAGCCAGATGTCAGCCTCTGACTTCGGGGAAGGGCCGCTGCCCACCGAAACCTCATTCTTGCCGAGAGATAGCGATGGAGACGTCAGTGGCATTGCGCCCGAAATCAGTCGATTGATTTCGGATAATTCGTTTCCAACAGTCGTTGTTGTCCCGTTGACAACCATCTGCGGCGTGTAGGATCCGGATTGGCGAAGGCGGGGCTCATAATCGGCCTGGCGATCCGTGAATTCTCGCTTTCCAAAACTGTCTTTCCATCCGAGATAGTCCCAATAAGTCACTGCAAAGCTCAAGGTGAGGACATCCTCGCGGTGGCTCAACTTTATCAGGTTGGCGTTTGCCGGCGGACAAGACGAGCAGCCTTGGCTGGTAAATAGTTCCACCACCGTCGGCGCGCGATTGGCGGCGGTCGCCAGATCTGCAAAGCCGGCGACTGACGGTAGCGCAAGGCCTGCAATGAAAATCGATTTGAGCTGCTTCATTTCTCTGCTCCCTAATGCTTCTCTACGCGCACTCGAAAGGGTCTACGCAGCAAGATCGAGATTCGTTACATGCTCGCGATTTCGTGATCGAGTGGTTGCGTTCTGTGGGACAGGCCGGGCCGTTGGTGGTTTGCATTGGACGTTGAGGTCCACAACGATACGTGCTCATCAGCAGCCAATGGCCAGGCCACCAAAAGAGGAAGCCAGCAATTCCCTTCCTCGCTGTAATGCCGGAGAAACTTGGCATCTCCCGCGCCCGCAGTGCCTTTCGGCGTGGAAAGTTGGCTCTGACTCACATTTGGTGATTTAGATGGCGAACTGCCGACATCGATCAACGGGCGGATCCAGAGGGAAGGGGATCCCGCGATCGAAGGCACAGATCGTTTGCCACAACGTCGCATGAAAAACCCGATCCACAGGCCGGCGGTTCGATCCTCCTCAAGGCGAGCATCGCTCACTTTCGCAATGGCGCCCAATCGGAAATAGAAGATCAGCTCGCTGAACGTCGGCCTCGCGCCTTCATCTCGGTCATAGAGGCAGCCGTCGCTCCTGCCCGAAAGCAGACGTGGTCATGGGGAGCGGCGTCACGTCGCTTGTGCGCCAGAAGCGGTCACAAGTGCCGAGGCTATTTCTCTTCTAGTTTTCTCGTTCTATGGAAAGGTTCAGAGCGTTCAGCTTAGGCGGAAAAAGAAATTGACCAGCGAAGAAGCCAACTCCGAAAAAGATACCGATGCGCTAGCGCTTGCGGAAAAACTTCGTGTCACGCTCGGCAGATTCGTTCGCGGCCTGAAGACGCAAGCAAATACACCGACAACCTCGCAGTCGGAAACGCTGTCGCTTCTGGATCGGGCGGGGTCGCTTAGTGTCGCCGAACTCGCAGGCCGCCGCAACGTCAGGCATCAGAGCATGCGGCTGGTTACCGCTCAGTTGGAATCTGATGGATTGATCAGCAAGACACCAAATCCAGCGGACGGGCGCAGCCAGCTTCTTTCAATCACCGAGAAGGGAAAGGAGGTACTATCCCGCGCCCGCGAAGCCCGAACGTCGCAGATTGCCAACTTGATCGAGGAACGCCTGTCCGGCAAGGACAGACGAACGCTCGAAGCCGCAATCCGTGTTATCGAACGGCTGTGCTAGCTCTTCGCATCAAGCCTTGGACAATGCAGCGAGCACGTTGGGCAAGGTGTTCACGCCCCAATGCTCAGCATATTTGCCGTCCTGAACTCGCACAATATCTATAACGCTAATGGAAACGTCCCGTCCCGTCGCCGGAACGCCCAGCAAAGTACCGGTATGAACTCCGCTTATCGTCTTTCGAGTTGTGACCTTATCTCCCTCGGCGATCTGGTCATGGATCGTTACCTCCAGGTTCGATAGAGCCGGACGAAGAATATTTTGGAAGGTGTGCCACATGCTTTCCGGGCCGTTCGGCATTCCCTGCGGCGCGGCGTGATTCACAAAGTGGGGAGCCATCAAGGCATGAAATTCTGTTTCGCTCCCATTTTGAATGACCTCGATGTTGAAGCGGCGAACCACCTCTTTGCGGTCGGTAGACATGATTGATCCTTCGCACAAACGACAACATTATATACAGTGCATCTGTATATAATGTTGTCGTAGACGTTCCGCGATCCTGTAGCAAGTCATACCTGCTACAGGTGTCCACTCTGGGCCGAAAGCGGAAATGATTTCCGCTTTGCGCCTCATGTCGGCCGTAGAAGTCGATCTTGACCTTGCCCGGAAGCAGACATCTGCTGTGACCGCGCTGTACGTGGCGCCGCGACGCGCCTCCGAGCGCATCTCAGCAACGCCGTCAAAGGTTGTGGGTTGTGAAATGTTTACAGCTTTGCGCATCCCTCGCTTTCGTGCTCTAGATGAGTCAGCCGAGCGTGGCCACCGGCCCTGCCACCGAGGCTATGTTTGCCACCAGCCTCGTTTCGTGGCGGCCCTCTCCCAGCCGGATTCTGGCCGCGTGCTTGGAACTAATGGCGGGCGAGACTGTTTCAGACTGTAACTTTGGCATAACGCAGACGTGCCCTCTTGGCTGGGTAAGCCTCGATTTTGAGGAGACTCGCATCGTGAAGATTTCGTCCAGATTTCGTTCAGTCGCGGCTGCGGTTATCGCTGCAGCAGGAATCAGCTTTGCCGGCTCCGCGCATGCCGACGGCGGTACGATCAGCTTCTCGGTCTACAAGGCTGCCTTCTTTGTGGGTGGTTCTGGAGGCGAGGGCACGCTGACCTTCCATGGTCGCCGCTATCCCGTCTCTGTCGGCGGCATCTCGGGCGGCCTCGCCTTCGGGGCTTCTAAGACCTATTTTCATGGTACCGTTCGCCATATTCGCCGCGCCCGAGATGTGACGGGGGTCTACGGTGCGGCGGGCGGTGGCGGCGCGCTCGGCAAAGGGGCCCAGGTGATCGTCATGACCAATGACAAGGGCGCCCAACTCGAACTCTCCGGCAAGCAGGTAGGCCTGCAAGTCAACGCCGATCTCAGCGGTATTGCCATCACGGTAAAGTAGGGGCTGTCGCTCCGTTCGTCGTCCCTTCAGTCGGCCCACTACGCTGAATACAAAGGTCGGCTTTCAGCGCTACGATCTAAAAAACGGCCGTTCCACTGTCGGCCCCAACGCCGTCGTTGGTCAGGGCTTGAGGCACTCGAATAGGGTCCCCAGCCGTCTTATAGAGAGCTCTAAGCATCCTTGGGATCTGGAGAACGTCACATGGTACTTGACGCGAAACCGCGCCAAGTAACTGCAAAGACGTCACTTTTTCTCTTGTGGGATCGCAGCTATTAAACAGAAAGGGATAGGTCTAAAAATTGGCTGGGGAACCTGGACTCGAACCAAGATTAACGGAGTCAGAGTCCGTCGTTCTACCATTGAACTATTCCCCAGCAGTTGCCGCCGAAGCATGGCTTGGCTGCTGTGCGGCGCTTATAACCAAAAGCCGGTGGATTGCAAATACCCGTTCTGAAAAAAATCGGTGTTCCCTAAGAAAGGCGAAACTGCTCCAAATCGCGGTTCAAAAAAGAATTTGGCGATTTCTGCGGGCGCTGATATTCTTGCCGCAACGCAAAAATCAAATGAGCGCCTGCTGCATATCTCAGAACTTGCGCGGCGCGGTGGAAAAACAACGTGGAAGACCCCGAAGGCGGCGCAAAGCCGCAATTTGACGGGGCGTCGGCGGAAGGGCGCAAGGACGGCAAGAAGTCCAGGCGCCGCAAGGGCAAGCGTGGCGGGCATTCCCGCAGCGCGGCTCATCCCGCTTCGCATGAGCCTACCGGCGGTGCCGGACAGCCTGCGCGCCCGATGGAAGATGCGGCCGGCAATCCGGCCCGCAAGCGAAAGCGTCGCCGTCGTGGCGGCCATGGCGCGCCGCAGGACGGTTCCCCACATGCCCATCCGATGGAGCAGACCCAAGCGGTGGACAGTGCTGCTCGGTCCGAAGGCGAGCAGACGCCGAGCCGGCGCAACCGCCGCAAACATCGCGGCAAGCGCGGTCTTCAGGGCCGGCCGCTGACGTCGGCAAAACCATCAAGTGCCCCGCAACAGGAAAGCCGTGCGGATGAGACGCTGCGCATTGCAGTTCCGCGCGAAACACAGAACAGCACAGCCGCCAACCGCAAGGGCCGCCAGGATAGTCACGGCCATCCCGGGTTTCAGGGCGATCGCCAGGCCGGCGAACATGCATGGCCGGACGAACTCTACGCCGCTCTCGACCTTGGCACCAACAATTGCCGTCTGCTCATCGCCCAGCCGACCCGCCCGGGGCAATTCCGGGTGGTCGACGCGTTCTCTCGCATCGTACGCCTTGGCGAGGGCCTTGCGGCCAGCGGCCGTCTGTCCGACGAGGCGATGGAGAGGGCAGTCGAAGCGCTGAGGATCTGCGCCTCCAAACTCAGAAACCGCGAGATCCGCCGCATGCGGCTGATCGCCACCGAAGCCTGCCGCCAGGCGGTCAATGGTGAGGAGTTCCTCAGCCGCGTCGTTGCCGAAACCGGCCTCGCGCTGGAGATTATCGATCGCGAGACCGAAGCACGGCTGGCCGTCTCCGGCTGCTCTTCGCTGGTCGGGCGTGAGACACGCTCCGTCGTGCTCTTCGATATCGGCGGCGGCTCGTCGGAGATCGCCGTCATCCGCATCGGTGACATTCGTTTCAGCCGGTTGGCCAATCACATCACTCACTGGACCTCGCTGCCGGTCGGCGTCGTGACGTTGTCGGAGCGTCATGGCGGGCGCGACGTCACGCCGGAGGCCTTCGAAGGCATGGTCCGCGAAGTCGGCGGCATGCTCGAAGGTTTCGATTGCCCGGAGATCGAGGTTGCCCAGGCCGGCGACTTCCATCTGATCGGCACATCAGGCACGGTGACGACGCTTGCCGGCGTCCATCTCGACCTGCCGCGTTATGACCGGCGCAAGGTCGATGGCATCTGGCTGTCCGATGACGAGGTCTCCGCCATGCAGGCAAAACTGCTCTCCTGGAATTTCGAAAGCCGCGCCGCCAATCCCTGCATCGGGCCCGATCGGGCCGATCTGGTGCTTGCCGGCTGCGCAATCCTGGAGGCGATCCGCCGCCGCTGGCCGAGCCCGCGCATGCGCGTGGCCGATCGCGGCTTGAGGGAAGGCCTGCTCACCGACATGATGGCCGATGACGGCGTGTGGCGGCGTAATCGCAACCGCCGCGGCCAGCGGGCCAGATCCGGATGATTTCAGGCCGACCTGAAATCTGAATCCGGATATGAATCAAAGAGTTAGAGCATGATGTCGTCCGAAAACCGCGCACACTTTTCGGCATCATGCTCTAGATAAGGAAAAGGCATGACCAAAGCACCGATCGCGGGAAACCGCACCGGCCGCAAGCTCGGCCAGCGCGTCAAGAACAAGAAGATGAAGGCCTCCTCGCGCCAATGGCTGCAGCGCCACATCAACGATCCCTATGTCCAGCGCGCCCAGCTGGAAGGCTATCGCGCCCGCGCCGCCTTCAAGCTTTTGGAGATCGACGAGAAGCACCATATCCTGCGCGGCGCCAAGCGCATCATCGATCTGGGTGCTGCACCCGGCAGCTGGTCGCAGATCGCTGCCAAGGTCACCGGCTCGACGGATGAGGATATCCGTGTGGCCGCGATCGATTTTCTCGAAATGGCCCAGCTGCCCGGCGTCAAGATCCTGCAGCTCGATTTCCTCGATCCGACGGCGCCGGAAAAGCTGCTGGAGGCGGTCGGCGGCACGCCAGATCTCGTCTTCTCCGATATGGCAGCACCGACCACCGGCCACCACCGCACCGACCATCTGCGCACCATGCATCTCTGCGAAGTCGCGGCCCAATTTGCCGTTGAGGTGCTGGGGGAAGGCGGACATTTCCTTACCAAGACCTTCCAGGGCGGCACCGAGCGTGAGCTGCTCGCCATGCTGAAGCAGAATTTCCGCCAGGTCGTCCATGTCAAGCCGAACGCCTCGCGTGCCGAATCGGTCGAGATGTTCCTGCTCGCCAAGGGCTTCAAGGGACGCAAGGCCGAAGGTGACGCAGAGCAGGCTTGATCTTGGGCTGGTCTCGGCCGATGATGACGATCTCAAGAGCTGAGCTGCTGGTCCCATGCTTCTTTACGTCACGCTCGGAACCAACGATCTTTATCGCGCAGGACATTTTTATGATGCCGTGCTGCCTCTGCTCGGCTATCGCCGCCAGCATTATTCGGAAGAGGAAATCGGCTATTCCGCCGAGAGCGATACGCGCTGCCGCTTCTGGGTGGTGACGCCGTTCAATTGCCGCCGGGCGACGTCTGGCAATGGCGCCATGGTCGCCTTTGCAGCCGAACGCCGAGCCGATGTCGACGCCTTCCATGTGGCGGCGATGGCGGCAGGCGCCGTCGATGAAGGCGGGCCGGGCCTGCGCTCCTACCACGCCCATTTCTATGCCGCTTATGTGCGCGATCTCGACGGCAACAAGCTCTCTGCCGTCTGCGAAAACCCTGAATAGACGACAGCGCCGCGCGTCTTTTCAGACGCGCAAAGGAGGCTGTAGCACTCGGAGCCTATTTCACCGCCGGCTGCTCGGCTTCGATCGTCGACGCCGTCACCAGCTTTGCGCGGTGGCCGGAAACGAGCGCGCCGGCATTGCGATCCATCCGGATGAAGGGAATGGTCGCAATGACCGTCAGTCCGGCGATGATGTAGAAGGCGAGGTGGAAATCGGCGACCTGCAACGCTTCACCCCTGATATAGATCGAGCTTTCCAGGATTGCGGCTGCGACCGCAACGCCGAGCGCCAGGCTGACCTGCTGCATCACCGAGCTCATCGATGTCGCTTGGCTGGCTTCGGCATCATCGATGTCGGCAAAGGCAAGCGCATTGACGCCGGTGAACATGAAGGAGCGGGAGAAGCCGCCGAGCAGCAGCACGCCGATGATGGCCAGATGCGGCGTTGCCGGCGTGAACAGGCCGGTGACGATGGTCACGAGGGTCGTCACCATGGCGGCGCAAAGCAGTGTCGTGCGGAAGCCGGCGGCCGCGAAAACGCGCTTTGCCATGAATTTGGTGGTGATCGCCCCGATCGCTCCGGCAAAGGTGATCAGGCCGGATTGGAATGGCGTCAGCCCGAAGCCGAGCTGCAGCATCAGCGGCGTCAGGAAGGGCATGGCGCCGACGCAGATCCGAAAGAGCGTGCCGCCCAAGGTCGAGGCCCGGAAGGTCGGGTTTTTGAACAGGTTGAGGTTGAGGATCGGCGCCGGGTGGCGTTTGGCATGGCTGATATAAAGGAAGCCGCAGATAAGGCCGATCACGGTGGCGGTGACGCCGATGATCGGGGGCAGGGCCGGCAGGCTGACCACCGACAGACCGAAGACGACGCCGGCGGCCGTAAGCGAGGTGAGCACGAAACCGGTGAAATCGAGCCTCGGCGGCGCCGTCGCCTCGACCTCCGGCAGGAAGATCGTTGCAAGCCAGATGCCGATGATGCCGACCGGCACGTTGATCAGGAAGATCCAGTGCCAGCTGAAATAGGTGGTGATGAAGCCGCCGAGCGGCGGGCCGGTGAGCGGGCCGACCAGCGCCGGGATGGTCAGTAGCGCCATGGCTGAAACCAGATCGCTGCGCTTCGTCGTACGCACCAGCACGAGACGGCCGACCGGCGTCATCATCGCGCCGCCCATGCCCTGCAGGAAGCGGGCAAAGACGAATTCGACGAGGTTGGACGAGATGGCGCAAAAGATCGAGCCGATGACGAAGACGGAGATGGCAAGGCGGAAGATCTTCTTGGCGCCGAACCTGTCGGCCATCCAGCCGCTGACCGGGATGAACACCGCCAGCGCCACCATATAGGAGGTCAGCGCCAGCTTCAACGTGATCGGCCCGACATTGAGATCCGCCGCGATCGCCGGCAGCGCCGTGGCAATGACGGTGGAGTCCATCTGTTCCATGAAAAGAGCGACGGCAAGGATCAGCGGGACGATGCGGTTCATAGGCGGGAGGCCTTGATGGGCTGCGGATGGGAGCTGGGAAGGCCCGTGCTGTTTAGACCCACTTCAGAGGCCTGCCAATGCTCAAATCCGGTTCGACGACATGTTTGCTTCACGTCTGCGTGAGACGGCTTGTCCGACAACATCAACTGTCAAGATTGACATGTGTGTACCCTGCCGGGGCAAGAAATCCGGCCGGAATCGACATCGGGGCCAGTGCGGTGACGCACCGCAGGTCATAAGAGGATGGACATGTGGAAATTTCGTCGGGAATAAAACGGCGCGCCCTTTTTGCCGCAGGCCTCGGCCTGTTCGCAGCGCCGGTCATTTTAAGAGAGAGGGCCGAAGCGGCCGCGACTGGAGAAAGCAGTAAGATGGATTTAACGCCGTTGCCCGAGATCAATCAATTCAAGCTCGGTTCCTATAAGTTCACCGTCGTGCGCGACGGCACCAATGTCTCGGAAAACCCGCACGAAACCTTCGGCAGCAATCAGGACCCCGAAACCGTCAAAGCATTGCTGACCGCAAACTTCCTGCCGGCCGACAAGTTCATGAACGGATATACGCCGGCTCTCATCGATACCGGTTCGGAGGTCATTCTCGTCGATACCGGCTTCGGCGCTGGCGGTCGCGCAAGGGGCGCCGGCCAGCTTACCGAAGGCCTGAAGGCCGCAGGCTATTCAGCCGACGACGTCACCTTGGTGGCGCTGACCCATCTGCACGGCGATCATATCGGCGGCCTGATGGAAAATGGCGCGGCGGCCTTTAAGAATGCCCGCTATGTCGTCGGCCAGACCGAGTATGATTTCTGGTCGGACAAATCACGCGAGGGCACGCCGGCCGAAGGCGGCCACAAGGCGGTGCTCGCCAATGTCGCGCCGCTTGCCGAAAAGACCACGTTCATCAAGGACGGCGACAGTTTCGCGCCCGGCGTAACGGCGATGCTGGCGGCCGGACACTCGCCGGGGCATATGGTGTTCCACGTCGAATCCGAGGGCAAACGCCTGGTTCTCACAGGCGATACCGCCAACCATTATATCCTGTCGCTGCTGCGGCCGGATTGGGAAGTGCGCTTCGATATGGACAAGACGCAGGCAGCCGCCACCCGCCGCAAGGTTTTCGAGATGATCGCGGCCGAAAAGATCGCCTTCCTCGGCTACCACATGCCGTTCCCCGCCGTCGGCTTCGTCGAAAGGCAGGATGGCGGTTATCGCTTCGTGCCGAAGACCTATCAGTTCGACATCTGATCTGGAGCAATTCCAGCAAAGCTGCGCCGCAGTTTTGCCAGGCAAAGCGCAAAGCGCTTTTGCCGGGAATGCATGAAAACAAAGAGATAGAGCATCTCCTTGACCTGGGGAAATCAGGAGATGCTCCAGGCGCATGGCACCCATGCCGAGCCCGGCGGACAGGCCGGGCTTTTTGCTATTTCCTTCCTGTCATAGACGTGTTACCAGCCCTCGCCAACTTCCAAGCAATCCCATGCACACCGCCGGGGCGGACGATTCGTTTCCGGGCGGGCTCGCATTTTTATTAAACGAAGGAATTTGGCCATGGCACGCATCATTGAAACGGCAACCGGCGCAGACGCGCTTACCTTCGACGACGTGCTGCTGCAGCCCGGCCACTCCGAGGTCATGCCCGGCCAGACGAACATCTCCACCCGCATCGCCCGGGATTTCGATCTCAACATCCCGATCCTTTCTTCGGCCATGGATACCGTCACCGAAAGCCGCCTGGCGATCGCCATGGCGCAGGCCGGCGGCCTCGGCGTCATCCACCGCAACCTGACGCCGATCGAGCAGGCCGAAGAGGTCCGCCAGGTCAAGAAGTTCGAAAGCGGCATGGTCGTCAATCCGGTCACCATCGGCCCGGATGCAAAGCTTGCCGAAGCGCTGGGCCTGATGAAATCGCACAGCATCTCCGGCATTCCCGTCGTCGAGAAGTCGGGCCGCCTCGTCGGCATCCTGACCAACCGCGACGTCCGCTTCGCCTCCGATCCTGAGCAGAAGATCCACGAGCTGATGACCAAGGACAGTCTGGTCACCGTCAAGGAGAGCGTCGATCAGCAGGAGGCCAAGCGCCTGCTGCATTCGCATCGCATCGAAAAGCTGCTGGTCGTCGATACCGAAGGCCGCTGCGTCGGCCTGATCACCGTCAAGGATATCGAAAAGTCACAGCTGAACCCGAATGCCTCCAAGGATGCCCAGGGCAGGCTTCGCGCCGCTGCCGCCATCAGCGTCGGCGATGACGGTTTCGAGCGCGCCGAACGTCTGATCGAGGCCGGCGTTGATCTTCTGGTCGTCGATACCGCCCACGGCCATTCGCAGCGCGTCCTCGATGCCGTCACCCGTGTCAAGAAGCTGTCCAACTCGGTGCGCATCATGGCCGGCAACGTCGCCACCTATGACGGCACCAGAGCGCTGATCGATGCCGGCGCGGATGCCGTCAAGGTCGGTATCGGCCCGGGTTCGATCTGCACGACACGGATCGTTGCCGGCGTCGGCGTTCCGCAGCTCGCGGCCATCATGTCGGCCGTTCAGGCAGCGCAGGCTCAGGACGTGCCCGTTATCGCCGATGGCGGCATCAAATTCTCCGGCGATCTTGCCAAGGCGATCGCCGCCGGCGCTTCCGCCGTCATGATCGGTTCGCTGCTGGCCGGCACCGATGAGAGCCCGGGCGAGGTCTATCTCTACCAGGGCCGTTCCTTCAAGGCCTATCGCGGCATGGGCTCCGTCGGCGCCATGGCCCGCGGCTCGGCTGACCGTTATTTCCAGGCGGAGGTGCGCGACACGCTGAAGCTCGTGCCCGAAGGTATCGAGGGCCAGGTGCCGTACAAGGGACCAGTCGCGGCCGTCGTCCACCAGCTCGCCGGCGGCCTCAAGGCGGCCATGGGTTATGTCGGCGGCAAGGACCTGAAGGATTTCCAGGAGCGGGCGACCTTCGTGCGTATCTCCGGCGCCGGTCTTCGCGAAAGCCACGCCCATGACGTGACCATCACCCGTGAGAGCCCGAACTATCCGGGCGCCGGCCTCTGATCATGAAAGCGGGCAGCGGGATTCCTCTCTGGATCGTCGCGCTGCTCGCAGCCCTCTGCCTTGCCGTGCTTGCCTGGACGACTTTCGGCTTCGTTGTGCCCTTCAAGCACGAAACCGGACAGGCGGTTCTCGATACCTATTTCGCCGGTTACGACGAGTCGGCCGTCTTTCATATGCAGAAACTGCTCGATGAGAACGAGACGGCGACCAAGCTGCTCCGGGCCATGTATTTCGGGCCGGAGCTGATCTTTCCGGCATTGCTGACAGCGCTGCTGTTCCTCGCCTTCGCCAAGCTTGGTCCCGCCGGCGCGTGGTTCGGCCGATCGCTGCATCCGCTCGCAGGCAAAGCGGTCTATCTGCTGCCGTTGATCTACGGCATCGCCGACTACGGCGAGAATATTGCGAGCCTGGCCGCCTTCGGCAACGGTGCGTCCGCAAGTCTCGCAGCCGAGCTGCTGCCATGGATGACACGGCTGAAATTCGTAAGCCTCGCCATCTGCTTCATCCTCATCGCCCGGCTTGCCATCGCCCGCTGGCTTTCGGCGCGCGAGGACTGAGCGGCTTTATCGGGCGCTGGTATCCGGCTTCCCTTTCGGCTACTGCTCGCAACGAATTCGGAAGCGAAAAGACTTAGGAACCATATGACCGGCTATCAAATCTTCTGGCCACTCCTCGCCCATGCCGCCCTGGTCTACGGTCTTTATGCGCTTCTTGGGCTGCGGCGCGCAAAAATGGTCCGCGCCGGCAATATCGATAAATCGGACTACCGCGAAAATCGTGATGAGCCGGCCGAAAGCCTCGTCGTCAAGAACTGCCTCGCCAACCAGTTCGAACTGCCGGTGCTGTTCTACGCCTGTTGTATTCTTCTCTATACCACCGAGGCCGACAATATCGTCGCCGTCGGCCTCGCTTGGACCTTCGTCGCGCTGCGTTACGCCCATGCCGCCATCCATGTCTCCAGCAACGATCTGCGCTACCGCAGCCCGATCTTTGCCGCCGGATACCTGGTGTTAGGAGCTATGTGGGTCTGGCTCGCCCTATGGATGGCCATGAGCTGAGGGCCGGCGCGGAGTGCCTCGCCAGGCGTCCGGTGGCCAGCATTGTCACTCGTCTCGTGCAGCGGCATGGATATCACTTCGCTCGAAGAATTCTGCAACTATTTCAGGTCTTTCGGTTGCTGATCAATTAGCATGATATGATCTAGGCGCCTGATTTCACACGCTTTTGCCGGTCGTTAAAATGCGAGCGTTTTCATTTACGACTGATGAAGACCTGCAATGTCATATCCGCCCGACGCGCTGGCTTGGCATGATGCCTGCCCGCGCGAACGATAAGAACGGGAACGACATGGGCGCGGAAAGCATGGATCGGATAGGCCTGCGCAGGCAGCCGAAGCAGGAGCGCAGCATCCAGAGGCTGGACCTCATTCTCGCCGCCGCCGCCAAGATCATTGCCGAAAAGGGCGTCAGCGCCATGCGGATGACGGAACTTGCCGTCGCTGCCAAGGTGCCGATCGGCTCGGTCTACCAGTATTTTCCCGAGAAGGCGGCGATCGTCAAAGCCTTGTTCGACCAGCACGCCTCGGCAATCCAGGCGAAGACGGCGGCGATGTTTGCCGACGTGCGGTCGCTCGACCAGGCGCTCGACCTCGTCTGCGACATCATCGACTGGTACTACGATTCCTACCACAATGATCCCGTCTATCTCGGCGTCTGGATGGGAACGGAGACCGACCAGGATCTGCTTCAGCTGAATATCGAGCATAGCGCCCGCGTCGCCGGTATCTTTCATCAGGCCGTGCGCAGGCTGGCGCCCAGCCTTTGCGACGAGCAGATATATGCGCGCACTTACCTGTTCAGCCACCTGATCGGCGCCGTCATCCGGCTTGCCGCCGTCAGCGAGGAGACTTTGGCGCGGCGCATGCTCGACGAGTGGAAACGCGTCATCCGCGCCTCCCTTTTCGCCACGACCCTGCCGAACGCCGCCTAAAAACTTACCAGCTCGGTACCATATTGGCGGCCTTCAGCCGCGGATAAAGGCGTGCCTGGGCGGATTTGACGTCCGCATCGAGGTTGTCGTCGACGACAGCAGGCGTGATGTTGTCGAGGCAGGCGGTGATATGCGCCGTGATCGCGTTCATCAGCGAGAGCGAAACGCCCGGCCGTTTCATAATGCCGATCTGTACCGGCGGCAGCGCCGGAAAGCCGTCCGCCTGGCTCAGTACTTTCATGCCGGTTCGCAGCGCCGATTCCGGCATCACCGAAACCGCCATGCCGGCAAGTACGGCGGCGGCAACGACGGTGCAGGACCAGCTGGTGAACAGGATCTGGTGTTCGCGTCCGACAGCATCGAGCGCCGAACAGGCAAGCTGGCGCCACTGACAATCACGCCGGCCGACGGCAAGCGGCACTGGCGCGTCGTCGCGGATCGGATGGTTTGCCGAACCCACCCAGCAAAGCGGCTCGGTTCTCACCACATCGGACATGCGCTCGCGCGGATTATGGGTGACGAGCGCGATGTCGAGCTCGCCCTTGTGCATGCGCTCGGCCAAATCCACCGAGGGCTCGCAGACGATGTAGAGTTCGACATTCGGATGCGTCTTGGCGAAGCGGCCGATGATCTCGGGCATGTAGCGGTCGGCATAATCGTCCGGCGTGCCGATACGCAGCGTCCCTTCCAGCCTGTTATCGTCGAACGCCGCGATCGCCTCATTGTTGAGGCGGATGATGCGACGGGCATAGTTGAGCAGTTTTTCACCCTCGACCGTCAGCCGGTTGCCGCGGCCGTCCTTGATGAACAGCTGCTTGCCGATGCGCTCTTCGAGACGGCGCATCTGCATGGAGACGGCCGATTGGGTCTTGTAGACCCTGTCGGCGGCCTTGGTGAAGCTGCCGGAATCGACGATGGCGATGAAAGTCTGCAACTGGTCGAGATCAAGAGGCGCGGCCATGGTGTCACCCATAAAGATAGCTGATGATAATCATTAGAAACATTCGTTGGACTGATCAATAGCTCTTTGGCATCTTCGGGATGCAAATCAAGCAAAGTGAAGGACAGACACCCTGCCTGTCCAAGCAGAATTCAGCCTTATCCCTTTCCGCACGACCTCGCGGAAGGGGTTGGGTTGTTGCGTGCCCGAGAAAGGAGAGTTCGATGCACACGACAGACCGAACACTAGAACTCGACTGCAGCAAGCTTACCCCGACGCTTTCCCAGCGCCTGGCGGCAGGCCTCGCTCCGCTGGTCTCCCTCTTTCGCGGGTTCCGCAATCGCATGGAGATCAACGCGCTGCATGATCTGAACGACACGCAGCTTAGGGATATCGGCCTTAGCAGGGCCGACCTGACCTCTGCGTTCCTGGCCTCGACGTTCTTCGAGGACCCCTCGGAACATCTGACGCGCTCAGCGCGCAATCGCTGGCGCCTGTCGCTCTTCCGCTCCTACGAGGAGTAGGAGCGTCGAGTTTCCCCGCAGGGTGATAGCCAATAGCCCTGCTGCTTGACCCGGTGATCGGCTTTCCCAAGCCATCGCCGGGTTTTTTTATGCCTTGGTTTCAGGCGCCTTCGGCCGATAGGTCTCGAAAATCGCTTCCAGGTTCCTCTGGTAAGTCTTCTGTACTTCCAACCCGCTGTCGAACATCGCGTTCAGCATCTCGGTATAGCTGTCGGCAACCTTCGCCTCTTCCGTCGGCGCCTCCGGCGTCTTCGTCGTCGGCTGTTTGGCCGCCGGTGGCTGGCCAAGCCCGCCCATCATCTCCTGAAAGGCCTTGGCAAAGGGATTGTCGAGGAAGGGGTTCGGCTGAGACGCCGGTTCCGCCCTCGGTACCGAAAACATCTGCTGCATCGCCTGGGTGAAGGGATTGTCGAAGATGCTGGCCTCTGGGGCCATCTTCGGTTTCGGCGCAAAGCCGGTACTCTCAAGCCATTTCTGGATGGTCTCGCCCATCGCCGTGTTGACGAAGGGGTTGACCGGTGAGGCCATCTGGCCGGTCGTCTGCTTGAAGAGCCCGCCCATCAGCGTATCGGCGAGCACCGGCAGCATCCGCTGGTAGATGTCCTGGCCGATGCCGGTCATCTGTGCGGCCTGCGCGGCCACTGCGCGCGAAACCTCCTTCGAGCCGAAAAGCTGGGCAAGGATGTTGTTGCCGTCGGAAATGCCCTCCGGCGTGAAGGCCCGGCTCATATCCTCGAAATATCGTGCATAATTGCCGGACGAGACAGCCTGCATCAGCCCGACGAAATCATAAGGGTTGCTGGTGCTGCGTTTCAGGCCGGCGGAAAAGGCAGGCATCAACGCCGCCATCGCCTTGGTCGCCTGTTCCTGGGCGAGGTTGAACTGCCGGGCGACTGCCTCCATCGCCGCGCCGTTCTGCGCCTGCATCATCATGTCGAAGAGTGGCAGCATGGAAGTCCCTTTCCCGGTTCGCGGCGTATTGTAACGTCACTATAACCGGAAATGGCAGAGCGCAAACCGCTTTTTGCCATAAGAACTTAGAGCATGTCGCGCAAAAGTGTGCAGCGGTTTTGCGATAACGACATGCGTAAAAACAAAGGGCTAAAGCGCTAGGAGCGAATCTGAAAGATCGCGAGGCGCTTTAGAGAGAAATTTTGGCCAGGCTCAGTACTGATAGTCCTCGAAGACAGGTTCCACGGAGCCGTGCCAGCGGCCGTGGTAGAGCGACAGCAGATCTTCGGCGAGCGTCGCCTTCTTGGCGAGCACCTCGTCGAGCGGCGCCAGGAAGATGCTCTCGTCCTGGCCTTCGCCGTTGAGCTTGCCGCGGGCCTTGAGGCCAGCCTTCGATATGCCGACCACTTCGCGCGCCATGTCGAACAGCGAATGTCCGCGGAATTGCGCTTTCAACCCTTGCGCCGGAACAGCATTGCGCAGGGCGCCGACCTCGGCAAAGCTCCAATCCTTCGTCAACGCGTCGGCGGCCTCGAGTGCGGCATCGTCATAGAGCAGGCCGACCCAGAAGGCCGGCAGTGCGCAGATGCGCCGCCACGGGCCGCCGTCGGCGCCGCGCATTTCGAGGAAACGCTTCAGCCGCACGTCGGGGAAGAGTGTCGAGAGATGGTTCGTCCAGTCGCCCATCGTCGGCGCCGGATCGGCGATCTCACCCTTCAACGCGCCATTCATGAACTGACGGAAAGTGACGTGGGTGCAGTCGTGATAGCGGCCGTCGCGGACGATGAAATACATCGGCGCGTCGAGCGCCCATTCGGCATAGTCGCGGAAGCCGAAGTCGTCGCGGAAAGTGAAATCGAGCAGGCCGGCCCGCCGGTTGTCGACATCGCGCCAGATATCGCCCCGCCAAGAGAGCAGCCCGTTCGGCTTGCCCTCGGTAAAGGGTGAGGATGCGAAGAGGGCGGTCGCCAGCGATTGCAGCTTCATCGAGACGCGCATCTTTTTGCGCATGTCGGCTTCCGAGGAGAAATCGAGATTCACCTGGATGGTGCAGGTGCGGTACATCATGTCGAGACCCATGGTGCCGACCTTCGGCATATAGCGGGTCATGATCTCGTAGCGTGATTTCGGCATCTGCGGGGTTTCCGCATAGGTCCATTTCGGACTGCCGCCGATGCCGAGGAAGCGGATGCCCATCGGCTCGGCGATTTCGCGCAGCGTCGCCAGGTGTTGGTTCGATTCCTTGCAGGTCTCATGGATCGTCTCCAGCGGTGCTCCGGAGAGTTCGAACTGACCGCCGGGCTCGATCGAGATGGCGCCCATGCCGCTCTGCTCGGCAAGGCCGATGATGTTGCCGCCGTCCGTGATCGGCTCCCAGCCGTTTTTCTTCTGCAGGCCGGTCAGCAGGGCCGAAATGCTGGCATCGCCGAAATAGGGAACCGGGCTGTTGTCGGCGCGGAAGAAGGCGAATTTCTCATGTTCGGTGCCGATCCGGAAACGCTCCCGCGGCTTGTTGCCCGCGGCAATATAATCGGTCAGATCCTGGACCGAAGAGAGCGGTGTCTGGTCGGTGGTGTCGCGGGCCATGCGGGATACCTGCATTGAAAAAGGCGCCCAGGGGGCCGGGCAATTGGAAGGGTGATTTGGACCCAAGCCACCCATGTTGCAAGTGAAATTCTTTCAACGACGCATCAAAAAAATAGCAGCAATTTCCGTGTCCACCCGTTTTCGGCGTCAGGTCCAGTCGCCGATCGCCGCCTGGACCAGCGCCAAGGCTGCAACGGCTGCCGTATCGGCTCGCAGGATGCGCGGTCCGAGCGGAATTGCGGTGACGAAATCGAGGCTTCGAAGCCGCGTCCGTTCTTCTTCGGAAAAGCCGCCTTCCGGCCCGACCAACAGAGCGAGATGCCTTTCCTTGATCGCTGAAAGCACCGGCAGCGGATTTTGCCCGGCATCGCCCTCGTCGCAATAGATGATGCGGCGCTCCCTCGGCCAGCGGTCAAGCAGGTCGAGAAGTCTCACGGGCTCGGCGACATCGGGAATGCCGAGAACGCCGCATTGCTCCGCCGCTTCGACGACATTGGCGCGCAGCTTGTCGAGATTGGTGATCTTACCCTGGACGTGCTGGGTCATGACCGGCTGCAGCAGCCCGGCGCCCATTTCCACCGCCTTCTGCACGAGATAATCCAGGCGGCCGACCTTGAGCGGCGCAAAGAGATAATGCAGGTCGCACGGCTGCGGCTGCGGCCGCGTCTCTTCGATTGCTCTCAGCAGGATGCGTTTGCGCGTGGGGAAGGAGAGGGTCGCCTTCCACTCGCCGTCGCGGCCGTTGAAGAGCAGGATCTCCCCACTTTCCTCCATCCTCAGCACATTGGCGAGATAGTTGAACTGGTCGGCATTCGCCTCGAGGGCGGCGCCGCTGGAAAGCGGCGCGTCGACGAAAAGCCGTTGCATGCGGAAATTGGCGCGCATTTAAAAACTCGCGGGTTTTAGAGCATGATGCCGAAAAGTGTGTGCGATTTTCTTATGGCATCATGCTCTAACTCTTTAATTTAGAACAGGATTCAGATTTTAGGCCGAGCGGGCCTAAAATCATCCTGTTCTAGACGAAGAGCGCGAACATAACCCAATATATCATTGCCGCAAGCGCTGCCGAAACCGGCACGGTGACGATCCAGGCAGCGATGATCGTCATGAAATGCGAGCGACGCACGAGATAGCGCCGGCGTGTCTCGTGGATATTCGGCTCCTCCGGCTCGTCGATATCGAAGCTTTCGGCCTTGCGCCTGATATAGGCGATGCGGCGCTTCGAATGGCGCGTGTACCATTCGCGGAAGAAGCCGACGCCGAAGACGGCGCCGACGGCGATATGTGTGGTGCTGACCGGCAGGCCGAGCCAGGAGGCGACGATGACGGTGAAGGCGGTCGACAGCGCGACGCAATAGGCCCGCATCGGATTGAGCTTGGTGATCTCCTCGCCGACCAGGCGGATGAGGCGCGGCCCGAACAGCAGCAGGCCGACGGAGATGCCGAAGGCGCCGATCAGCATCACCCAGAGCGGTGGATGGCCGATGCCGTCACCGCCGCCGATACCGACAGAGTGGACGATCGCCGAAAGCGGCCCGACCGCGTTCGAAACGTCGTTGGCGCCATGCGCAAAGGAAAGCAGCGCCGCAGAGCCGATCAGCGGCAGCCGGAACAGCACCCGCAGCGAGCTGTTGCGGTTTTCGAGATTGCGCGCCTGGGCGAGCACAAGCGGCCGGGCGGCAAGCCAGCTGACCAGCCCGATGCCGATGCCGATGAGGATGATGGTAAAAGACGGAAATTTGCCGGTAGGCGACAGTTGCAGCACCATATAGGCCATGAAGCCGCCGGCCATCACTGCGACCAGCACCGGCACCCAGCGCTGGGCGGCCGCGACCTTGTCGTCGCGATAGATAATCAAGGTCTTGACGAGGTAGAGCAGCCCGGCCGCGATCAGTCCGCCGATCAGCGGCGAGGTGATCCAGCTCGAGGTGATCTCCAGCATCACCCGCCAATTTACCGGTTCCGGCCCGACGGCCGCGATACCGGCGCCGATCACCGCGCCGACGATCGCATGGGTGGTCGAAACCGGCGCGTTCAACCAGGTTGCGAGATTGATCCAGAGGGCTGCCGCCGTCAGTGCCGCCATCATGATCCAGCCGAGCATCGCCGGCGGCACCTGGACCGTGTCGACGATGTTCGAGGAAATCGTCTTGACGACATCGCCGCCGGCGATCGTGGCGCCGAGAACTTCGAAAATAGCAGCGATGACCAGCGCCTGGCCCATCGTCATCGCGCGCGCCCCGACGGCAGCGCCGACATTGTTGGTCACGTCATTGGCGCCGATGTTCATCGCCATGTAGCCGGCAAGGGCTGCCGCCGCCACGACGAGCACCGCTCCTGGCTGGTCGAACACATAGACGCCGGCAAACAGCATGGCCAGACCGACGAAGATCAGCCCGAGACCAGGCGCCACCAGCCGCCGCAAGACATGCTTCGTTGCGTCCTCGGCATGGGTGATCTTGGCGAGGTCTTTGTCGAGCGTGCGTTTCGTCAGGACTGTGGGACGTGGCGGCATTCGTTTTCCGAGGTATGAAATCTGCTTCTACGTTGCTTTTCTAGCACCGCAAGATGGCAGGATTCATTCCGCGGAAATTGGTTTGGCCGCCGAAATTGGTTTGGCCGTCGAAATCTGTTTGGCCGCAGGAGCCTGTTTGGCCCGTCGGGTCGTAAATCTTTCCGATACCGTCTGCTTGAAGGCAAGCAAGAGGGTGCGAAGCTCTGGTTCGCGCACGCGCCCGGCCGCTTCATCGAACGAGACCCATTCGATGCGGCGTTCGCCCTTTTCCTTGAAGTTCTTCGCCATGTCGGTGACTTCGAGCGCATAGACCTGCACCTTGCAGGCCACCTGCACGCCGTCGCGCAGGACTTTCGAATAGCTGTAAGCGCCAAGCGTTTCCGTCTCGACCGCGCCGCGGACACCGGCTTCCTCAAATGCTTCCTGTGCGGCGACCTCATGGGCGCATTTGCCTGTCATCGGCCAGCCCTTGGGAATGACCCAGCGGCCGGTATCGCGGCTTGTCATCAAAAGGACCTCGGCATCACCGCTCTTCTTCTTCACCCGATAGCAGATCGCACCATATTGCTGTCGCGGCGGACGCCGGAACATCAGCTGCACATCGGATGCCAATCGGGCGAGAAGAGTCAATTGTCGGGTCACCTTCGCAGTGGTTGTTAGGAATCACTCATATACGTGTATCACGAAAAGCTTACACAATCCAAAAGCCGCAAACGCTCCGAACGCGATTCGACCCCCGATCATAGAGGAAATCAGGCTGGGCCAGACTTAAAAATCCGTCACGTCCTGTTTCGAATGCGCCACATTGCACAGCTGTACAATATGGCGTGGTCTTGCCTTTCGTTCAATCGCAAGATCAAGTGATCCACCATCATTTTTGAATGTCGTCATCATGCGCCTTCCACCGCTCAATGCCGTCCGCGCCTTCGAGGCAGTCTGCCGTCACGGCAGCATTCTCAAGGCTGCCGAAGAGCTGAATGTGGTGCGCGGCGCTGTGCGCCAGCAGATTGCCACACTGGAGGGCCACTTCGGCCGCAAGCTCTTTCTGCGCGATGGCCGCAGGCTGGTCCCCACCGCGGAGGCCAGCGCTTTCGCCGAGGCGTCGGGCGCGGCTTTCGACATTCTGCAGCGCGCTGCTTGCGAGCTTGAAGGCGCGGTGCCGGGCTGCATCCGGCTCGGCGTGCCCTCCGCTTTCGCGGTCTGGTGGCTGATGCCGCGTGTCGCGGATATGCAGACGAGTCTCGGCGATGTGGTGGTCGACATCGTACCGAAGACGGTGGTCGAACCGTTGCAGATGCACCCGGAATTGGACGCCGTGATCATGGGCGGCGAATACCGGCCGTCCGCGGGGATTAGCGCCGTGCGGTTCATGGAGGACGAGTTCGGCCCGGTCGCCACGCCGGCGCTTGCCGCGACACTGTCGCCCGACCCGGCGGCAATGGGCCGGCTCACCATGCTTGCCAGCCGCAGCGTTCCCAAGCTCTGGGACGAGTGGTTTGTCGAAAGCGGCACGCCGCCGGTTGCCTTTTCCCGCCGCCAGGAATTCGAGGATCTGCTGCTGGCGCTCGGTGCCGCCCGCTCGGGGCTCGGCATCGCCCTTGCGCCGCGCGCCTCGATCGAGGACGATCTTCTGCGCGGTCAACTGGTGGCACCCTACGGCTTCGTCTCCCGTCCGTCCGGCTACAGCCTCTGCTGCCGCACGCCGGATGCCAAGCGACCGGGTTTTGCGGCCCTGTCCGGCTGGCTGCACCGTTGCGGGAAAGCGAGCTGAAAGGGCAGATTTTCTGCTCCTTCGCCAGAATAACCTCCATAGTCGCCGCCCTGCCGCTCCGCTAAAAAATATGGGAGCATCGGCAACAGGGATGAAATGATGGAAAAGACTGCGACACGCATCGACTGGATCGGCAGCAGCTGTCGGCTGTTGAAGGCGACCGCGGCCGAATTCGAGCGGACGCGTCCCTTCGCTGGCCTGTCGATCGGCACCGGCATTCATCTGGAACCGAAGACGGTGGCGCTGCTGATGACGCTTCGCGCCGGCGGCGCGCATCTTGTCTGCACCGGCAATCTCAACAGCACCCAGCCTTCGACGGTCGAGTTCCTGCGGTCCCAGGGCATCACCGTTTTCGCCACGCAGACGACCGATCCCGCCGCCCATCATGGCAGCCTCGAAGCAGTAATTGCTGAAAAGCCGGATCTGCTGCTCGACAATGGCGGCGATCTCTTCGCCATGGCGGCGGAGAGGCCCTACGCCAATCTCCGTGGCGGCACCGAGGAGACCACCTCGGGGCGCACGCGGCTGCTGCCGTTGCGCGAACGCCTGAACATGCCGATCCTCGTCATCAACGACAGCCCGATCAAGCAGTTCGCCGAAAACCGGCATGCCGTCGGCCAGAGCCTGTTCGAAAGCTATTTGCGCTTCACCAACCGCTCGACCAACGGCAAACGTGTGACGGTCTTCGGCTACGGCGCCTGCGGCAAGGGCACGGCCGCCTGTTTCCGCAACGCCTTTTCCACCGTCAGCGTCGTCGATATCGATCCGGTGACGACGCTCGAAGCCCATCTCGACGGTGTCGTCACGCCGCTGCGTGACGATGCGATTCGCTCGGCCGACATAATCGTCACCGTCACCGGCTTTGCCGGCATCGTCACGGCGGCCGACTTGCTCCTCATCAAGCACGGCGCGATCCTGATGAATGGCGGCCATTTCCCGCATGAGATCGATGTCGAGGCTTTCCGTCGCCATTCGGATGTCGTCGGCATCGATTGTTACGAGGCCGACCATATCGAGACCTTCCATCTGATCGACGGTCGTTCCTTCCATGTGCTGGGCGGCGGCCACATGGCCAATCTCGCCGGTCCGCGGCCGCTCGGCAATACCGTCGAATCGATGGATCTCGGCTTCACCCTTCAGGCCCGCTGCCTGGAACGCATCGCCAAGGGCGAGGCCGCTCCCCAATCCTGCATCGTGCCGGTCCCCGGCGATATCGACGCGATGGTGGCCAACGCTTATCTGGATTTGGCGCGCTAGATGTGAGCATTCAGCGAAGAGATCAGTCGATCTCGACGACGAGCTTCCCGTCCGCCTGCCGGTTTTCGATCAGCCGATGTGCCTCGTCGGTATCGCCCAGTGTGAAGCGGTGCGGGTCGAGCCTTGGCACCACCTTGCCGGCTTCGACCAGCTTCGTCATTTCACGCATGATCTCGCCGTGATGGGGGCGTCCTTCGCCGGTCAGAAGCGGCAGCAGCGTGAAGACGCCGGAATAGGTCGCCGCCTTGAAGGAGAGCGGCGCCAGCGCGTGATTTCCCCAGCCAAGGCAGCTCACGACATGACCGAACCGGTTAACCGCCTGGAACGCCGTATCGAGCCCCTGGCCGCCGACCGTATCGTAGACCAGATCGAAACCCTCGCCGCCGGTATGTCTAGCGACATAGGTTTCCACCGCTTCCGCGGCACGATCGATCGGCGTTGCATCGAGACCGGCGAGATAGTCCATTTTCGAAGCGCCGTCGATGACATAGACCTGCGCCCCGACGGCCTTGGCGATCTGGGCGACGATATGGCCGACACCGCCGCCGCCCAACACCAGCACCTTGTGATCGGCTCTCACTCCGGCGCGGTCGACGAGTCCTTCCCAGGCGGTAATTGCGACCAGCGGCAATGCTGCGGCCTCGCGCATCGAAACGTTCTGCGGCTTTGGCGCCAACAGTGCGGCGTCGACGGCTGCGAATTCGGCAAGCGATCCCTGAACGCCGCCGACCCCGCCGGTCATGCCATAGACCGCGTCGCCGCGACGGAAACCGCCGACGCCGGGTCCGATCTCTTCGACGATACCTGCCATATCGATGCCAAGAATGGCCGGAAGCGGGTGGCGCGCATGGGCCGCATTGCCGGCTCGGATCTTGAGGTCGAGCGGATTGACGCCGCTCGCCGTGATGCGCACCAGGACCTGGCCTTCGACGGGCACCGGCTTCGGAACATCGGCGATCCGCAATGGCGAATTCGGCGATTCCGCCAGCAGCACTTTCATCGTTGATTGTATCGACATGCAACTCTCCTTCGTTCGCAGTGTGGCGCCTACGGTCGCAACGGGTCTTCTGGAAGAAAGATCGCTCATTGAAACGCGAATGAAAATAAAAGACAACGACTGAAGCTCATGCATTTTTGTTTGATGGATACGAGTGATGGAATGGAGCGACCTGAAGCTGTTTCTGGCGATCGCACGGTTCGGCACGCTGGGGGCAGCAGCCCGCAGCCTCGGGCTGACGCAGCCGACGATGGGCCGGCGGTTGCGTGCCCTTGAAGCCTCTCTTGGCCAGACGTTATTTCAGCGCACCACGGAGGGCTTTGTGTTGACCGAGGAAGGCGCGGTCGTGCTCGCCGGTGCCGAACGCATCGAGGAGGAGGCGCTTGCTGTGGAGCGCGTCCTTACCGGCGGCAGCCGCCAGCTCGGTGGTTTTCTCAGGCTATCCTCATCCGACTGGTTCGGCGTGCATATGCTTTCGCCGGTGCTGGCGGAATTCTCCCAAGTCCATCCCAAGGTGGTGGTTGAATTATTGACCGACAGCCGGCTTCTCAGCCTGCCGCGACGCGAAGCCGACCTCGTTTTCCGCATTCAGCCCTTTACGGAAGCGGAGATCATTTCGCGCAAGCTCATCCATATCGAATACGGCCTTTACATCCGTCGCGGCGCGCCGCACCCGAAAGCATTCGATGGCGCCGGCGCCCGCCTCGTCACCATGGACGAGGCTTTCGGCGACATGCCGGATGTCGGCTGGCTGCAGCGCCTCTTGCCGCGGGCTGAAATCGTCTTGCGCAGCAACAGCCGCGATGTGCAGGCGGCGCTCTGTGCCAATGGAGCAGGGCTCGCGGTCCTGCCGCGGCCGCTCGGTGATTCCATTGCTGCCATCGAACTGGTCGGTCTCGGCGAGGCACCGCCCGGCCGCGACACCTGGGTCGGCTATCACCGCGACATGAAACGCCTGGCGCGGCTGCGCGCCCTGCTGGATCTTGTCATCGAGAGATTGGCGGGCTGAACCGACGCTGGAAAATGATCCCGAAAATGTGAGCGATTTTCGGAGCGACATCACGCTCCAATTTCCAGTTGGGTCTGCAGTCATATCTCCCAATAGGGGACGGGGCCGTAAAGCTCCGCGAGATAATCGATGAACAGCCGCACCTTGGCCGGCAGGAACTGCCGGCTGGGATAGACGGCCGAAAGTGCTACATTGTGCGAGCCTTCATAGGCCGGCAGCACCTGCACCAGCTGGCCGGCTTTGAGCTCTTCGCCGATATCCCAGGTGGAGCGCAGGGCGATCCCGAGGCCTGAGATGACCGCCTCGCGGATCACCTCGCTGGAATTGGTGATCAACATGCCTTCCGGCTTCAGGCTGAGCATCCCGCCCGGCCCGTTCAGCCGCCAGGTGTCGTTATTATGCGCCGGCAGGCAGCGGTGGTGTTTCAACTCGTCGATATGCCTGGGTTCGCCATGTGCCGTCAGATAATCCGGCGAGGCGCAGAGCAGCCGGCGCACTGGCGCCAGCCGGCGAGCGACGAGGCTCGAATCGGTGAGTTCCGCGATGCGGATCGCCAGATCGAAACCACCGCCGACGATGTCGCTGAATTCGTCCGTCAGCACCAGGTTGATCGTAAGCTCCGGATGCGCCTGCATAAACGTCTTCAGATGCGGCGCGATGTGCATGCGTCCGAAAGAGGTCGGCGCCGAGATCTTCAGCGTGCCGTGCATCTGCGCCGAGCGGCCGGAAATGTAGAATTCCGCCTCCTCCAACCCGGCGAGAATGCCAAGAACGCGGTCGTAGAAACCCTGTCCGGCCTCCGTCAGCGAGATTTGCCGCGTCGTGCGCTGCAAAAGCCGGGTGCCGAGCCGATCCTCCAGCCGCTTGATCCGTTTGGAGACGACGGCGGGAGAAAAGCCGAGCGCGCGCCCGGCGAGCGACATGCTGCCTGTCGAAACGACCTTGGCAAAGATTTCGAGATCACCCAGATTGGTCATAAGGTTTTGTGACTTTTTCCCTTTTTGTCATAAGTGCTTAGCATTTGCGCCAATTTCGGGAAAGTGTTAAGCCGGGTCTATCGGCGGCAGGGAGGTTCGCGGCCGGTTTCCGCTGCCATTTCCTGTTGTCATTTTCCCGATGAAAGAGAATCAGGGAGAACGCCATGTCCGACGCCATATCGTTTCTCGAGCCGCGCGCCGATGTGCTGGCGCGCCGAGCCCAGATCGTCGCCGATCTGACCGAACTTCTGCCACCGGAATGCCTGGTCCATGAGGCGCGTGAACTGGTGCCGTTCGAGACCGACGCATTCGTTTCCTACCGTCGTCTGCCGCTCGCCGTCGCCCTGCCGCGCACCACGGCCGAGGTTTCGGCCATCATGCGTTATTGCCACCGTTACGGCATTCCGGTCGTGCCGCGCGGCGCCGGCACCTCGCTTTCCGGTGGCGCCATTCCGCAAGAGGACGCCGTCGTGCTCGGCCTGTCGAAGATGAACCGCATCCTCGAAATCGACTTGCCGAACCGCGGCGCCGTGGTGCAGGCTGGCGTCACCAACCTCAATATCTCGGAATCCGTCTTCGCTGACGGCTTTTTCTACGCCCCCGATCCGAGTTCGCAGCTCGCCTGTACCATCGGCGGCAATATCGGCATGAATTCCGGCGGCGCCCACTGCCTGAAATATGGCGTCACCACCAACAATCTGCTCGGCGTCAGGATGGTGCTGGTCGACGGCACGGTAATCGAACTCGGCGGCAAGGCGCTGGATGCGGCGGGTTATGACCTGCTCGGCCTCGTCTGCGGCCATGAAGGCCAGCTCGGCATCGTCACCGAGGCGACGGTACGGCTGATCGCCAAGCCGGAGGGTGCCCGCCCTGTGCTCTTCGGCTTCGAGACTTCGGAAGAGGCCGGCGCCTGCGTTGCCGATGTCATCGCCGCCGGCATCGTTCCGGTCGCGATCGAATTCATGGACAAACCGGCCATCGAGATCTGCGAAGCTTTTGCCCATGCCGGTTATCCCCTCGATGTCGGCGCGCTGCTGATCGTCGAGGTCGAAGGGTCGGAAGCGGAAATGGACGCCACGCTGAAGGACATCGTCGAGATCGCCCGCCGCCACGGCGTCAAGACCGTGCGCGAATGCCAGTCGGCGACCGAAGCGGCGCTGATCTGGAAGGGCCGCAAATCCGCCTTCGGCGCCACCGGCCGCATCGCCGACTATATCTGCATGGACGGCACGGTGCCGCTCAGCCAGCTTTCGCACGTGCTGAAGAGGACCGCCGAGATCATCGATCATTACGGCCTGCGGGTCGCCAACGTCTTCCATGCCGGCGACGGCAACATGCATCCGCTGATCCTCTTTAACGCCAACGATCCGGAGGATGCCGCCCGTGCCGAGGCGGCCGGCAACGATATCCTCAGGCTCTGCGTCGATGCCGGCGGCTGCCTCACCGGCGAACATGGCGTCGGCATCGAGAAACGCGACCTGATGCGACATCAATATTCCGAGGCCGATCTCGCCCAGCAGATGGCGGCGCGCGCCGCCTTCGATCCCGGGTGGCTCCTCAACCCGTCGAAGGTCTTCCCGCTCGAAGGGCGTCCCCCCGCATGATCGATCTGATGCCGACGAGCGAGGAAGAGGCGGCGGCGATCGTCCGCGCCCATGCCGAGGCCGGCCGGCCGCTTGCAATCTGCGGCGGCGATACCCGCTCGGGTTTCGGCAATGCCGTCATCGCCGAAGACCGGCTGCGCTCGACCGGGCTTGCCGGCATCGTCGCCTATAACCCCGGCGAAATGGTCATGACCGTGCGATCGGGTACGCCGCTTGCAGAGGTCGAGGCGGCACTTTCCGACAGCGGCCAGATGCTCGCCTTCGAGCCGATGGACCATCGCCCTGTCATGGGAACCTCGGGCGAGCCGACGATCGGCGGTGTCTTTGCCGCCAATGTCTCCGGCCCGCGTCGGCTGATCGCGGGAGCCGCCCGCGACAGCCTGCTCGGTGTGCGCTTCGTCAACGGCCGCGGCGAGATCATCAAGGCCGGCGGCCGGGTGATGAAGAATGTCACCGGCCTCGACCTCGTCAAGCTGATCGCCGGCTCGCATGGCACGCTGGGCTTCCTCACCGAAGTCACCTTCCGGGTGCCGCCGCGTCCGAAGACCGAGCGTACGGTGGTTCTATCCGGTCTCAACGACGCCGAGGCGGCAAACGCCATGGCGGCGGCGATGGCGCTGCCGGTCGAAGTCTCGGGTGCCGCCCACCTGCCGCTGACGGTGACGTGGAAATTCCTCGCCGGCAAATTGCCGGAGGGCGAGGCGACGGTTCTGCGCATTGAAGGCCTGGCGAGCTCGGTCGACGTGCGCATCGAAAAGCTTGCGGCGGCAATGTCGGCCTTCGCGACGGTGACGCGGCTGGATGAGCCGGAAAGCCGCAGGCTCTGGCAGGAAATCCGTGACGTCCTGCCCTATGCCGATGCGACTCCGCGGCCAGTCTGGCGTGTTTCGGTCGCTCCCGGCACCGGCCATCAGCTGGTCGCAGCGCTACGCCTGGAAGCCGGCGTCGACGCTTTCTACGATTGGCAGGGCGGACTCGTCTGGATGCGCATGGAGGCCGGCCCCGAAGCCGACCTGGTCCGCCGCTATATCAAGGCGCTCGGCGGTGGCCATGCGACGCTGCTCCGCGCATCGGGCGAAGCGAGGGCGGCCACCGCCGCGTTTCATCCGGAGCCTGAGGCGGTGGCGATGTTGTCGCGGCGGGTGAAGGAGAAATTCGATCCGGCCGGCATATTCAATCCGGGGAAGATGGGGTGAGAAGATGAGTCTGCGTCCCGGCACAACCGCTGGCATCCCCTCGAAGCGGAGGCCCCGCTAAATGCAAACCAACTTCACCCCAACCCAGCTGCTCGACCCTGATGTCGCCGAATCCGAGCAGATTCTGCGCAAATGTGTCCATTGCGGTTTCTGCACCGCCACCTGTCCCACCTATGTGACGCTCGGCAACGAGCTCGACAGTCCGCGCGGCCGCATCTACCTGATCAAGGATATGTTGGAAAACGGCCGGCCCGCCGATGCCGAGGTCGTTACCCATATCGACCGCTGTCTCTCCTGCCTTGCCTGCGTCACAACCTGTCCCTCTGGTGTCGACTACATGCACCTGGTCGATCACGCCCGCGCCCATATCGAAAAGACCTACAAGCGTCCGTTGATGAACAGGCTGACGCGTGCCATTCTTGCCGCCGTGCTGCCCTATCCCGGCCGTTTCCGTCTGGCGCTCAATCTCGCCCGCCTCGGCCGACCTTTTGCCGGCCTGATGCGGGGAGCTGCGCTGAAACCCTTCGCCGCCATGCTGGCGCTTGCGCCGCGCCGCATCCCCGCAGCGTCGGCCTTCGCAAAACCCGGCAGCTACCCGCCCGAGACGGAACGGCGTGGCCGGGTGGCGATGCTTTCCGGCTGCGCCCAACCGGTGCTCGATCCCGGCATCAATGCGGCGGCGATCCGGCTGCTGACCCGGCTCGGCGTCGAGGTCGTGCTGCCGGAAGGCGAAGTCTGCTGCGGTTCGCTCGTCCATCACATGGGCCGCGCCGAACAGGCGCTCGCCAGCGCGCGGGCCAATGTCGATATCTGGACGCGCGAAATCGACGGGCAGGGGCTCGATTCCATCATCATCACTGCCTCGGGCTGCGGCACGACGATCAAGGATTACGGCCATATGCTGCGCCTCGATCCCGCCTATGCCGCAAAGGCGGCGAGGGTTTCGGGCCTCGCTAAGGACGTCACCGAATATCTCGCAACCCTCGACCTGCCGGCGCATATGCCGAAGGGCATCACCGTCGCCTATCACTCCGCCTGTTCCATGCAGCACGGCCAGCGCATCACGCTGGCGCCGAAGCAATTGCTGAAAGCGGCGGGTTTTACCGTGCGCGATCCGGCGGAAGGCCATCTCTGCTGCGGCTCGGCCGGCACCTACAACATCATGCAGCCGGAGATCTCGGCTGCCTTGAAGGCACGCAAGGTCAAGAATATCGAGGCGACCAAGGCCGACGTCATCGCCACCGGCAATATCGGCTGCATCACCCAGATCGCCACCAGCACCGGCATGCCGATCCTGCATACGGTCGAGCTGCTCGATTGGGCCTACGGCGGCACTGTGCCGGAAAAATTAAGAGGTTTGCCCTTAGGCTGACGAGAAAGGCCGATCGGGCCGGTCTCGGGAGTTTAGACGATGTGGCGGGGAATGATTGTGCTTGCGGGACTGCTCTGTGCGGCAGGGACTGCCCATGCGAATAGCCGCTTTTTCTGTTCCGCCGATGACAAAGAAGCGCGCTTCACGCTCGAAAGCGGTTTCGAAAGCCAAGCCGGTCACAAGCTCAACCATTTCCGCGGCGCGCTTGTTGTCAAGGATCCGGCGCAATCGACCGTGTTCGGCAAGCGTGTCTTCGAATCGCAGCATCTGACCAACCATTGGTCGCGCGACGGCGATCTGCTGCTGGAAGTCTTCGACGGCGGCGAAGATGAAACCGGCGGAGCAACGCTGGATCTGGTCGTGGTTGCCGGCGAACGCGGCAAGCCGGCTGCAACTTTCAGCGGCACCTATTCCCTGACGATCGAAGGCGGCAGCAAACCCTATGCCGTCGAGGGCAAGGTCAGCTGCGGCACCAAATAGCACCGCAGCCGAAACTCAATTATTCAATTACCAATGGAACGCGACGCCGACGTTGACGGCATTCGTGAAGATGTTGGTCTTCAGGTCCACGCCGCTATCGATCGGAACGTCGATGCGCGAATAGGTGCCCTTGTATTCGACGAAGGTCGACCAGCGATCGGTCACCTTGAAGTCGACGCCGGCCTGGGCCTGTAGCGTCACGCCGCCGAATTCATAAGCCCAGGTCTTGCCCTCGGGACGAATCACTTCGACATGCGGAATGTTCACGCCGACACCGGCGCCGAGATAGGGAGTCCAGCGGCGAGCCGGATCCTGGAAGCGATAGAGCCCATTCACCGTCAGCAGGTTCAGGCCGTCGGTGAATTCGAAATGCGACCAGCCGGTCTTGGCGAGCGTGTCGTCGTCGGCATAGACCTTGTCATGGGTATAATCGAGCGAAATACCCCAGTTCGGCTTGTTGAAGTTCTCGAGCCACCAGGTGACGCGGCCGCCGTAGTAAGGCGGGCTGCCGAAGGACTTGCCTTCCCAGCCGGCGGTGAAATGCGTGCCGTCGGAAAGATCGACGCCGCTATGCGGTGCCGTCTGGTAGCCGCCGTAGACAGAGAATTGCAGGTCTTCCGCCGAGGCGGAGGCTGCCGAACAGATCGTGAAGAACGCGATGCCCGCAAGCAGCGAAGCGGAAGAACGCAGCGCATATGTCATTGAATAGCCCCGATATTGTAAAAATAAGTCGTCCTTGCCGCAGATGTGCCAGCTTTCCGCCGCAATGTCTAAGAAAAATAAAAGGCGCGTCAAAGAGCGCCTTTCGTTTTTTTCGTGAGTGTTGCTCAGCCGCCGAATATCGTCCGCAGCACGTCGATGCCTCTGTCCTCGAACGCGACCGTGCCCTGCCTGTTGCCGGGACCGATGACGATCACCTTGGTGCCGACGGGCGCGCGATCATAGAGATGCGTCACATCCTCGTTCATCATCCGGATGCAGCCGGAAGACATGTTGAGGCCGATGGTCCAGGGCTGGTTGGTGCCATGGATGCGGAAAATGGTGTCGCGGCCGCCCTGGTAGAGATACATGGCGCGGGCGCCGAGCGGATTGTCCTCGCCGCCTTCCTGGAAGGCAGGAATCATATGGCCCTTGGCGGCTTCGCGGCGGCGCATCTCGGCCGGCGGCGTCCAGCCCGGCCATTCGGCCTTGCGGCCGATCTTGACCACACCCGACCAGCCGAAGCCGTCACGGCCGACGCCGATGCCGTAGCGGGTGGCCCGGTTGTTGCCTTCGACGAGGTAGAGATACTTGTTGTTGGTATCGATGATCACGGTGCCGGCCGCTTCCGGCGTCACCAGCCGCACTTTCTTACGCTTGAACTCCGGCTTCACATATTTCGGCATCTGCGCGACACGCACGATCTGCGTCGGATGCCGTGTATTGTCGGGCGTGGAGCCGGCCGGCGCTGCAAAGGCTGATGTAGACATCAAGGACAGGACAAGTCCGGCGGCAGCCAGACCCGGCATTAATTTGATCATGAATCGATTCCCCTCAAGCAAATCCGCCCGAGGCTACATGAACTTCTGCCCGATTCAAGATCGGCGTGGCCGGATAAAACATTTTTGGAGAAGGGAGCCGCCTGTTCTTGCGGCTATCTAGAACATGATGCCGAAGAGTGTGTGCGGTTTTCGAACGACAGCATGCTCTAACTATTTAATTTAGAACAGGATTCAGATTTTAGGCCGATCGAGCCTAAAATCATCCTGTTCTAGAGCATTCCCGTTTTCTACGAAACGCGGAAATGCTCTATCCTTTTGTTTTTACGCAATTCCGGAAGCAAAACCGCTGCACACTTTTGCTGGAAATTGCTCTAGCTACTACGTGTGCCGTTAGATGACGATGACGCGGGTTCCGACGCTGACGCGGTCATAGAGGTCGACGACGTCTTCGTTGCGCAGACGAATGCAGCCGGAGGAGACGGCGCTGCCGATCGACCAGGGCGCGTTGGTGCCGTGGATACGGTAAAGCGTCGAGCCGAGATACATGGCGCGTGCGCCGAGCGGGTTTTCCGCACCGCCGTCCATACGCGCCGGCAGGTAGTGGCCCTTGGCGGCTTCGCGGCTGATCATCTCGGACGGCGGCGTCCAGTCCGGCCATTCCTGCTTACGGGTGATCTTGTGGGCGCCTGCCCATTCGAAGCCGGGCTTGCCGACGCCGACGCCGTAACGCCGCGCCTTGCCGCCCTGCATCACCAGATAGAGGAAGCGGTTGTTGGTATCGATGACGATCGTGCCGGGCTTTTCCTGGGTGTCGTAGTCGACCATCTGCGGCAGGTATTGCGGCTCGATCGGATGGCGGATCGCCGGTATGCCGGGATTGATCGCCGAAACGGTCTGCGGTGACACTGGCGGCGCCTGGCGGAGCACGCGGCGCTGGAAAAGGCCACGCTGCTGCGGCTGGATGACCGGCCGCTGGTAGACGACGGGACGAACCGTACCGCCGCCGAGCTGGTAGACCCAAGGCGCGGTCAGGTCGGGGCTTAGCACGACCGGTGGGCGGGTAGCATAGCGGTCGTCTGCAAGGGCGGCCGTGGAAAGAACGCCGAGCAGGGCTGCAGCAAGAACAAGCGGTTTCATCATCGGACGGACTCTCTACAAATGACCGAAAACGTTGGCGGGATACATCCGCCTGCAAAGACGCTGCCACCCAATCCGCCAGCGAATGGTAAAGATCGATTCATGAAAAGCCGACCGACCGGATAAACTTTTCGTCAGGGTTACCGTTCGGTTTGGAAAGACGGTTTGCAAATGGTAAAGCCGGAATCATGACCGGAAAACGAAGCGGACCCGGCGAACAGACGGACCCGGGAATGAAGCGGACATGAGCGAGACAGGCATCATCATCGGCGAGGACGGCAGGAGCCGATGCCACTGGCACGCCAATCTGCCCGATTATCTCAGATATCATGACGAGGAATGGGGCCGCCCTGTCACCGATGACATTCGCCTCTTCGAGAAGATCTGTCTCGAAGGCTTCCAGTCCGGTCTTTCCTGGCTGACCATCCTGCGCAAGCGAGAGAATTTTCGCGCCGCCTTTTCCGGCTTCGATTTCGAGAAGGTCGCTCTCTTCGGCGACGAGGACATCGCTCGCTGCCTGGCCGATGCCGGCATTATCCGCCATCGCGGCAAGATCGTCTCGACCATCAACAATGCCAGGCGCGCCATTGCGCTCAGGGACGAATTCGGCTCGCTCGCCCATTATTTCTGGTGCTACGAACCGGGTCATAACGAGCGACCTGGAGTGGTCGACCGTGAGCATATCGTCGCAAATCCGACGACGCCGACCTCGACGGTGATTTCAAAGGATCTGAAGAAACGCGGCTGGACCTTTGTCGGCCCGACCACAGTTTATGCTTTCATGCAGGCGATGGGTCTCGTCAACGATCATCTGGAGGGCTGCTTCTGCCGGCCCGAGGTCGAGGCGATGCGCGCCGCTTTGGTTCGCCCATGAAAGAAGATGCATCCGTGAGAATATTGATCACCGCCGCTGCCCTGTTTTTCCTATCGGTCTCAGCCATGGCGCAGACGCCGCAGCTCGATCCTGGCGAGAAGCTCGAGAAACTGCAGTTCCCGGCTGTCACCATGCAGCTGAAGGGCTGGACGAAGTTCGGCAACGGCCATGTCTATACGCTGCCGGTGCGCACCGGCCAGCACCTGAAGATCGACTTTGCCACCAAGAGTAAGTTCGCCTACCTGGCGATCTTCGACCTGTCGAAACCGGATGACGAGGCCTTTTTCGGCACCGACGAGGACGGCTTGAGCTTCGAGACGACGGTCAAGGAAAACACCACTTGGCTGTTGCGTCCCTATTATTCCAAGGTCTCGCCGCGCCGCGGCCTTGGCGCCCCCTTCAGTATTCTGATCGAGCCTTTGGCCACTGCGCCGAAGCAGCCGCAGCCACCAGCCGAGCCGGAACGCCCGTCGCTGTTTCCGAAGGCGCCAGCCAAGCCGTAATAAAACAGAGCGCTTTTGTCCGCCTATGCCAGCCGGTCGATCAGGTCGCGCAACTCGCCGAGATGGCCGATCTTGCGGAAACGCGGCGCCTCCGTCGGCTCTTCCACATGTTCCAGCACCCAGGTGAGTTCGTGCGGCACGAAGACGCCGTAGCTGCCGGCGGCGATCGCCGGCACGATGTCGGATTTCAGCGAATTGCCGACCATCATCGCCCGCTCCGGCCCGTCGCCGACCTTGGCGAAGATGCGCCGATAGGTGACGGCGGTCTTGTCGGAGACGATCTCGACGGCATCGAAGAAGTCGCCGAGCCCGGATTGGGCGAGCTTGCGCTCCTGGTCGAACAGATCGCCCTTGGTGATCATCACCAGCAGGTATTTGCCGGCAAGCGCCTCCAGCGTGTCGCGCACATGCGGCATGGTCTCGACGGGATGGCTGAGGAGGTCGCGGCCGGTATCGAGGATTTTGGCGATCACGCTCGAGGGAATCTTACCCTCGGTGATCTCGATCGCCGTCTCGATCATCGACAGCGTGAAGCCCTTGATGCCGAAGCCGTAGTGGCGAAGGTTGCGTTTCTCGGCTTCCAGCAGCCGCTCGGAAATCTTCGGCCCTTCGGCGAAATCGGCAAGAAGCCCGGTGAAATGCGCTTCCGTCAGCCGATAATATTGTTCGTTCTGCCAGAGCGTGTCGTCGGCATCGAAGCCGATCGTGGTCAGTGGTCGCGTCGTCATATGCGTACCTTTGAGCATGATGCCGAAAAGTGTGAGCGGTCTTCTTATGACATCATGCTCTAACTCTTTCATTGAGAACAGGATTCAGATTTTAGGCCGCTCGGCCTAAAATCATCCTGTTCTTGAAATATGGCCGGCAATCTATCGCTCGCCTGTGTCGAGACAAGGGCTGTGTGGAGACAAGGGCTGTGTGGAGACAAGGGCTGTATGGAGACAAGGGCACTCATCTCCGCTTGGAAGGCGCAACGTTGAAAATCGCCGCCGCCGCACTACATCGAGTTTGCCTCACCTTGCAGCCAGCCACGGCTGTGCCTGTCACGCGCAGGCCAATAATCAAAAAATGAAGTTCTTAAGTTCGCAAGCCCCTCTTGCGGCAGACACAAAGGATTTTTTCGACCATGCGTTACAATCAACTTGGAAATACGGGACTTTTCGTCTCGGAAATCTGCCTGGGCACCATGACCTTCGGCGAAGCCAAACAGGGCAGCATGTGGGGCGCCATCGCCGATGTCGACCAGAATGCCGCCGACCGGATTGTCGAGCGCTCGCTTGCATCAGGCGTCAATTTCATCGACACGGCCGACGTCTATTCATCCGGCGAGTCCGAAAGGCTGCTCGGCCAGGCGCTGAAGAACCTCGACATCCCACGCAAGGACGTCGTCATCGCCACCAAGGTCTACGGCGTCATGGGCGACAAGCCGAATGACCGCGGCGCTTCGCGCGGCCACATCATGGATTCGATCGAGGCGAGCCTCAAGCGCCTGCAGACCGATCATATCGACCTCTATCAGATCCACGCCACCGATACGGTGACGCCGATCGAAGAGACGCTGCGCGCCTTCGACGATCTCGTTTCCCGCGGTCTCGTGCGCTATATCGGCGTCTCCAACTGGCAGGCCTGGCGCATCTCCAAGGCGCTCGGCCTCTCCGAACGCCGCGGCTTTGCCCGTTTCGAAACGGTGCAGGCCTATTATTCGATCGCCGGCCGCGATCTCGAGCGCGACATCGTGCCGATGATGCAGGAGGAGAAGCTCGGCCTGATGGTCTGGTCGCCGCTCGCCGGCGGTCTGCTCTCCGGTAAGTACGGTCCCGGCGCGCCCGGCAACGGCGAGGGCCGTCGCGCCAGTTTCGACTTTCCGCCCGTCGACCAGGACAAGGCCTGGGCCTGCGTTGCCGTCATGCGCGAAGTCGCCGAAAAGCACCGCGTCAGCGTCGCCACCGTGGCGCTCGCCTATATCCTTGCCAAGCCTTTCGTCACGACAGTCATCATCGGCGCCAAGCGTGTCGACCAACTCGACCAGAACCTTGCCGCCGTCAAGCTGAAGCTCGACGGCGACGATATGAAAAGGCTCGACGAGGCCAGCGCCCTTGCTCCCGAATATCCGGGCTGGATGCTGGCGCGACAGGGCGCCGGCCGCCGCCCGGCCGATTTCGAGCCGAAGGATTGATTTGCAAGTCCAAGGGCATTTCGGTGAGGGAACGCCGGAGATATCCGGCGTTCTTTTTTTGCAGACGATCGGTTATTTGCCGTGGGCTTTAAGCCAGGCATTCATCTCGGTGATCTCGGCTTCCTGCGCCTTGATGACGCCTTCGGCGAGTTTGCGGATATCGGCATCCTTGCCGTATTGAAGTTCGATCCTCGCCATGTCGATCGCGCCTTGATGGTGCGGGATCATGCCGCGGACGAAATCCACATCGGGATTGCCGCTATATTTGATCGTCATATCCTTGTGCATCTTGGCGTTGGCCTCGCTGAATGCGTGGCTTGCTGCATCGTGACTGCCCATCGGCTTGCTCATGTCCATCGACATGTCTTCGGCAAGGCTGGGGGCGGCAACGAAGGCAAGCATTGTAGCAAGCGTAACGATTTTCAGAGACATGAGAGATCCTTCCTCTGTCTGACAATAGGTCTTCCAGGCAGCAGCGCTACCTGATTGGCATGGATGGGGTGTCAGGACAGTCGGGGAGGGGGCGCCTGCGGCGCGGGCCTTTTATCATCCAGGGCGCGGGCAAGTGCCGGGGCAGGATAGCCGAAAACGGATTTTCCGCCGTCCATGACCGTCACCGTCGGCGGCAGCAGAAGACAGGCGGCGCAAAGCGGCATATGCGCAACGTCGCCGCTAGCGCAGGGATCTTTCAGGGGAGCGATTTGCCTTGGCCCCTCGGGCATATTCCCTTTGGACACATCCATGCCGGCCATCTGATGGTGCATGCTGCCGGCCTCGACGGTGACCGGCGCATTCATCGACGCGCATGTCGGACAGCCCGCCCATGCAGACATGGCGCTGTAGACCAGCCAGCCGAGTAACATCGTGATGAGGGCGAGTGTCCGCATGATGTTTCATATAGGCGAATGCGGGCCGCACGCCAAGCTGGCCGACGATGACAGGCTGACGGATCACGGCATTGTCATGCCTCTCACCAGGCGGCGATCACCTGGTGCTCGATCCGGTAATCCCGGCTCTCCTCGCCGAGCGGCGCGACCGGCCATGTCCAAGTCGCTTTTGCCGGTGGCTGCGAGACACCGTGCAGCAGGTCGGCCTCTTCCTGCACCCTGCCGTTGCGGTCGATGACGGCATATGCGATGTCGGTCACCAGACAGCTGCGGCAGGCAAGCCCCGAAAGCCCGGTCAGATGCGCGGCGATCAACCCTTCCACCGTATCTTTAGGCATGCGGCCTGCCTCGGTCTCGTGGCGCCGTTTCACGCCGCGGCCGATCTGCGACAGCAGGTTGGCCGAAACGACGAAATCGAGATAAGGCACCGAACGCAGGAAGCCCAGTGGTTCGGGCTCCCTGCCGGCGGCGAGATCGTCATAGCCGGAGAGATCGCGCTCGATCAGCCGGACATTGCGGTAGCCCTTGGCCGTCAGCCACAGGCGCACCGAGGCGAGATGGACGAGGTCGACCAGCACGACAGTGTCGAAGTCTCTCGCCAACTCTTTGATCGGCACGTCGCGCAGCAGGCCCGAACCGAGCACGACCGCCGTCCGTTTCTGCCTGAGATCGGCTGCCGCCGCGCGTATCGCATTCCGGCTCTTCTCTTCGTGTTCGGCCCAATCCTTGGAGCAACGTCCGGCCCGGGACCACAGATTGACGGAATAGCGGATGAACTTTCTGTAGGACTTGCCGGTCAACGGCAATGTCGCGGTATAGAGAAGCGCCTCGGCGATCATGAGCATATCCGCATTTCTGATGGACGCCTCTGCTTCAATCGATTCTGCCTGCGGCTTCAAGACCCTTCGCCCTTGCCGCTCCCGGCCCAATCCGCTAGGAAACCGCCACTGTCACAGTCAGCGGAATTCCCGGAAATGAACGATAAACAGAAGAAACCGCAAAAGCTCAAGGCCCGCCTGCCGCGCGGCTTCGTCGACCGCACGGCCGCCGATATCCGTGCCGTCAATGAGATGACGGCAAAGATCCGGGAAGTCTACGAGCATTATGGTTTCGATCCGCTCGAAACGCCGCTGTTCGAATATACCGATGCGCTGGGCAAATTCCTGCCCGACAGCGACCGGCCGAATGAGGGCGTCTTCTCGCTGCAGGACGACGACGAGCAGTGGATGTCGCTGCGTTACGACCTGACCGCGCCGCTCGCCCGTCATGTCGCCGAGAATTTCAACGAAATCCAGCTTCCCTACCGCACCTACCGCGCCGGTTACGTCTTCCGCAACGAGAAGCCCGGCCCCGGCCGCTTCCGCCAGTTCATGCAGTTCGATGCCGATACGGTCGGCGCGCCGGGCGTCCAGGCCGATGCCGAAATGTGCATGATGATGGCCGATACGCTTGAGGCGCTCGGGATCAAGCGCGGCGACTATGTCATCCGCGTCAACAACCGCAAGGTTCTGGACAGCGTGCTGGAGGCGATCGGCCTCGGCGGCGACGACAAGGCCGGCCAGCGGCTCAACGTGCTACGCGCCATCGATAAGCTCGACAAGTTCGGGCCGGAAGGTGTGGCCCTGCTGCTCGGTCCCGGCCGCAAGGATGAATCCGGCGACTTCACCAAGGGCGCCGGCCTCGACCAGGCGCAGATCGACAAGGTGCTGTTCTTCGTCGGCATCAAGGACTATGCCGAAAATGCTTCGCGGCTGGCCGAGCTCGTCGCCGAAACCTCGAAGGGCGTCGAAGGCGTCGAGGAACTGAATTTCATCGGGGCGTTGGTCACGAGCGCCGGCTATCAGTCCGACCGCATCAAGATCGATCCCTCCGTCGTGCGCGGCCTCGAATATTATACTGGCCCGGTCTACGAGGCCGAGCTCAGCTTCGACGTCACCAACGAAAAGGGTGAAAAGGTCGTCTTCGGTTCGGTCGGCGGCGGCGGCCGTTATGATGGCCTGGTCTCCCGCTTCATGGGTCAGCCGGTTCCGGCAACCGGCTTTTCGATCGGCGTCTCCAGGCTGATGACGGCGCTGAAGAACCTCGGCAAGCTCGGCGCCAGCGAAGTGATCGAGCCCGTGCTGGTAACCGTCATGGACGGCGATGTCGAGGCGATGGGCCGCTATCAGAAGATGACCCAAGAGCTGCGCGCCGCCGGCATCCGCGCCGAGATGTTCCAGGGCAACTGGAAGAAGTTCGGCAACCAGCTGAAATACGCCGATCGCCGCGGCTGCCCCGTCGCCATTATCCAGGGCGGCGACGAGCGCGCCGACGGCGTCGTGCAGATCAAGGATCTGATCGAGGGAAAGCGGCTCTCCGGCGAGATCGAGGACAATGCCAGCTGGCGCGAGGCCCGCGTGGCACAGGAGACGGTGCCGGAAGCCGACCTCGTCGCCAAGGTGAGGGAGATTCTTGCGGCGCAGGCAGAGGATCGGAAGAGGGCGGGCGGCGATGTCTGAGGCCGTTCCGACACGCTCGTCGCTTATCGTTCGGAGCGCGGCATGCCCCTGATCAACCTCCCCGAATTTGCCAACGATCTGCTGGCCGAATTTACCGCCCGCAACACCGAGCGCATCGACACGCCGGTGATCCAGCCGGCCGAACCCTTTCTCGATATCGCCGGCGAGGACCTGCGCCGCCGCATCTTCATGACGGAGAGCGAAACCGGGGCGAGCCTCTGCCTGCGTCCCGAATTCACCATCCCCGTCTGCCTGCGCCATATCGAGACGGCAACCGGCACGCCGAAGCGTTACGCCTATCTCGGCGAGGTTTTCCGTCAGCGCCGCGACGGCGCCAATGAATTCTATCAGGCCGGCATCGAAGATCTCGGCGATATCAACCTGTCCGGCGCCGACGCCCGCGCCATCGGCGATGCCACCGGCATTCTCGCCCGCCTGCTGCCGGGCCGGCGCCTGTCGGTGACATTAGGCGACCAGGCGGTGTTCGAAGCCGTCGTCCAGGCGCTCGGCCTGCCGCTCGGCTGGCAGAAGCGCCTGATCCACGCCTTCGGCAACATGACGCAGCTGGAAGCCCTGCTTGCCGGCCTCGTCAGCCCGCAATTCGTCACCGGGCTGGACGACGATATTGCCAAGCTTGTCGCGTCAGGCGATGAGCAGGCGCTGGTCGCCCATATCGAGCAGGAAATGCAGACCACGGGTTATTCGGCCAATGCCGGCCGCTCGCCGCTGGAAATTGCCCGGCGGCTCAAGGAAAAGCTCATCCTCTCCGAAACGCGTCTCGACGACGCGGCCTTCCATGTGCTGGAGGAGTTCCTGTCGCTCCACGTGCCGCTCGTCAATGCGTCCGCGGCCCTGGCCGGTTTCGCCGATGCGGCCGGCCTGAAACTCGGCAACGCACTATCCCGCTTCAACGGCCGCGTTGCCGCCCTTGCCAATGCCGGTGTCGACCTCTCTTGCGTTGACTACCGCGCCGCCTTCGGACGGCCGCTCGATTATTACACCGGCCTCGTCTTCGAGGTGACGGCGGAAGGCTCGGCGGCGGTTCTGGCCGGTGGTGGCCGCTTCGACCGGCTGCTGACCTTCCTCGGCGCAACGGACCGCATTCCGGCCGTCGGCTTCTCCTTCTGGCTCGACCGCATCGAAACCGAAAGGGCAGCTGAATGACCATCACCATCGCGCTTCCCTCCAAGGGCCGGATGAAGGACGATGCTTCGGCAATCTTCGAGCGGGCCGGCATGCCGATCGCAGCTGTCGGCAACGACCGCTCCTATCGCGGCCGCGTCGAAGGCTGGGACGATGTCGAAATCGCCTTTCTCTCGGCCTCCGAAATCTCCCGCGAGCTCGGCAACGGCACTGTCGATTTCGGCGTCACCGGTGAAGATCTGATGCGGGAAGGGTTTGCCGAAGTCGACAAGCGGGTCGAATTCTGCGCCCGGCTCGGCTTCGGCCATGCCGATGTCGTCGTCGCCGTGCCGGAGATCTGGCTGGATGTCGAGACCATGGCCGATCTCGTCGATGTCGCCGCCGATTTCCGTGCCCGCCATGGTCGGCGCCTTGCCATCGCCACCAAATACTGGCGGCTGACCCAGCAGTTCTTTTCGAGCCAGCACGGCATCCAGCTTTATCGCATCGTCGAAAGTCTCGGCGCCACCGAGGGGGCTCCGGCGTCCGGCTCGGCCGATATCATCGTCGACATCACCTCCACCGGCTCGACGCTGCGCGCCAACCGCCTGAAGGTGCTTCAGGACGGCGTCATCCTGCATTCGCAGGCCTGCCTCGTGCGCGCCCGCAGGGAAAGCCATGCGGACGAACCGGTCGTGCAGGCAATCATCGACGCGGTGCGCGCCGCCCTCTGATCTCCAGGCATAAGAAAAACCCGCCGTCGGATGTGACGGCGGGGTTCTCTATGTCTGGGAGGATGTCTGCTTGTTCAGGCGGCCGCGTAGGCGCCGCGGCGGGCGTCGAGCGAGTAAGCGCCTGCGCCGTTGGTGGCGAGCATGATATAGGCGCCGGCGAGCGTGACGTTCTTCATGAAGTTGACGAAGTTCAGGGCGTTGATCCAGCCGTTGGCAGCGGCCGGGAAATCAGGAACGTTGACCGGCGAAAGGTGGAAGACGACGCCGGTGAACACACAGAACACGGCGAGCAGCCAGCCGACGATGCGGACCTGAAAGCCGACGAGCACGGCGAGACCGGTTGCAAGTTCGAACAGGCCGGCGAGATAGGTGAGCGCCGTGGAAGCGGGCAGACCTGCACCGGCGATCATGCCGGCGGTCGAAGCCGGATCGGTCAGCTTGCCGAAGCCGGCGAAGATGAACATGAAGGAAAGCAGGATACGGGCAATCAGGGTAATGACGTTGTTCGACATGGACGTTGTCTCCGTTTGACTGGTTCTGGAGATCTTGGTGCCCCGGCACCGTGTGGACCTCTGATGCCTCCTATGTCGCTCATTTCTCCCATTGTGGAAAGATAAACGAACGGGGACACTTTGTTCAATAATATAGAACGATGCCCTACAGGCGGCCGCTTGCCTTTGCCGCGTCCGGTCTCTTATGGTCGGCGCCCAACAAGGAGAATCCGATGGCAGATCTGTCCGCATTTCCGATCACGGCGCGCTGGCCGGCGAAAAATTCCGACATCATCCAGCTTTATTCGCTGCAGACGCCGAATGGGGTGAAGGTATCAGTCGCGCTCGAGGAGCTCGGCCTTGCCTACGAGGCGCATTATATTTCCTTCGCAGCCAACGAGCAGAAGTCGCCGGAATTCGAATCTCTCAACCCGAACGGCCGCATTCCGGCGATCATCGATCCGAACGGGCCGGATGGTAAGCCGATCGGCCTGTTCGAATCCGGCGCCATCCTGCTTTATCTCGCCGAAAAAACCGGCAAGCTCATTCCTGAAGACGCCGCTGGCCGCTACGAGTGCATCCAATGGGTGTTTTTCCAAATGGCCGGCATCGGCCCGATGTTCGGCCAGTTCGGACATTTCTACAAGTTCGCCGCCGACAAGGTCGCCAATAATTCCTATCCGGTGGAGCGCTATCGCGACGAGTCCAAACGGCTGCTCGGCGTGCTCGAAGACCGGCTGAAGGGTCGGCAGTGGATCATGGGCGACCAGTATACGATTGCCGACATCACCACCTTCACCTGGGTTCGCGGCGCCGATATCTTCTATGGCGGCCGCGAGGTTCTCGACTATGCGAAATTCCCCGCCGTCATGGACTGGCTGCAGCGCTGCATCGCCCGCCCGGCCAGCGAGAAGGGGCTCAACATTCCGGTCAAGCCGGAGTGACGAACAGGCCGCCGCAAAGCAGAAAGGCCGCCCATCGGGACGGCCTTGGTGTTCTACCCCCGGCCTCTATCGGTGGCTTGCAATCTGCCTTGCGCCTTCAAGCTTGAAGCGCGGAAAGATGAAGACGCCGACCATGCTGCCGCTGTATTTCTCTTCGAGCCCGTTCGACTCGCCCATGCAGAACAGCGGCTGGCGCAAGCCGTTCGGCATGATGATCGTCGTCGAAAAACAGAAGGAGGAGCAGCGTGTCGCCGCCTGCTCGAACAGTTCCAAGATGTGGCCGCGGTCCTTGGTATCGTAGCAGCGGATCAGGCTTAGGAGCCCGCATTCCTGTGCGGAGAGGCCGTGCAGCATCGCGCTCCATTCGCCGAGACGTAACATGCCGCTCGACAAATCTCCGGTCCAGGCTTCGGAAATCGAAAACTGCGCCACGATCTCGTCATTTTGATTGTGGTGCTCAAGCGAGCCGGGTGTCAAAGGTACGGCTGCATTGGCTTTGGCGATCTTAAACAAGGCGTTCCCCCGTTCGCATGCAGCTCCTCCGCCGCACGCTCGGTAAACACAAAAACAGGATCACGCAGCAGCAGGCATGATGCCCGTGCTTTTACCTGCGATCGTTGCCGCGGCCATCGGGCCTGCGGAACGTCAAGGATCGACTCTCGCGCCCGCTTGGTGGGCGCACTTCAATTGCAGCGCGGATTTATAGGAGCTTTTGAACAAACGGCAACGGCTTTTTAAGGGGTGTTCGGATCGGCATTTTTCCTGGGATGCCGGCATCCTCAGCCTATCCAGCGGGGAAGCGGCGCCGAAACATCAATTTTGCGGGCTTTGGATGCGGTTCCACTCGACATGAGGTGAGAAAGGGCGCCGCAACGCCGCAATCTCCCGCCAAGACCAGAGGCTTGAAAAAGCGCGGCAACGCAAGCCTCGCGAAAGCTTCCCGGGCGGGAGCGGGCGACGCGCCATGAAATTGCGCACAACGGACCGAATCGCCGGAGACGGGAAATGCGCGCAAAAGAAAAGGGCGACCCGAGGGCCGCCCTTCCTGTTCCGGAGACCGGAATGATGGCAGTGCAGGCTTTCGCCTATCACATCATGTCCATTCCGCCCGTTCAGCGCGCTTGACGCGCTGACCCATTTTAGATGATGGGCGGTTTCATGAACGATGCTGTGAAGGCCGTAGGCCTATCACATCATGTCCATTCCGCCCATGCCGCCCATGCCGCCCGGCATGCCGCCGCCAGCCGAGTCTTTCTTCGGCAGTTCGGCGATCATGGCTTCGGTGGTGATCAGCAGCGATGCGACAGAAGCAGCGTTCTGCAGCGCCGTGCGGACAACCTTGAGCGGGTCGACGATACCCATGGCGATCATGTCGCCATATTCGGATGTCTGGGCGTTGTAGCCGTAGTTGTCTTCGTTCTTGTCGAGGACCTTGCCGACAACGATCGAGGCTTCGTCGCCTGCGTTTTCAGCGATCTGACGAACGAGCGACTGCAGGGCGCGGCGAACGATGTTGATGCCGGCTTCCTGGTCGTCGTTTGCACCCTTGACGGTGATCTTCGTGGAAGAGCGCAGCAGAGCGATACCGCCGCCGGGGACGATACCTTCCTGAACGGCAGCGCGCGTCGCGTTGAGCGCGTCGTCGATGCGGTCCTTCTTTTCCTTCACTTCAACTTCCGTCGAGCCGCCGACGCGGATGACGGCGACGCCGCCGGCGAGCTTGGCAAGACGTTCCTGCAGCTTCTCGCGGTCGTAGTCGGAGGTGGTTTCTTCGATCTGAGCCTTGATCTGGGCAACACGGCCTTCGATGTCGGACTTGGCGCCCGAACCGTCGACGATCGTGGTGTTTTCCTTGGAGATCGAAACCTTCTTCGCACGGCCGAGCATGTCGAGCGTGACGGATTCGAGCTTGATGCCGAGGTCTTCGGAGATCACGGTGCCGCCGGTCAGGATGGCGATGTCTTCGAGCATGGCCTTGCGGCGGTCGCCGAAGCCAGGAGCCTTGACGGCAGCGATCTTGAGGCCGCCGCGCAGCTTGTTGACGACGAGCGTTGCGAGGGCTTCGCCTTCGACGTCTTCAGCGATGATCAGGAGCGGCTTGCCGGTCTGAACGACAGCTTCGAGAACCGGAAGCATCGACTGCAGGTTCGAGAGCTTCTTCTCGTGAAGGAGAATGAAGACGTCTTCGAGGTCGGCGATCATCTTTTCCGGGTTGGTCACGAAGTAGGGGCTGAGGTAGCCGCGGTCGAACTGCATGCCTTCGACGACTTCGAGTTCGGTTTCGGCGGTCTTGGCTTCTTCAACCGTGATGACGCCTTCGTTGCCGACCTTCTGCATGGCTTCAGCAATGTCGAGACCGACCTGCTTGTCGCCGTTTGCGGAAATCGTGCCGACCTGTGCAACTTCTTCCGAAGTGGAGATCTTCTTGGCCTTGGCCTGGAGATCCTTCACGACGTCAGCAACAGCGAGGTCGATGCCGCGCTTCAGGTCCATCGGGTTCATGCCGGCTGCAACAGCCTTGTTGCCTTCGCGAACGATCGCCTGGGCAAGAACAGTTGCGGTCGTGGTGCCGTCACCGGCGATGTCGTTGGTCTTCGAAGCAACTTCGCGGACCATCTGTGCGCCCATGTTTTCGAACTTGTCTTCGAGTTCGATTTCCTTGGCGACGGAAACGCCGTCCTTGGTGATGCGCGGAGCGCCGAAGGACTTGTCGATGATGACGTTACGGCCCTTCGGGCCGAGCGTTACCTTGACTGCATCGGCGAGAATGTCGACGCCACGCAGCATTTTTTCGCGCGCGGTGCGACCAAACTTGATTTCTTTAGATGCCATGATTGAAACTCCTCATTTCGAGTGTCCGGGTTCTGGACCCGTCGGCTACGTCGGAAGGCCAGCGGCTGATCAGCCGATGATGCCCATAATGTCGGCTTCCTTCATGATCAGAAGGTCTTCGCCGTCGATCTTGACTTCGGTGCCGGACCACTTGCCGAACAGAATGCGGTCGCCAGCCTTGACGTCGAGTGCGACGACCTTGCCGGACTCATCGCGCGCGCCGGAACCGACGGCGACGATTTCGCCTTCCTGCGGCTTTTCCTTGGCGGTATCGGGAATGATGATGCCACCCTTGGTCTTGGCTTCGGACTCAACGCGGCGAACAACGACGCGGTCGTGAAGGGGGCGGAAGTTGGTGCTTGCCATTGTCTAATCCCTCGATCGAATGACATTCGCGGGCCGGAGCGGCCCACATGGATAGATGTTAGCACTCCCTTGCGGTGAGTGCTAGCGACGAGCATTTAGGGATGGCTCCGAAAGGAGTCAATGAGAGCAATCACGAATTTTTGTGCCGGAATTGTGAAGAGGCGGAAGAATTGCGGAGATTGCCGCCGAAACCGGCGCGGCGGGTCGACGGCGAAGAAAATGCCTTGCCATCGCCTTGCGCCTTTGCAATGTCACCGGTGACTGCAGCAAATCGGGAAATCGGAATGGCCAGGCGGATAGAAAACTTCTCGGAGATAACAGGTCATTACGACGTGGTGCTCTGCGATGTCTGGGGCGTCGTTCACAATGGCGTCGATCCGTTTCCGAAGGCAGCCGCAGCCCTTGAGGCGGCGCGCGCCAACGGCGTCGTCGTCGTCCTCATCACCAATTCGCCGCGCCTTTCCTGGCAGGTGGTCGAGCAGTTGCGCCAGATCGGCGTTCCCGACGGCGCCTATGATAGGATCGTCACCTCCGGCGACGTCACGCGCCGGCTGATCGCCGAAGGGCCGAAGACGGTCTTTCTGCTCGGCCCCGAGCGCGACAAGGCGCTTCTCGAAGGCATCGGCGTCGAGCGCAAGCCGGCGGGCGAAGCGCAATCGCTCGTCTGCACCGGCTTTTTCGACGACGAGACTGAGAAGCCGGAGGATTACACCGACATGCTTCTGGAATTCAAAGCCCGCGAGGTGCCGATGATCTGCGCCAATCCCGACCTCGTCGTCGAGCGTGGTCACCGCATCATCCCCTGCGCCGGTGCCATGGCCGCCTATTATGAGCAGCTTGGCGGCAGCACCCGCATCGCCGGAAAACCGCACCGGCCGATCTATGAGGCGACGCTGGCCGCTGCCCGCGAGCTTCGCGGCGATTTCTCGGTCGACCGCGTGCTGGCGATCGGCGACGGCATGCCGACCGATGTGCGCGGCGCCTTGAATTACGGCCTCGACCTTCTCTACATCAGCGGCGGTATCCACGCCAAGGAATACACCCTGAACGGCGAGACCGACGAGGCGATCCTCAACGCCTATCTCGATCGGGAAAAAGCCGCGCCGAAGTGGTGGATGCCACGCCTTGCATAAAGAGAAGCCAGCCGATGACCGTCTTCCACCGCAATGAAACCCGGGAACCCTTGCCTGCCCATCTAAAGGGCGGCGTCATTGCCATCGGCAATTTCGACGGCGTGCACCGTGGCCACCAATCGGTGCTCAGCCGCGCGCTCGAAATCTCCAGGGCCCGCGGTATCCCCGCTTTGGTGCTGACGTTCGAGCCGCATCCGCGCACGGTCTTCCGGCCTGAGACACCGGTCTTCCGCCTGACGCCCGCACCATTGAAGGCCCGCATCCTGGAAACGCTCGGTTTCGGCGCCGTCATCGAATATCCCTTCGATTATGAGTTTTCGCAGCGCTCGGCCGATGATTTCATCCATTCGATCCTCAAGGATTGGCTCGGCGCCTCAGAGGTCGTCACCGGCTTCGATTTCCATTTCGGCCGCGGCCGCGAGGGCGGTCCGGCCTTCCTGATGAATGCCGGCCAGACCTATGGCTTCGGCGTCACCCTGATCGACGCCTTCCGCGACGAAAACGCCGACGTCGTCTCTTCGAGCCATATCCGCGCGCTTTTAAGCGACGGCAATGTCAGCGAAGTCGCCGGCATGCTGGGCTATCATTATACGGTTGAGGCCGAGGTGATCGACGGCGAAAAGCTCGGCCGGCAGCTCGGGTTTCCCACCGCCAACATGCGCCTGCCGCCGGAGGTCGAACTCGCCGCCGGTATCTACGCCGTCCGCTTCCGCCGCCAGGACGGCACGCTGCACGACGCCGTCGCAAGCTACGGCCGCCGCCCGACGGTTACGGAAAACGGTGCACCGTTGCTCGAAACCTACCTTTTCGATTTCAGTGGCGATCTCTACGGCCAGCGCTGCGCCGTCTCCTTCTTCGGCTATATCAGACCGGAGCTGAAATTCGACGGCCTCGATCCGCTGGTCGCCCAGATCAAGCGCGACGAGGAGGAGGCGAGGGCGCTGCTTTCCGGTGTGAAACCGCTGGGCGAACTCGACCGGAAGCTTTGTTTTTCCTGACGTCGCCGTGAGCGTGGCGGCAGCGGGGAGACCAGCGATTCCTGCCACCGATGCCGATGGCGCAACCGCGAATTCTGCTCTTCCTTTTCCAGGCAAAAACGCCTATGAACCGCCGCTATGACGAAATTTCGGCTGGCGATGACGATGCGAATTATCGGCCCGGCCTTCCGCGCGCGCTAAGCGGCCGGAAGGTCCGGGTTTTTGGCGCTTGGATACAAGCGCTTCCGTCACCAGCTTTTTCACGCCCGTTGCGCCCCTTCCTGGGCCGCCAGAAACGATTGTCCGATATGACCGACACAGCCGAAAAGATCGACTATTCGAAGACCCTCTATTTGCCCGAAACCGATTTCCCCATGCGCGCCGGCCTGCCGCAGAAGGAGCCGGAGCTGGTCAAACGCTGGCAGGAGATGGGTCTCTACAAGAAATTGCGCGCTTCGGCCGCCGGCCGCGAAAAGTTCGTGCTTCACGACGGCCCGCCCTATGCCAATGGCAACATCCATATCGGCCACGCGCTGAACAAGATCCTCAAGGATGTCATCAACCGCTCGTTCCAGATGCGCGGTTACGACGCCAATTACGTGCCCGGCTGGGATTGCCACGGCCTGCCGATCGAATGGAAGATCGAAGAGAAGTACCGCGAGAAGGGAAAGAACAAGGACGAGGTCCCGGTCAACGAATTCCGCCGCGAATGCCGTGAGTTTGCCACCGGCTGGATCAAGACCCAGGCCGAAGAGTTCAAGCGTCTCGGCATCGAAGGCGACTTCGACAATCCCTATACGACGATGAACTTCCACGCGGAAGCGCGCATCGCCGGCGAACTCCTGAAGATCGCCGCAAGCGGCCAGCTTTATCGCGGCTCCAAGCCGATCATGTGGTCGGTCGTCGAGCGCACGGCGCTGGCCGAGGCCGAAGTCGAATACCAGGATTACGAGAGCGACACGATCTGGGTGAAATTCCCCGTTGTCGAAGGTCCGGCTGCGCTCAAGGATGCGTTCGTGGTCATCTGGACGACCACGCCCTGGACGATCCCCGGCAACCGCGCGATCTCTTTTTCCGCACGTGTCTCCTACGGTCTCTACGAGGTAACGGCTGCCGAGAACGATTTTGGTCCGCGTCCCGGCGAAAAGCTGATCTTTGCCGACAAGCTGGCTGAGGAATCCTTCGCCAAGTCCAAGCTGCAGTACAAGCGCCTGGGCGATGTCTCTGCGGCCGACTTCGCAGCGATGGCCTGTGCCCATCCCTTCAAGGGTCTGGACGGAGGCTATGAATTCGCCGTGCCATTGCTTGATGGCGATCACGTCACCGATGATGCCGGCACCGGTTTCGTGCACACGGCACCCAGCCACGGCCGCGAAGACTTCGATGCCTGGATGTCGGCCGTCCGCACGCTGGAGGCTCGTGGCATCGACTCCAAAATCCCGTTCCCGGTCGACGACGGCGGCTTCTACACATCGGATGCCCCCGGCCTCGAGGGCGCACGCGTCATCGACGATAACGGCAAGAAGGGCGATGCCAACGACCGCGTCATCAAGGAACTGATCGCCCGCGGCGCGCTCTTTGCCCGCGGCCGGCTGAAGCATCAGTATCCGCATTCCTGGCGCTCGAAGAAGCCGGTGATCTTCCGCAACACGCCGCAATGGTTCGTCCATATGGACAAGACCCTTGCCGACGGCACGACGCTGCGTTCGCGCGCTCTCGGTGCGATCGACGACACCCGCTTCGTGCCCGCCGCCGGCCAGAACCGCCTGCGCGCCATGATCGAAGGCCGCCCGGACTGGGTTCTTTCTCGTCAAAGAGCATGGGGCGTACCGATCGCCGTCTTTGCCGACGAGCAGGGCGAGGTCCTCGTCGACGAAGCCGTCAGCGCCCGCATCCTCGACGCCTTCGAACAGGAGGGCGCCGACGCCTGGTTTGCCGAAGGCGCCAAGGAGCGCTTCCTCGGCAACGATCATGACCATGCCCGCTGGACGCAGGTCATGGATATCCTCGATGTCTGGTTCGATTCTGGCTCGACGCACACCTTCACGCTCGAAGACCGCCCGGACCTGAAGTGGCCGGCCGACCTTTATCTCGAGGGTTCCGACCAGCATCGCGGCTGGTTCCATTCGTCACTGCTGGAATCGGCGGCCACCCGTGGCCGCGCCCCTTATAACGCCGTCCTTACCCATGGCTTCACCATGGACGAGAAGGGCGAAAAGATGTCGAAGTCGAAGGGCAATGTCACCGCGCCGCAGGAAGTGATGAAGGACGCCGGCGCCGACATCCTGCGCCTCTGGGTCATGACCTCGGACTATGCCGACGACCTGCGCGTCGGCAAGACGATCATCCAGACCAATGTCGATGCCTATCGCAAGCTGCGCAACACCATCCGCTGGATGCTCGGCACGCTCGCCCACGACACGGGCGAGGAGATCGAGTTTGCCGATCTGCCGGAGCTGGAGCAGTTAATGTTGCACCGGCTTGCCGAACTCGACGAGCTGGTGCGCGAAAACTACGATGCCTTCGATTTCAAGAAGATCGCCCGCGCACTGATCGATTTCGCCAATGTCGAGCTGTCGGCCTTCTATTTCGATGTCCGCAAGGATGCGCTCTACTGCGACGCGCCATCGAGCCTGCGCCGGCGCGCCAGCCTGCACGTCATCCGTCAGATTTTCGATTGCATGGTGACCTGGCTTGCCCCGATGCTGCCCTTCACCACCGAAGAGGCCTGGCTGTCGCGCAATCCGTCCGCCGTTTCCGTGCATCTGGAGCAATTTGCCCCGGTTGCAAAGGAATGGCGTAACGATGCCCTGGCCGAGAAGTGGAAGAAGATCCGCACGGTCCGCTCGGTTGTCACAGGCGCGCTGGAAATCGAGCGCAAGGACAAGCGCATCGGCTCCTCGCTGGAAGCGGCGCCGGTCGTCCACATCGCCGATCCGGAATTGCTGAAGGCGCTGGAAGGCCAGGACTTCACCGAAGTCTGCATCACCTCGGCAATCGAGGTCAGGGCCGGCGAAGGCCCGGCTGAAGCTTTCCGCCTGGCCGAAGTGCCTGAGGTTAGCGTCGTGCCGAAGCTTGCAGAGGGTGAGAAATGCGCCCGCTCCTGGCGGATCACCAGGGACGTCGGTTCCGATCCCGAATATCCCGACGTCTCGGCCCGTGATGCTGCAGCCCTTCGCGAGCTTGCGCTGCTCGCGTGAAGAATATTGCCGGGTGAATTGCGTTTTCGCGGTTCATCCGGTAAAAGCTGCCTGAAAATGGCCGGATTTTTGCGTCAGGGGGACGGTTGTCCGGTTGGGCAACGATTGCACCGGTGGCTGGAAGGGTTTTCATGTTCGCAACGCATTGGTTCCGTATGGGCGCCTGCCTGTCTGTCGTCATGGCGGGATGCTCCCTGGTCTCCAGCTGCGCCAGCAGCCCGACCTACGGCACCGACAAGACTGCCATGGAGCAATTGACCGACGATCTCGGACAGTCCGTGTCGCTGACCGGGCCCGACCCGAAGAACAAGGGCGTCAAGTACACGCCGCGCCCGACGCTGGTACTGCCGGCCCAGGCGCAGAAGGAAACCCTCGTTGCGCCGCAGCAGACGGTCGCCAACAAGGACAATCCGCAATGGATTGAATCGCCGGAGGAAACGCGCGCCCGCCTCGTCGGGGAAGCAGACGCGAACTCCGACAATCCGAACTACCGCTCGCCGCTCGCCAGCTCGGCAATCGAAGGCGGACGGCGCACGACGGAAGCGCAGACCAAGGCCTATCGTGAAGCCCGCGCCCTGCAGAAGGGCTCCTATATCGATCAGCGCCGCTATATTTCCGATCCGCCGCCGGGCTACCGCACCGTCGACGATCCGGCAAAGCTCGACGATGTCGGCGAGCCCGAGCTCAAGAAGCAGAAAAAGCGCAAGAAGGATGCGGCGGTCGCCAACACCGGCAAGCAGTGGTGGAACCTCCTGCAATAGCGGCCTTTGAGCGTTTGAAAAGACGCGCGGCGCTGTAAAGATTACGGCGCCTCTCTCTTTTGCGAAAAGAATCGTCTTAGGATGTCGGCCGATTGCACCTCGTTGAAGCCGGAATAAACCTCCGGAGCGTGGTGACAGGTGGGCTGCGCATAAAATCGCACGCCATTGTCGACGCCGCCGCCCTTCGGGTCTTCGGCGCCGTAATAGAGCCTGCGGATACGCGCAAACGAGATGGCTGCCGCGCACATGGTGCAAGGCTCGAGCGTCACATAGAGATCGGCGCCGACGAGACGCTCCTGTCCGAGCGTTTCGCAGGCAAGCCGGATCGCAGCGATTTCGGCATGCGCGGTCACGTCTTTAAGCTCGCGCGTGCGGTTTCCCGCCTGGGAAATGGCGATATCGTCGATAACGATGACGGCGCCGATCGGCACCTCGCCGCGTTCTCCGGCGGCACGCGCTTCTTCAAGCGCCATCTCCATGAAACGATTTGTCTTCACGATCGCAAGAATTTCCACTTAACCGCAGATGCGTGACCTGATAGACAGGCCCAAAAGGCAGGCAAACAACAAATGACACCCAAAGACAAGCCAAAACGCCCGGGCGCGAAGCCCTTTTCACGGGACGACGGGCCGAAGGCCGGCGCGAAGCCTGGCGGCGCGAAGCCGGCAAAGGCTGCGATCGCCGCCGAGGCCGATAGCGAGGCCAAGGCCGAACGCATTTCCAAGGTGATGGCACGCGCCGGCGTCGCGTCCCGCCGCGACATCGAACGGATGATCATGGAAGGCCGTGTAACGCTGAACGGCAGGGTTCTCGACACCCCCGTCGTCAACGTCACGCTCGCCGATCGCATCGAGGTCGACGGCGTGCCGATCCGCGGCATCGAGCGCACCAGGCTATGGCTCTATCACAAGCCGGCCGGTCTGGTGACGACCAATGCCGATCCGGAAGGCCGGTCGACCGTCTTCGACAATCTGCCGGAAGAACTGCCGCGCGTCATGTCGATCGGCCGCCTCGATATCAACACCGAAGGCCTGCTGCTGCTGACCAATGACGGCGGTCTCGCCCGCGCGCTCGAGCTGCCGGCGACCGGTTGGCTGCGCCGCTACCGTGTCCGCGCTCATGGCGAGATCGATCAGGACGCGCTCGACAAGCTGAAGGACGGCATCGCCGTTGACGGCGTGCTCTATGGCTCGATCGAGGCGACGCTCGACCGCACGCAAGCGTCGAACGTCTGGATCACCATGGGTCTTCGCGAAGGCAAGAACCGCGAAATCAAGAACGTGATGGGTGCGCTCGGCCTCGACGTCAACCGCCTGATCCGCATTTCCTATGGCCCGTTCCAGCTCGGCGACTTGCCGGAAGGCCATGTCATCGAAGTGCGCGGCCGCACGCTTCGCGACCAGCTCGGCCCGCGCCTGATCGAGGAAGCCAAGGCGAATTTCGACGCGCCGCTCTACAACGCGCCGGCCGTCGCGGCCGAGGAAGAGGCTGAAGCCCCAGTACCGGAAAGGCGCGAGCAGCGTCCGCGCCGCGACGAAGACAAGCGCGAACGGGCGCTGAGCCGCCTCGACACCAAGCGCGACGATCGCCACGGTGGCGGGCGTAGAGATGACGATCGCCGCGATAGCGGCCGCAGGGATGATGACAAGCCCAAGCGTCCTCAGCCGCTCGGCCAGCGTCGCAGCGCCAATGTCTGGATGGCGCCCGGCGCCCGGCCACTTGGCGAAAAGGCTGCAGCGAAAGCCGCCAAGAATGAGCAGACCGCGCGCCGGCGCGGCGAGCAGGCGCCGGCAAAGGGTGCCGGTTCCCACCATATCGAGGATCGCCCGCGCACGCAGATCAATCGCGTGCGCGAGGAGGACGGCGAATGGATCCGTTCGAGCGAGCAGCCCCACCGCAAGGATGAGGGCGAAGGCTCCGGCCGCAAGCGCTCGTTCGGGGATCGGCCTGCCCGCGAAGACCGCGGTTTTGGCGACCGCCCGGCGCGCGGCGAACGCCCCCCCCGTGAAGGGGGTGACGAACGTCCGCGTACCAGAAGCTCTGCCGGCGAAGGCCGTGCGGAGCGTCCGCGCGGCGACCGGCCTTTCGGCGATCGTCCCTCGCGCGGCGATCGGCCCTTCGGCGACAAGCCGCGTGGTGATCGCAAACCGCGTGCGGATGGCGACGAGCGTCCTCGTGCCGCCAGAGCCTCCACCGGTGAGGCCCGTTCGGAGCGTCCGCGCGGCGACCGGCCTTTCGGTGATCGTCCTTCCCGCGGAGATCGCCCCTTCGGCGACAAGCCGCGTGGAGATCGCAAGCCGCGTGCGGATGGTGACGAGCGTCCTCGTGCCGCCAGAGCCTCCACCGGTGAGGCCCGTTCGGAGCGTCCGCGCGGCGACCGGCCTTTCGGTGATCGTCCTTCCCGCGGAGATCGCCCCTTCGGCGACAAGCCGCATGGTGATCGCAGACCGCGCGAGGACGGTGATGAACGTCCGCGCGCAGCCAGGGCCTTCGCCGGCGAAGGCCGCTCTGAGCGTCCACGTGGAGAACGAACCTTCGGCGACAAATCTACGGGCGGCAGGCCTTCGGGCGACAAGCCTTCGGGTGACAAGCCGCGCGGCAAGGGCTTTGGTGCCAAGCCGGGTGGGGCCAAGAATTTTTCCGGTAAGCCGAAGGGCGCCAAGCCAGGCAGTGACAGGCCAGGCAGTGACAGGCCGGGCGGCGACAGGCCTGCGGGCGGGCCGTCCAGAGGTGGTGCAAAAGGAAAGGGAATGACACGCGGTGCGGATCGTCGGCGGTGAATTTCGCGGACGGCCTCTCGCCGTGCCAAAATCCAACGATATCCGGCCGACTGCCGACCGGACGCGCGAGAGCCTGTTCAATATATTGAGCCATGCCTATCCGGAATGTGTCGACGGCACCCGGATACTCGACCTTTTTGCCGGAACCGGCGCCGTTGGCCTCGAAGCCGTTTCACGCGGCTGTCGTCATGCGCTCTTCGTCGAAAACAGCGTCGAGGGCAGGGCGCTGCTCTGGGAAAACATCGATGCGCTCGGCCTGCACGGCCGCACGCGCATCCTGCGCCGCGATGCCACCGATCTCGGCAGCGTCGGCAATCTCGAAGCCTTCGACGTGCTGTTTGCCGACCCGCCCTATGGCAAGGGTCTCGGCGAGAAGGCAATGGCGGCCGCCGCTCAGGGCGGCTGGCTGCGGCCTGGCGCGATCGCGGTGCTGGAAGAACGCGCCGATATTGTCGTTTCCGTGCATCCTTCCTATGTTTTCCTCGAAAACCGCATCTTTGGCGATACGAGGGTGCATTTCTTCCGGTATCAGCCGCAATAAGCGGGGGCGGGCGTGCAGCAGGCAGAGATCATCAGCCCGAAACTGCCGGCGATCAGTGATCTCCCAACGGTCGCCGTCGCTTTCGGCGGCGGCGGCGCGCGCGGGCTTGCCCATATCCATGTGATCGAGACGCTCGACGAACTCGGGATCCGGCCAGTGGCGGTGTCAGGCTCGTCGATGGGTGCGATCATGGGGGCCGGCATGGCCGCCGGCATGTCCGGCGCCGAAATCCGCGAACATGCGCTGGCGACCGTCGGCAACAGGACGGCCGTCGTCAGCCGCATCTGGGGCCTGAGGCCGGCGACGGTGCGGGATGCCGTGGCCAAGGGCATCCGCATCGGCCAATTCAATCTGGAGCGGATCCTCAAGGCCTTCCTGCCGTCCGAGCTGCCGGCCCGCTTTGAAGATCTGCTGGTGCCAATGAAAGTCATCACCACAGATTATTACGGGCAGTGTGAAGTCATCATCGAAGAAGGCGAGCTGTTTCCGGCACTCGCTGCCTCATCCGCCATCCCCGCCGTCTTCATGCCGGTGCGCCTGCGCGACCGCGTGATGATCGACGGCGGCATCAGCAATCCGGTGCCTTACGAATGCCTGATGGATCTTGCCGACATCGTCGTCGGCATCGATGTCGTCGGCGCGCCGGAAGGCGACGGCACCCATATCCCGAACCGCATGGAGAGCATCTTCGGTTCCGGCCAGCTGATGATGCAGACGGCGATCACGCTGAAGCTGAAGCTCCGCCCGCCGCATATCTTCCTGCGCCCGGCAGTCGGCCGCACCGGCGTCATGGATTTCCTCAAGGCCCGCGATGTGCTGGCCATGTCCGTCGGTGTCAAGGACGACCTGAAATTCGCCCTCGACCGCGAGATCGAAGCGCGGCTGAAGCGCTGATGTTCTCTTGATTTACGCCTCCGCCGTCGCATCCACGGTGCCTGCCAGCGGATCGTCCTCGAAAGCATCGGCGGCACGTTTCGGCTTGACCAGCGGTTCGGGGCGGACGGGATGGGAAAACAGCATGTCGCGGCCGGCCTGCAATCCTTCGGACACCTGCAGCACCAGGCGCGCCTCGTCGCGCTTGCGGATATCCTCGCCGATTTCATAGGCATCGACCTCGGGCACACCAAGCGCCTCCAGCGTCCGCCGCCCGAAGAGCAGGCCTGATTCCAACGTTTCGCGCAGTTCGTAGTCGATACCCTTGTTACGCAGCTCGATCGAATGGATGCGATCGTAGGAGCGCACGTAAAGCCTGGTGTGCGGATAGTCCGCCTGCACCAGTTCCACCACCTTGTCGGTGATTTCCTTCTTCTGCGTGCAGACGAGCACGATCTTTGCCCGGTCGATGCCGGCCGAGCGCAGCACGTCCTTGCGGGCGCCGTCGCCGAAATAGATGCGAAAGCCGAAGGCGGAGGCCTGGCGGATACGGTCCGCCGAAAAATCGATGACGGTGACGCTGCGCCCGCCGGCAAGCAGGATCTGGGCGGCGATCTGGCCGAAACGCGAGAAGCCGACCATCAACACATCGGCGCCGGCACCCTCGAAATCCTCGTCCAATTCCTCATGCTCATCGCCGCTGAGCAGCCGCTTGGAAAGAGCCGCGCCGATCGGCGTCAGCGCCATGGACAGCGTGACGATCGCGACCAGCAGCGATGCCGTGCTCGCCGACATCAGCCCGACGGTTGCCGCCGCGGTAAACAGCACGAAGCCGAATTCGCCGCCTTGCGGCAGCAGAAAGGCGATCCGGATCGCATCGTTGTGCGGAGAGCCGGAGATCCGGCAAAGCCCGTAGATGATGATCGCCTTGACCGCCATGATGATCGGCACCGCAACGATGACGAAGAGCGCGTTGTCGGCAAGCACGTCGAGCTGCAGCGACAGGCCGACGGCGATGAAGAAGATGGCGAGCAGCACGCCGCGGAAGGGCTCGATATCGGCCTCCAGCTCGTGCCGGTAGGAGGATTCGGCGAGCATCACCCCGGAGAGGAAGGCGCCCATCGCCATCGAAAGCCCGGCAAGCTGCATCAGGCTTGCCGATCCCATGACGACGAAAAGGGCGGCGGCAATCATCGCCTCGCGCGCGCCGGTCCGGGCGATGATCTGGAAGAGCGGCGTCAGCAGGTAACGCCCCATGACGACCATTGCCGCGACCGCGCCGACGGCGACGGCGAAATCGGCGAGCGGCGCATTGCTGCCCTTGCCGCCGCCGTCGAGAACGGTGATCAGCGCCAAGAGCGGCACGATCGCCAGGTCCTGGAACAGCAGCATCGAGAAGGAACGCTGCCCGTATTTCGTATTGACGTCGCCGTCGCCCTCGAGGATCTGCATGGCGAAGGCCGTCGACGACAGTGCCAGGCCAAAGCCGGCGACGATGCTGCCGCGCCAATCGAGAACGTGGGAAAACCAGGCGAGCGCGGTCAGCGCCAGCCCGGTCACCACCACCTGCGCCGTGCCGAGGCCGAAGATGTCGCGCCGCATCTGCCAGAGGCGGCTGGGTTTCAATTCCAGTCCGATGATGAAGAGCAGGAAGACGACGCCGAGTTCGGCGACCGCAAGGATCTGTTCACCGTCGGTGATGCCGTGGAAGACAGGGCCGATGACGATGCCGGCAGCGAGATAGCCGAGCACCGTGCCGAGCCCGAGCTTCTTGAAGATCGGCGCGGCGACCACGGCTCCGCCGAGCAGCAGGATCGTTTCGGAAAAAAAGGCATTGGACGCTGACATCAGGGCAATTTCTTTCGACGGCGGGAAGCAGGCGGGCAACCCCGACAAAGAATCGGCGGCGGCGGCCTTGATGCTTGGGAGAGTGCACAATAAATGGAAGCCGAAGGAAAGGCCAAATCATGTCCTCAGAAATTGATTCCTCGACACTTCTTTCCCGCGCAAGTCAATTGATCGATCTGGCCAAGAAGGCGGGGGCCGACGCCGCCGACGCCGTCGTCGTCCGGTCGCGCTCGCAATCGGTCAGCGTCCGCCTCGGCAAGGTCGAGGGCACCGAATCTTCCGAAAGCGACGATTTTTCGCTGCGCGTCTTCATCGGCAAACGCGTCGCCAGCGTTTCGGCCAATCCGGGCTTCGATCTCCAGGCGCTTGCCGAACGCGCCGTCACCATGGCCAAGGTCTCGCCGGAAGATCCGTTCGCCTGCCTGGCGGATGAGGCGAGCCTGTCGAAATCCTATCCCGACCTGCAATTGCTCGATACCACCGAGGTCTCCTCCGAGATGCTGCGCGAGGCGAGCCTCGCCGCTGAGGCAGCCGCTCTGGCGGTCGAGGGTGTCACCAATTCCTCCGGCGCCGGCGCCTCGGCCGGCATGGGCGGCCTCGTCCTTGCCACCTCGCACGGTTTTGAGGGCAGTTACATGGCGTCGCGCTTCGGCCATTCCGTCAGCGTCATATCGGGCGAAGGCACCGGCATGGAACGCGACTATGACTACGACAGCCGCCTCTACTATGCCGAACTCGACGATCCCGCTGAAATCGGTCGTCGCGCCGGCGAACGGGTGGTAAAGCGCATCAATCCTCGCCAGGTGCCGACCAGCAAGGATGTTACCGTGATCTTCGACCCGCGCGTCGCCCGCGGCTTCGTCGGCCATATCGCCGGCGCGATCAATGGCGCTGCCGTCGCCCGCAAGTCCAGCTTCCTGCGCGACAAGATGGGTCAGCAGGTGCTGAAGGCGGGCCTGTCGATCACCGACGATCCGTTGATCGTGCGCGGCCCCTCCTCGCGGCCATTCGACGGTGAGGGCGTGTCGGGCGAGCGGCTGGTGATGATCGAGGACGGCGTCTTGAACCACTGGTTTCTCTCGACCTCGACCGCCCGCGAATTGGGTCTGGAAACCAATGGCCGCGGCGTGCGCGGCGGCACCGCCGTCTCGCCGTCCTCCACCAATCTTGCCCTTGAACCCGGGGACATCTCGCCCGAGGAACTGATCCGCAGCGTCGGCAACGGTTTTTATGTCACCGAATTGATCGGCCACGGCGTCAACATGATCACCGGCGAGTACAGCCGCGGCGCCACCGGCTTCTGGATCGAGAACGGTGAACTCACCTTCCCGGTTTCCGAGGTGACGATTGCCTCGAACCTCAAGGACATGTTCATGCGCCTGACGCTGGCAAACGACATCGATCGCAAATTCGGCGTCGCGGCTCCGACCTTCGCCATCGAAGGCATGACGCTCGCAGGGCGCTGAACATCCCTTCGCAAAAATGTGCGGCGGTTTCGGACGATATCATGCTGCTACTATTGAACTGAGAAACGGATAGGCGAGATGAGCGATAGGGAAAAGTCTCGCTGGCAGGGCGATCTCACGTTGATTGCCGATGCTGCGAAAGAGGCCGGTGCGGTTGCTTTCGGCTTTTTCAACCAGTCTCCTGAGGTCTGGTGGAAAAACGGCGACCGCTCCCCCGTCAGTGCCGCCGACTTCGCCGCCAACAAGACGCTCGAGACCATTCTGCGCAAGGCCCGGCCGGATTATGGCTGGTTGTCTGAGGAAACTGACGATGATGCCGACCGCCTCCTGCGCGAGACGCTGTTCATCGTCGATCCGATCGACGGCACGCGCGCCTTCCTCGGCGGGCAAAAGGTCTGGTGCGTCAGCGTCGCGGTCGTTCATCGCGGCCGGCCGGTCGCCGGCGTGCTCTATGCCCCGGCGCTCGAGGAACTCTATGAGGCGACCGAAGGTGGCGTGGCGATGAAGAATGGCGCGCCCTTTACCGTCTCCGCCGCAGGACCGGAGCAGGTGAGCCGCCTGGCGATCGGCGAGGATCTGTTGAAGACCTTCCCGCCGGAGTTTCGCGACCGGGTCACCCGCCAGAAGCACATACCCTCGCTTGCCTATCGCATCGCCATGGTGGCGGACGGTCGTCTCGAAGGCACCTTCGTCAAGAGCAATTCGCATGATTGGGACCTTGCCGCCGCCGATCTTATCCTGGCCTGCGCGGGCGGTGGCCTTGTCGACCTTGAAGGCAGGCCGATCGTCTACAATCGCGCCGCCGTTACTCACAACGTCCTCTGCGCAGCACCTACGCCCCGTCTCGACGAATTCCTCGTGGCCTTTGCTGGGCGACGAGACAGTTGACGTTTCCGTCAAAATCCCGCAGATGGGGTGGCGGAGGAGAATAGCAGAAAGAGAACAAAAAATGACTGACTCCGGTGACAAGAAGCAGCTTCTGCATCTCGTTTTTGGCGGCGAACTGGAAAGCCTCGATGATGTCCAGTTCCGTGATCTGAGCGGTCTCGATATCGTCGGCATTTTCCCGGATTATGCCACGGCGCTGACGGCCTGGAAGGCGAAAGCGCAACAGACGGTCGACAATGCGCATATGCGCTACTTCATCGTCCACATGCATCGTTTGCTCGATCCGCAGGAAAAGGCCAGGGGCAACTGACCTCGCTAGAAACAGGTTGATTTCAGGCCGGGTCGGCCCCAAGTCTGAATCCTGTTCTGAATTAATTGGTTAGGGCATGGTGTCGTGAGAAAACCGCTTGCACCTTTCGGCATCACGCTCTTGTGCCGCCGGCGAGCGGGGCTTTCCGGCATCGGGCGCTCCGGATTGTTTGACGCATTCTGAACAAATTGATCGGTCATTGCGGGCGCAACGATAATGAGGGAATGGGTTTGATGTCGATCGGTTTGGATCGGAGACTGGCGCGATGAGTTCCCGGATGGCTCGGTTCGGTCTGAGCGCATACCGTCTGGCGGGAACCGTGGCCTCTCCTGTTGTCGGCCTCTATATCACCTACCGCACCGCCAAGGGCAAGGAAGACCGAGCGCGCCGCCTGGAACGCTTCGGCTATCCAAGCGCCAATCGGCCGCAAGGCCCGCTCGTCTGGTTCCATGCCGCAAGCGTCGGTGAAACCAATGCCGTCATCCCGCTGATCCGCGAAATCCGCCGCCGCGATATCCATGTCATCCTGACGACCGGCACCATCACCTCCGCCAAGCTCGCCGCCGAGCGGCTCGGTCAAGACGCAATCCACCAATATGTGCCGCTCGACCTGAAGCCGTCGGTCAGCCGCTTCCTCGATTACTGGCAGCCCGATTGCGCCATCATCGCCGAATCCGAGATCTGGCCGGCAACGGTGCTGGAGCTTGGCCGCCGCCGCATTCCGCAGATCCTGATCAATGCCCGCATGTCGGACCGCTCCTTTACCCGCTGGCGCCGCCGCCCGGCGATAGCCGAAGCCCTGTTCGAGAATCTCGCCCTCGTCATCGCCCAGTCGGATATGGATGCAGAACGTTTCCGCGATCTCGGCGCTGTTCCCGTCATCACCTCCGGCAATCTGAAGGTCGACACCGACGCACCGCCTTATGACAGCGCTGTCCTTGCCCGCTACAAGAAGCAGATCGGCGACCGCAAGACCTGGGCGGCGATCTCGACCTTCGACGGCGAGGAGAATGCCGCTGCCATCGTCCATCGGGCGCTGAGGGAGCGCGATCGTCAATTGACGATCATCGTGCCGCGTCATCCGGAGCGCTGCGACGAGATCGAGGCGGCCCTGGTCAAGCTGGGGCTGAAGGTCGCCCGCCGCACCCGTGACGATGTCTTGTCGGCCGATGTCGATATTTTCCTCGGTGATACGATCGGCGAAATGGGCCTCTATTTGAGACTGACGGAAATCGCTTTCGTCGGCCGCTCGCTGTTTGCCGAAGGCGGCCAAAACCCGCTGGAGCCCGCCATGCTCGGCTGCGCCGTTCTCTCCGGCGGCCATGTACAGAATTTCCGCGATGCCTATCAGAAGCTCGCCCGCAGCGGCAGCGCCCGCATGGTGCGCGATACCGAAATGCTGGCCAAGGGCGTGCATTACCTGCTGATCAATGATGAAGCCCGCCGCAATATGATCGAGGCCGGCATCACCGCGGTGCACGAGATGCGCGGTGCGCTGACCGCGACCGTGAAAGGGCTGGAACCCTACATCAATCCGCTGACGGTGAAGGCGCGGTTGCTGCCCAAGGCCGTGGCCCAGGTCTGAGGATATATCATGTCGGCAGCGGCCCATATCAAAGGCATTCTCTTCGACAAGGACGGCACTCTGCTCGACTATGACGAGAGCTGGCTGCCGGTGAACCGGGAGCTTGCCCGCATCGCCGCGGAAGATGACCCGCTTCTGGCCGACCGGCTGCTGTCTGCCTGCGGCATGGATCCGGTGACCGGCCATATCGTTCCCGACAGCCTGCTTGCTGCCGGCAATACCCGCCAGATTTCCGAGGGTCTGGTTGCTGCGGGCTCGATGGTCGATGTCGACGAACTGACGGTGCGCCTAGACGCCCTGTTTTCCAGCGCCGCCGAATTTTCCGTGCCGGTGACCGACCTCGCCGGCTTCTTCGCAAGGCTGCATCGGCGCGGCTTCAAGCTCGGTGTCGCCTCCAGCGACAACGAACGGTCGATCCGCCAAACGGCGGAACGCTTCGGTTTTGCCCGCTACGTCGATTACATCGCCGGCTACGACAGCGGTTTCGGGGTCAAACCGGAGCCGGGCATGGTACTCGGCTTCTGCGCCGCGACCGGACTTTCGCCTGAGGAAGTTGCCATGGTCGGCGACAACAATCACGATCTGCACATGGGCCTGAATGCCGGCACAGGGCTCAGGATTGCAGTGCTGACCGGCACCGGTTCGCGCGATTCGCTTGCCGCTGCAGCCGATCATGTGCTCGACGATATCACCGCTCTCGAGGCGCTGCTGCCGGATCTGCAGCCAGCCTGACCGGCAGCATTCAACCTCGAAGATCGGAATCGATTTTCGAGGTTGAGTGCCAGTTCAAAGTCATAGAGCGTCCTTGACGCGTCCAATCGGGCGCGCGGCGCTCTAAGGGCTTGCATTTTCATCGATTTTGGCCTCTCAATCCCGCCGGTCGAAAAGCAAGGGGCCGGTTGCCGCAAGGCGGGCAGGGGAGCGGGACGGCAAGATGATATCCGAAGCGCCGCCGTTCTGGTGGCGGAAAGCCGATTGGCGGGCCTGGCTGCTGCTGCCGCTTTCCTTTGTCTACGGCCGTATCGCCGGCCACCGCATGGCCCATGCGCGCCGCGCCTCGGTTCCTATTCCCGTCATCTGCGTCGGTAATTTCACTGTCGGCGGCGCCGGCAAGACGCCGACGGCGCTGACCATTGCCCGTGCCGCCAAGGCGAAAGGGCTGAAGCCCGGCTTTCTCAGCAGGGGTTACGGCGGATCGCTCGATGTGACGACGGTGGTCGATCCCGATCATCACCGTGCGGTCGCCGTCGGCGATGAGCCACTGCTGCTTGCCCAGGAGGCGTTGACGGTGATTTCTCGCCGGCGCGTCGACGGTGCTCAGCGGCTGGTGGCGGAGGGCGCCGACCTCATCATCATGGATGACGGTTTCCAGAGTGCCCGGTTGGCGATCGACTATGCCCTGCTCGTCATCGACGCGACCCGCGGCCTCGGCAATGGCCATATCGTGCCCGGCGGCCCTGTCCGCGCGCCGATCGGCCAGCAGCTGCGTTCTGCGACAGCCCTGCTGAAGGTCGGTGGCGGCAATGCCGCCGACAGGATCGTCCGCATGGCGGCGCGCGCCGCAAAACCCTATTTCACCGCATCGCTGAAAGTGCGCGGCAACAACACGCTTGCCGGCATGAAGGTGCTCGCCTTCGCCGGCATCGCCGATCCTGCCAAATTCTTCCGCACGGTCGAATCGCGCGGCGCCGAAATCGCCGTCGCCAAGACCTTCGGCGATCATGAACACCTGACCGAAGAGGAGATCGACGACATCCTGACGACCGCCGAGCGTCAGGACCTGCTGATCGTCACGACATCCAAGGATTTCGTCCGCCTCTCCGGCCATCCCGGCAAGGCGGCGCAGCTTATTGAAAAGTGCCGGGTGATCGAGGTCGACATGGTATTCGAAGATCACCTCGCCCCGAGCCTGATCATCGACCGGGCGATCGCCGCCTGCCGCGAGCGCCGCCTCAGAGAATTGAAGGCTGAGGTTGAAGCGATTCCAGGAAAGGCCGAACCGCTCTAATCAGGCTGCAGCAAAACGTCCTCCCGTGGCAGAGACACCGGAAGTCAGACCAAGCCAGAGTGCTGCTCACATCTGTCCTTGCAATGTTATCACACGATCGAGTGAAGCAAAGTTTCGCGCGCCGAGGTCAGATGCGACCGGCAAGCGTGATTGATCAACGCGAGATTGCGGCTTTCGAGGGCATCGATCAGCGCCAGATGTTCCCCAATGGCGACCTCATTCCGCGCGCGTTCATCCCGCTTGTTCCACTGATAGTGATAGTGGAAGACCATGGCGATCACGTCTTGGAAGCTTTCGATAAAGCGGTTTGGCGCGACAGCCACAATCAGCCGATGGAATCGGCTGTCCAGTTCCGAGAAATCCTGAAACCGTGCATCGATATCCGCGAGCAGTTCCAGATGTGCCGCCCGTATAGCACGCACCTGCTTCCAGATGGGCGAGCCGTCGGGCAGGCTAGCGAACAGGCGTGCGGAGCGCATTTCGAACATCTCTCTGATCTCGAACAGTTCGAGTGCGAAACTCGCTGTGAACCCTTTAAAAACCCAGCCTGCATTCTGACGCTTCTCGATCAGCCCATATTTCTGAAATCGATTGAGAAACTCACGGACTATGGTTGTCGCGACGCCGAATTTCCGAGCTAATTCAGCCTCATTGATTTCTGTGCCCGGACAGGCATCGCCACGCAGCATCCATTCCATGAAACTCGTCTCGACCTGTTCCGAAATTGCTAAGGTCTCTTCCTTCGGATAGCGCTCTGTCTGCCGCGGCTGCTTCCGTATGATCCGCCTATGCGCTTCGGATATGATGATCCCACGTGCGGACATCGCCGCCAGCACCTTCCGCACAGTTGTTCTGCTTACGCCAAGCTGGGCGCGCAGTGCGTTTTCGGACGGCAATTCCTCCCCAAGATCGAATGTCCGAAGGATATCGATCATATCATTGAAGGCCCGCTTAAAGGTCGTATCCGTTCTCACTGAGCAACTCCAGGTATGTTTAGATATCCATAAAAAACAATTTGACGTACGTGTATCATATGTTTCTTATGTATAAAAAACCAGGGAGGCTCGGGAAATTTGGAAGACTCTGGGATTCTGCCTCAGAATTCGTCCCGGCCTGGTGGTTCGCAAGGTGCAACCTTCCACCCGAGACAATCTGGCATCACATTGGGACTGAAGCTTTTGAGCTTAGGCCCATTATTGATCCTCATTATACTCATTGCCGTCGTCAGTTTGATCACGCCGGCTTTTCTAAAGCCCAGCAACCTGGGGAACATCCTGGCGCAGACGGCGGTGATTGCTCTTGTGGCAATGGGGCAGCAGCTCGTTATCCTGACACGCGGGGTCGACCTGTCTGTCGGCTCAAATCTCGCGCTCGCGACAGTAGTCGGCGGACTCGTCTACCAGCAGGTTGATGCCTCGATCACCGTCATTATGGCCATGTTGCTTGCGGGTGCTGCCATCGGGGCGGTAAACGGCGTGGTGTTTGTCTACGGTCGGCTGCCACACCCCTTCATTATTACCCTTGCGACCTTGAGTATCTGCCGTGGCCTGGCACTTGCATTGGCGCCCGGCCACACCACCATGCGCGGGATGCCCGATACAGTTACTGCGATCGGTGGCGGCACGACGTTTGGTGTGCCCAATTCCTTCTTTGTCGTCGGGGTGTTCGGGTTCCTGTTTCTGATCCTGACAAAGTCAATGGTCTGTGGCAGATGGATCTATGCGGTCGGCGGCTCGCCGAATGCCGCCAGAAGCATGGGTATACCGGTAAAGGGTGTTCTGCTCTCGACCTACATTATCTCAGGCTTTTGTGCCGGTGCCGGCGCGGTGCTGCTGGCAGGACGGACCGGCGCCGCCTCGCCAATCTATGGCAATCTCTTGGAGCTCGACACGATTGCGGCGGTGATTATCGGTGGTGCTAGCTTCCTTGGCGGACGGGGCCATCTCGGCCACGCCCTGATCGGCGCCGTGCTGATCGGCGTCATCCGCAACGCCCTTAATCTTCTCGGCGTCGACGTGTTCTTTCAAATGATCGCGATCGGGCTCGTCATCGTCATCGCCGTAGAGGCTGACGTGCTTCGTAACCATCTCGAGGCGCGCGCGCGCGTGCTTCAATCGGCGAGAGTGCAATGAACGCTGCATCCGCCCCACCGGTCCTTTCGGTTCGAAATGCGCAGAAGCGCTTTGGCGCCATCCATGCCCTGAAAAATGTAAGCTTTGATGCATATGCAGGGGAGGTAACCGCTCTCCTGGGTGACAACGGCGCTGGCAAGTCGACGCTCGTCAAATGCATCAGTGGGCTTCATAGTCTCGACGAAGGAGAGATCCTTGTGGATGGTGCTCCCGTATTGCTCCATTCAACGGCGGCGGCCCGCCGCGCCGGCATTGAAACCGTCTATCAGGATCTGGCGCTTTTCGACAACCTGACCCCTGTGCAGAATTTCTATTGCGGGCGAGAAATCTCTTTCCCTTCTTGGCTGCCACGCCCGCTCCGCTTCCTCAACACGGGCGTGATGAAGCGGGAAGCAGCGCGTGTAATCGATCGTCTGAAGGTTAAGCTGCCGCGGTTCGACGCGCCGGTCGCGCTGATGTCTGGTGGACAGCGACAGGCGATTGCGGTCGCGCGCGCCATTGTTTTTGCACGCAAGCTGGTGATCCTTGACGAACCAACGGCCGCCCTCGGTGTTCGCGAATCTCGCCAAGTTCTCGACCTTGTCAATCAGCTTAAAGCTGAAGGCAATGCCGTGATCATAATCACACACAATATGGAACATGTCGTCGAAATCGCCGATCGGGCAGTGGTGCTGCGGCAGGGTCGCAAGGTGGGTGAACTGAAGCCAACCGAAGCGAACAAGCAGGACCTTGTCGCGATGATTGTCGGCGCCGAGACTTAAAGGAGATCGCTGCTTCGTTAGGGCAGTGGACAACGAGATCGCTCTAGAGGAGGGCGGTCGAAACATGGGAGGTGTATCATGAAACCGCAATCCCTGCTGGGAGCTCTCGCTCTCCTGGCTGTCGCTGCAGTCCCGTCCTTGGCGCAGGAGCCGGTCAAGCTCGGCTTTATAACCAAGTTCCCGGTACCGTTCTTCGCAACAATGGAGAACGCAGCCAAAGATTATGCAAAGAGAAATCCCGGCGTCGAGATCATCTACGGGCAGGGCACGTCCGCAACCGACATCGAGGGCCAGATTGCACAGATCGAGTCCATGGTGACACGAGGCGTGCAGGGCATTGCCCTCACGCCCGTCGATCCGACCGTGTCCGCTGCCCTGGACAAGGCGGTGGCGGCCGGTGTCAAGGTCGTGCTGATGGATAACAATATTCCGGATTGGAAAGGCAGGACGGCGCTTGCCACGACCGATAATTTCGCCGCGGGCAAAATCGCCGGCGAATATCTCAAAACTGTTCTTAAAGCCGGCGACACGCTCGGGATTCTCGAGGGTGTGCCCGGTGTGCCAGCGCTTGATGACCGTGTGAAGGGTATGCTTGAAGGGCTGCAGGGCCTTGACGTCAAGATCGTCGGGAAAGGCGCAACAAACTGCACCGAGGAACTCGGGATCAGTGTCGCCGAAGATCTGCTCACGAAGAACCCGGACCTCAAGGCCATTTACGCCGCTTGCGGCCCGCCCGCTGCTGGCGCGGCGCGCGCAATCAAGAATGCCGGCACTGCCAATGACAAGATTGTGCTGGTCGGTTTCGACTTCTGCTGCGGTGAAGAGGAAGCGCTGAAGAGTGGAATCGAGGATGCTTCGGTGGCGCAGTTCCCCACCAAGATGGCTGAACTCGGTGTGGATGCGCTGGTAAAATCGATTCGCGGAGAGACGGTGGAGTCTTTGATAGATTCTGGCGCCGCGCTCGTGACGCCTGAGAATATGGCGCAATTCAAGTAAACACTTGCCCCTCTGTGCAATTCGCAAAGAGCACATGGACCATGTTGTTGCTCAGCAAACGGCCCGTCCTGCGTGGGGCGGGCCGGACCTGTGGCCCCTCGCACGCGGCCGCGCTCTAACGCCGCTGGTTCGGCAGCACGCCGGCGCGTTTGTCGGCTTCGATGGCCGAGATCACGTCGGCATAGGGTTCCTGCCGGGCGACGCTCCAATAGCGCAATTCGTCGAGCGGGATCTGTTTTCCCGTCATCGCGCAGACGACATAGGAGCCGGGCGAGAGAATCTGGAAATCGCCGTCGAGGTACCGGATCTTCGCCTCGCGGTTTCCGTGTCCTTCGAACAAATTCATGCGCTCCGTTCCCTGCAGCCTGTCATTAAAGCTTGTCGCGCAAAAGTGTGCCGCGGATTTGCGATCACGACATGCGGAAAACCAAAGACCTAAAGCGTGGAAAGCGAATCTGAAAGATCGCGGCACGCTTTAGTCTGCCATACTCCCGCAAGGGCTGCTTTTCCAGCTTTTTTAGCTTCTGCCGAAAAGCCGCTCGATATCACTGAGCTTCAATTCGATATAGGTCGGCCGGCCATGATTGCACTGGCCGGAGCCTGGCGTCACTTCCATTTCCCGCAGCAGCGCGTTCATTTCCTCCGGCCGCAGCCGCCGTCCGGAGCGCACCGATCCGTGGCAGGCCATCGTCGCCGCCACATATTCGAGCTTGGCCGACAGGCCCGACGCCGTATCCCATTCGGCAATCTCGTCGGCAAGCTGGCGGATCAGGCCATGCGCATCGACCTCGCCGAGCATGGCCGGCGTCTCACGCACGGCGATCGCCCCGGGACCGAAACGCTCGATCGCCAGGCCGAGTTCGGAAAGCTCGGCCGCATGCTGCATCAGCCGGTCGCAATCCTCTTCCGGAATGTCGACGATCTCCGGGATCAGCAGCACCTGCGAGGCCAGCCGCTTCGAATGCAGCGCCTTGCGCATCGCCTCGAAGACCAGCCGCTCGTGTGCGGCATGCTGGTCGACGATCACCAGCCCGTCCTCGGTCTGGGCGACGATATAATTGGCGTGGATCTGCGCCCGCGCCGCGCCGAGCGGATAGCGTGCGACCGTCTCGGCTGCTGCCGGCTGCGGCGAAAACTGCGGCTCGGCCCGCGCCGTCGGCATCGACAGCCCGTCGAAGGAGGCCTGCGGCCGATCGCCGAAACCTGTTGCCGGCTGGTAGGGACGAAAGGGCGAGGTCTCGGCCGACCATGCCGTCTGCGGCCGTTGCGCGTGTGGCTGAAAACCGGGGCGGAAGGAGCGCAGCATATCGCTTGCCCCGGTCGTTGCCGCCCGGCTGCCGTCGCGCGCCAAGGCCTCGCGGATGGCGCCGACGATCAGGCCGCGTACCAGGCCGGGGTCGCGGAACCGCACGTCGGATTTTGCCGGATGCACGTTGACGTCGACGAGCGCCGGATCGAGTGTGATTGACAGCACCGCCACCGGATGGCGCCCAGACGGGATCGTCTCGGCATAGGCGCCGCGGATCGCCGAGAGGATCAGCTTATCCTGCACCGGCCGGCCGTTGACGAAGGCGTATTGATGGGCGGAGTTGCCGCGATTGAAGGTTGGCACGCCGGCAAAACCGGTCAGCGCGATCTCCTCGCGTTCGGCGTCGAGCGCAATGGCGTTGTCGCGGAATTCCTTGCCGAGCACCTGCGCCATACGCGCCAGATGGTCGTCGCCGGTCGCTGGGAATTCCAGCGTCGTGCGGTCCGAGCCTGACAGCACGAAGCGCACAGCCGGGAAGGCGATTGCCATGCGCTTGACGATTTCGGTGATTGCGCCGGCCTCGGCTTTCTCTGTCTTGAGGAATTTGAGCCGGGCGGGCGTCGCGAAGAACAGGTCGCGCACTTCGACGATCGTGCCGGGATTGGCGGCCGCCGGGCGCATATGCGCAATCTTGCCACCGTTGACGGCAATCTCGTGGCCGCCGGCGCTGTCGCGTCTGCGACTGGCGATGCTGAGCCTTGCGACCGAGCCGATCGAGGGCAGTGCCTCGCCGCGGAAGCCGAGCGTGCGGATATCCTCGAGCGTCTCCGATAACTTCGAGGTGCAGTGGCGCCTGACCGCCAGTTCCAGGTCGGCCGCGTCCATGCCCGAGCCGTTGTCGCTGACGCGCAGCAGCGCCTTGCCGCCGCCTGATGTGGCGATCTCGATGCGCGTCGCGCCCGCATCGATCGCGTTTTCGATCAGTTCCTTGGCAGCGCTCGCCGGCCGTTCGATGACTTCGCCGGCGGCGATCTGGTTGATGAGCGTTTCGGAAAGCTGTCTGATGGCCATGGGCTATTTTCGAGGATTCGTGGGCCGGAGGGAAGGGGTTTCGATGGGCTTTCCCAAAGCGTGATCCGGGGGCTCCCTCAAACTTGGGAGGTCGCTAGTGTTAAGCCGGTTTTAACATAAAAATGGCATTTCTATTCATATACCTCCGGAAGCTGTGAAATCGAACAGATGTGGGACGCAATGGAATGAGTGCCGGCTTCGAAAAGGCGGACACATCATCGGAAACCGACGGGATTTCCGCCGAGGCCGATCTGCAGACGGCGCTTTTCGATGTGGTGTGCGACAGCCTTGCGGCAGCCTTCATCATCTACGACAAGAACGATCATCTGATCTTCGCCAGCCGCCAGACGCTGGAATTTTTCCCACTGCCGCCCGAAATGCTGAAGCCCGGGACGCGGCTTCGCGATTTCCTCGGCGCGATGTACGACACCGGCATTCGCCAGCAATATGATGTGAAGCAGCGCGGCTCGCTGAGCCGCGAGGACTGGCTGTCGCAGAAAATCGCCTCGCACTGGCGCGAGCGCTTTGACTCCGTCGAGCGTCACGGGACCGACAGCTGGGTCCGTTTCGTCAAACGCCGGCTGCCGGGCGGTTACGGCGTCACCGTCATTTCCGACATTTCCGAGGACAAGAAGCGCGAAGAGCAATGGCGCTCGGATCTCGAGCGTGTGCAGCTCACCGAGGACATTCTCGACAATCTGCCGTTCCCGCTCTTCGTCAAGGACCGCAACCTCACCTATGTCGCGGTCAATCTCGCCTTCTGCGAGAAATATCAGACCACCGCCGACGAGGTGCTCGGGCGCAAGAGCGCCGATCTTTTTTCAGATGAGATCGCCAAACGCTTCGAGGAAAGCGATCGTCATGTGCTGGAGACCGGCGAGATGTCGATCTCCCGCCAGCGTCAGATCTCCCGCGACGGTATCGAGCGCGACATTGTCAGCCGCAAGCACCGCATCGGCAAGTCGGGCCGCTATTTCCTGGTGTCGACCATGCAGGACCTGCCACGCGACGGCGCCGATCTCGACGAGTTCGGTCGTGCATCGACGATCACCACTTCCAGCAATCAAAGCTATCGTCGGGCCTATGTGCCGGCGCCGAGCGCCGTCGAGCGCCGCGAGCCGGCGGCGATGGAAGCGATCGTTCCGGAGAATTTCTCTGGCCGCAAGGTCCTCGTCGTCACTGCCGACCTCGCCGCCGAGACCGCCGCACTGCGGACGCTGTCGAAATACGGTTTCGAATCCTGCTCGGTCCGCGGCGAGGACGAGGAGGAGCGGTTCCTGGAAATTGCCACCTCCTCCGGGATCTCGCTCGATCTGCTGATCATCGATAATCAGATGGGCATGCGCTGCCTCGAGCTTGCCGAGCAATACGGTATCCCGGCGCTGGTCATGGACGGCTTTCAGATCGCCAACGAGCTCACCTTCCAGATCGCCCGCCATTTCAACCGCAACAGCCGCAATAGTGGCGCCGGTGCGGATACGGATTGGGAGATCAGCATTTCCGACGACGTCGTCGGCCTGCAAGTTCTCGTCGCCGAAGACAATGATATCAACCAGATCGTTTTTTCGCAGATCCTCGAAGGCCTTGGTTATCGCCATATGATCGCGGCAACCGGCGACGAGGTCGTGCGCTTGTGGGCCGAGCACCGGCCGCAGATCGTGCTGATGGATATTTCCCTGCCGGGCTTCAACGGCTTCGAGGCCGCCCGCCTTATCCGGCAGATGGAGGAAACCGGCAGCGGAACCCGCACCCCGATCGTCGGCGTGCTTACCCAGGCCTTCGAACGAGATCGTGCCGAATGCGCCAAATCAGGCATGGACGATGTCATCATGAAACCCGTCAGCCCTGACATGCTCGAGGCTGTATTTCAGAGATACCTGATGGAAGAGGCCGTGCGAGCGCGAGGCTAGCCGTAAATAGCTGTCAACCCCTGGATTTCGGAGGGTCCAAGCGGCAAGGGCTGCTGATTTACTATCGAATTGTTAAGACATGCCGGTCATTCTCTGCGTGGCGCGGGAAAGCTCGGGTGGATAATGAAATCGGCGGAAATGGCCTTCTCGACCGTCGGTCAGAATGGGCTTCAGGCGATGGCCTATAGCGATCCGCTGACCGGATTGGGAAACCGCAATCGCATGCGGGACAAGGTCTTGCAGATCTCTTCGGAGCGCGCCAGCGATCCGGCCCCCTTCACCATCGGCATCGCCAATCTCGACAGTTTCAAACCGATCAACGATCTCTTCGGCTCGACAGCCGGCGATGAAATCCTGTGCCAGGTCGCCCATCGCCTGAGGGCCTGTATTCCTGATGGCGCGCTGGTTACCCGCCATGACGGAGATGAATTCGCTTTCGTGTTGCCGCTGATTTTCGAACGGGCGAGTGCCGAGAAATTCGGCCAGATGATCCGCGAGGTGCTGTCGGCCCCCTATGACCTCGGCGACCGCAACGTCCGTCTCTCCGCCTCCCTCGGCTTTGCCATCTACCCGTTCGCCGGAGAAGATTGCGAGGAACTGCTGAAGAGCGCCGAAACCGCACTCTACCGTTCCAAGCGCCGCGGCCGCGGCCAGGTCACCGTTTATTCGCGCGAGATCGCGCAGGAAATGAAGCGCGCAACGCAGCTGGAGCAGGCGCTCAGAAACGCCATCATCACCGACGTGATCGACGTGCATTTCCAGCCGATCGTCTCGCTCTCCAACAATCAGGTCGTCGGCTTCGAAGCGCTCGCCCGCTGGAACGATCCGGATCTCGGCTTCGTCTCGCCCGGCGTCTTCGTGCCGCTGGCCGAAGAGCGCGGCTTCATCGATGCGCTGTCGGAGGCGCTGCTGCGCAAAGCCGCCGAAGCGGCCCTTTCCTGGCCGCGCGAACTCTTCCTGTCGTTCAATCTCTCCTCGGCCCAGCTGATGGACCCGGGCACGAGCAGCAGCGTCCTGTCGATCCTCGGCCGCGTCGGTTTCGATCCGCATCGCCTCGAGCTGGAGATCACCGAGACCGCGGTCATGAGCTCTGCCGACACCGCCCACCGCATTATTGCCGATTTGCGCGCCGCCGGGGTGCGGATTTCGCTGGACGATTTCGGCACCGGCCAGTCGAGTCTCGGGCGCCTGCGCGACTTCATCTTCGACAAGATCAAGATCGATCGTGCATTCGTGTCCCGCATCAACTCCGACCGCGCCTCCGAACACATCATCAAAGCGATCCTGACCATGTGCGAGGGCTTGGACCTAGAAGTCGTGGCGGAGGGCATCGAGGATTATGCCGAGGCGGTGAAGCTACGCACGCTCGGTTGCGGCATGGGCCAGGGCTACCATTTCGGCCGTCCGGCCGACGGTATCGCCACGCTACGCTTCCTGCACGAGAACTATTACGATCCGGCAATAGTGGAGCGTGTCAGCGCCTAACATCGTGATGTCGGCTCTGCCCCCGGATGTATAATGCACGATCGCGTTGGATTCCGACTCCGGCTTGGCAGAAAAATGGGAAGCCGTGAGTGACACCCAATAGCAGTTCTCTTTACGTCTCGGCGTCAACATCAGCGGAACAGCTGCTACCGGTTCGGTCTCGTGCGTTCTATTTCGACGAGAGCATCATGCAGTGCATCGAGTAGCACATCTGCATTCTCGCAGGTGAAAGGGAGCGGTGGCCGAATTTTGAGAACGTTACCATTTAGTCCTGAGGCACTTATCAATACACGCCGATCACGGAGCCCATTAACAACCTTCAGCGCCAGGAGGCTATCTGGCTCGCGGCTGTCCTGATTTCCTACAAACTCCAACCCGAGAAACAACCCACTGCCTCGTACATCTCCAATCGAAGTGAACGTCGCTTTCAAGCTGTTCATTCCTGCGAGCAGGTAGTCCCCTGTCTTGCGCGCGTTATGCATGAGATTTTCGTTCTTGATAACGTCAAGTACAGCCGAGGCAGCGGCCAAAGAAACGTTGTTGGCCCCAAATGTGTTGAAGTAACGTATATCCTGGCCGAAGCACTCCTGGATGTCCGACTTCATAATGGCCGCTGCGATTGGCATTCCGTTACCCATCGGCTTGCCGATTACTGCAATGTCCGGGACGACTTCGTGACGCGCAAAACCCCACATGTTTGAGCCCACTCGCCCGAAGCCGGGCTGCACCTCGTCAGCGATATAAAGTACGCCAGCTTTGTTTAGCACATCAACGACAGGTTTGAGGAAACCGGGCGGATCGGCAAAAACGCCATCCGTGGAAAAGACGCTATCGGCGATAAAGGCCGCTGGCGTGATACCCCGGCGGCGCATGTGGCCAATCGCTTTAGCGACGTCCTGCGCCAATGCCGCGCCAACATCACGACCATTGGCGCGATAGGTGTCCGGCGCCGGCACCGTGAGCACATGCTGGCCAAGGGGTACACTATCCCCAAGCAACGGCGAGATTTCCGCCGCCGAAGCCGTAACGCCATGATAGGCGTTCTCCGTAATGATGATGCCGGTGCCACCTGTATAATAGCGTGCCAACCGGAGGGCTAGATCGACCGCCTCGCTTCCGGTGCAGGTGTACATCACACGGTCCAGGTCTGCCGGAAACGTCGCCAAAAGCCTTTCAGAGTAGGAGAGGATTTGGTCGTTCAGATAACGTGTATGAGTATTGAGTTGCGATGCCTGGTGACTTATTGCGTCCACGACGTGCGGGTGGCAATGACCAACCGACGGCACGTTATTATAGGCGTCGAGATAGGTTTCTCCGTCCGGTCCATACAGCCATACGCCTTTGGCCTTTGTGATATGGACCGGATTTTCATAAAAGAGCCGATACGACGATCCGAGTAACATCTGCCGGCGCTCGATCATCTTTCGCTCTCGGTCCGGCAGGCTACCGAGCCGAGCGGCGTCGAAGCCGTTAACCATAGCCGCACTCGGCTTGGTGGAAACGGGTCTTTTCATTCTCTTGATCCTTGTCGATTGGCCGCGCGCAGTCTTTCACTAGCGACAGTCCTCGGAATTGCATCAAGACGCGCCAGTTGGGCCCAAACGCTGGCGCTTTGGGTTGTAAAGCGTTGAGCATGCTCGGGAAACAGCCGCGCGCGCCACTTCGGAATGCAAAGCCGCATCACTAACCGCATGACCGCTACCGTGTAGACAAGGTCGACTTCAGTGTCGGACAGGAAACATTCTCTGCGATACCCCCTGATAAGATCGCATATCGCCTCTACCGGATCGGGTTCATCCCCGATCTGGTAAGCAGCAGCGACGCCGAAGTCGAAAAGCGTGGGCGCGTGCACCATGTCACCAAAATCGATGATGCCAGTGATTGTATCGGGCGTCGTCGTATCGACAAGAATGTTTTCCATATTAAAGTCGTTGTGGATTACCTGTGCCTGTAACGAGTCCATGACCGGCACAATCATCGTCTCGAACTCATCGATCGCATTTTCGAGGCGTTTCCGCTGATGTATATCAGCAAACGTCGGCAGGACTTCGCGCATCCCTATCGCATGTTTCAAATCCCAGGTGATACGGTGGGAGGCAGCGTCATGTGAAAAGCTCTTCAAGGCCTTTTGCAAACGTCCGAGCAGCGCGCCAACCCGCCGGCGCTGTAGAGGAGACTGTGGCGCGGTCCGTTGTGCAACGCCGGGCGCGAAGGTGACCATGCGCACACCGCGTTCGTTGCCGTCGTCCGTCACAAAGCGAAAATCCGCGGCACCGTCACGTGTGCGGACGACACGCTGGGAAGGAATTCCGGGGTCCACTCCCTCCACATGTAAAAGCGCCATGCTATGCATGGAGGTGACGAGAGGATCCTCTGCAGGGTTGAGGATTTTCAAAAGATAGGCAGTGCCGTCCTCAAGCATCAGGCGGTAATTGCTGTCCTTTTCACCCCACAGCCATTCCGCGCGGCCAGAGAGGCCGTAATGGTCGCGAGCAAGTTGTTGAGCTTGATGGCGCGGCACGGGGATGGAAGCAGTTTCCAGTTCGGCACCGAGCACACCTGTTTTTGAAATTTTTTTCAACGCGGACCCTATTCTGTTCCTGGTGCGGCGTCTGGCCGATACGGTGCTTTCAGCAATGTCGAAACACCGCAGTCGGGCGCCTGGCGACTATCCCCTCGCCAAAAACCAACTCAACAACTCCGGATCGTACATCTCACCGCCTAAAGCGTTCGACAAGCGTCTCCGCGGTCGTCCAGATTGAGAATCTCCGGACTGCGCCATCCTCTGAACCAAATCTCAACCCGGTTCAAAATGCCGATTAGGACCATTGCGTGTTGTAGTCAACATTGTATACATAATCGTATTCTGCTTGATCGAGCAAGAGGGAAAAAGTTATCATGACGCTCGCCGGCCCGGTTAATCGTCGCGTGCCTCGCCGCCCGCAGCCCCGACGTCGAGATGGTGACAAGCGGAAACCCCACTGCTAGCACATGCTCTCCTGGCTGAGGGAATTGCCGAAAATGCCCCCGATATCGACGCGATACTGCTAACGGGCTGCTGGTTCCCCCGCCATCGTGGTGGCCCATGTACATAGCCGCGCACGAGAACGAGCAGGATCTAGGATGAGATGGGTCGGGAGGACCATCAGGTTCTTGTTTGATTGAGCCTAATAATCTGTAGTCGTCATAAACTTGCTGCAACGCAGGGCGCGCCCCGACCCCTTCCAGGATCGATGAGGTTAATCAAGCTATGACAACACTCGTAACCATTCCGAGGATCATGTCCGATGCTCGTACTTGGCGCGCCGTCGCGGAAGCGAAGATCACTTATCCTCTCGCGCTTCAAACGAGGAGATTGCCAAACTTTTCACAGATGCCGAGGTTTCGGTTATCGAAGATGCAGGCCATCTCCTGCCCTTTGAACAGCCACAAGAACTTACTGTTGCTATTCTCCAATGGTTTGTCCGAAAGAAAATCGAGCTGATTTTGAAAAGCCAAGGTGCGAGGTGCGAAACACTTGCGCGTCAGCGCGAAGTGAACGCGCAAATGCACTTGCCGAAGAACCAATAAGCGCGTCCCGGCAACATCGGATTGAGGGTGGTCCAATGTCGCACGCCTTGATGGGATCCGGACCGGAGGGGACGAGTTCGCTAAAGAGCATGATGCCGAAAAGTGTGAGCGGTTTTTGGGCGACATCATGCTCTAACTCTCTAGTTTAGAACAGGATTCTGATTATTGGCCGACCGACCCTAAAATCTGAATCCTGTTCTAAGCGATGGCACAGCAAAAAAAACGATGGCGCCCATAGGAGCACCATCGCCTACGCTATACGACCCTCGCGGGTACTTGGGCCAAGTAGTGTATTTGGCCCGAGTTTAGTTGGCCCTGGCTCACTTGGCGGTCGTCGAGCCGGTGGCCGTGGTATCGGTACCGGTCGCCGCCGGGGCCTTTTCAGCTGACTGCATGGCCAGCGTCTTGAACTCAGGTGCGGCCTTCAGCGATTCAGCCGTTTCGCTAGTCGTCAGCTTGACGCTGCCGTCCTGGGTGTTCTGAGCGACGGTGATTTTTTCCATCGGCACGGCGACATTCTTTTCGCCGATGCCGAGGAAGCCGCCGACGCCGATGATCGCCGCAACGAAGCCGCCGTCCTTCTTGAGGATCAGATCGTTGACGCTGCCGATGCTTTCATTTTTGCCGTTATAGACCGACTGGCCGATATAGGTGTTGGCGCTGACCTGGTCCGGAGCCTGCTCCGTGATATAACCGGCCTGAGCCGTGTCTGCCGTCGGTGCTGCGGCAGGAGCCTGTGCGGCATCGCCTGCGGGCTTGGTGACATCAGGGGTGATCGGCGGCTTCGGGGCTGTCGGATCGGCAGGCGCTGCCTGCGTCGGAGCGGCTGGATCCGCCGGTTGCGGGGCCGCCTGCGAGAATGCCGCCGGTGCGAAAGCCGTGGCAAACAGTGCGCCAGCGGCAACGGTCGTCAAGAGTTTGCGTGTCATTTCGAACCTACCTTCATTTTTCCTGGAGTAGTCGCTGACCCGGCAATATCTGTGTCATTGCCGCGCCGGTTCGAAGGTAAAATGACTGGTGCGCCGATTGGTTCCGGTTGAAAACACGGAAAATTTCTCGATTTTCACGGAACATTTCTCAAGAGGCGGCAGCCGAAATGAGAAAAGGCGCCCCGGTCGGGAGCGCCTCTGGCAAGCAAATTCAGATGATCCGATGTTCAGATCACATAGACCGGATCGAACACGCCTTTGACGTCGATGCCGAGTTCCAGCAGCGCGCCGGCGCTGGGCTGCGCAGAACGGGCATCCTCGTCCAGCCCCTCCCAGGCGGTCGTTACCGCCAGCCGATCGGCGTTGACGCCGATGAAGGCAGGGCAAGAGGGCTGGACGGCGGGAACCTTGTAGCGCGAGATGCGCAGGCCATCGGGATTGTAACGGTCGACGACGCCGGCGCCCCAGCGCGAATTCCAGATATACCCGTCGGCATCGACCACCGAGCCGTCGATATCGCCGGGCTCGTTGGCGCTGTCGACCAGTACGATCGGTTCGCCCGAGGGCAGGCCGGTCTGCGGATCGACCATGACGCGCATCAGCCGGTTGAGGCGCGAATCCGTATAATAGCCGATCGTGCCGTCAGGCGAGAAGCAGATCGAATTCGGGATGCTGATGCCGTTGAAGATCTTCGTCACCTTGCCGCTAGCGACATGATAGATGGCGCCGGCCTGGTTTTCCGCCCGCTTGCTCATCGTGCCGATCCAGAGCGCACCGGAGGGATGGGTGCGGCCGTCGTTCGAACGGTTTTCCGGCCTGTCGTTTTCGAGCGCAGCGTAGAAGGTGAGGCCGCCGCTGGCCACATCGCGGACGAAAAGCCCTTCTTCGGTCGCGATCAGCTGCCGTCCGGCGTCGATACGGGCAAGCACGCTGGCCATGGCAGGCAGCGGATGCACCTTTTTCGCGCTCGTCGAAAGATTGAGCTCGTGCAGTTCCTTGCCGAGGATGTTGAACCACCAGACGGTATTGCTGTCCGGATCATAGGTCGGGCCTTCGCCGAGAACGGAATTGGTGTTGCAAAGGGTCTTGCCCTCGAACTCGTAGATATCGGTCATACGTTCACGCTCCAATGGCTGCATCATAGGCGTAAATGGTCGCCTTGGCGCGCTCGGCAACCTCTGCCGCGGTCATTCCCGGCTTGTAGAGGCTGGTGCCGAGGCCGAAGGAGAAGATGCCAGCCTTGGTGTAATCGCCGAAATTCTTGTCCGATACGCCGCCGACGGCGGCAATCACCAGTTCCGGCGGCAGGATGGCCCGGATCGCCGTGATGCCGGATGGACCGAGCACGCTGGCCGGAAAGAATTTGAGACCGGTGGCGCCGGCGCGCGCGGCGGCCAGCGCCTCGGTCGGCGTAAACACACCCGGCATCGTCACCATGCCGTAGTCGCGGGCCCGGATGATCACCTCGGGCTCGACATTCGGTGTGACCAGCAGCTTACCGCCGGCGGCATGCAGGCTGTCGACCGCCTCGACCGTCAGCACCGTGCCGGCGCCGATCAGCACCTCGGCCGGCGCCATCTTCGCGGCGATCTCGATGGATTTGAACGGCTCCGGCGAGTTGAGCGGGATCTCGATCGCCGTCAAGCCATTATCGATCAAGGCGCCGACGATGCTCTCGATCTCGTCAGGCCGGATGCCGCGAAGGATGGCGATCAGCGGGCGCTTCATGTCGGGGAAGGGGATACGGTTCATCGTGTCAGCTTTCTCAATTCGGCCAGATGGTTTCGGCAGCGGCCGAAAGCCCGCGGCGCACGGCGGCGTCCGCATCGATGGCGGTGAAGGTAAGGGAGAGTGTTCTGAACGCCTGTTCGTAGAGCGCCTGCAGGCGTCCGGAAGCGACGAGGGTGATGTCTGAGTTGGCGGCATCCTGCAGCGCGCCGGCGATTTCGAGACCGATCAGCGTGCCGGAAAGCTGGGCTTGCGCGGCAGCGGCAGATATGCCGTGCAGAAGCTGGCCCGAGCGGGCGGTAAACAGCAGGTTGGAGGCAAGTGCTGGACGCTGGAAGGCCGCCGATACCGCCGCCTCGAAGGCCGCCGTGTCCGCCGGCTGCTCTCCCGCACCGGCAACCGCATGCGAAAGGATCGTGTGTTTGCTGATGACGTCGAACAGCTCGCCGGTCATGAAGGTCGAAAAGCCGGTGACCTTGCTATCCCTGACATGCACCCATTTCGAATGGGTGCCGGGCATGCAGACCGCCTGCGCGCCCGAGCTTGCGGTATCGAGTGCGCCGAGAAGCTGGGTTTCCTCGCCGCGCATGACGTCGGGCGTCGCCTTATCCCGCTGGGCAAGGCCCGGCAGGATGCGGACGTCGCGGCTTTCGCCAGGCACGGAGACTGCCGCGGTCAGGATCGAGGTGAGCGGGGCCGGCACGTCGATATAACCGGCCTCGACCCAGCCCTGCCGGGCGCCGGCCATGCCGCAGACGATCACCGGCAGGTTTTCCGGCGCCTCGACGGCGGTGAGATGGCCTGATAGCACGGCTGAAAAGCCGGTTTTTACAGCGCTCGTCATGCCTTCGCCGCTTCGGCGCTCGGCAAGGATGCTGCCGTCCCTGGCGATCAGCCAGAGCCGGAAACTGCTGGTGCCCCAGTCCACCGCGACATAAGCGGGATTTGCCATTACAGAACGCCTCCATCGACAATCAGGGACTGGGCGGTCATTCCCGCAGCACAGTCGGATGCAAGAAACAGGCAGGGGCCGACGATCGCGTCGGCCTGGAGGGGTATTTTCAGGCACTGCTGCTCGACGGAGCGCGCAATGCTCTCCTCCGTCAGCCAGAGCTGCATCTGCCGTTCGGTGACGACCATGCCGGGCAGGATGCAGTTGACCCGGATGTTCTCCGGCCCGAGCCTGCCCGCCATGCTCTTTGTCAGCCCGACGACCGCAGCCTTCGCCGCCGCGTAGGAGGGAAAGCCGCCCATGTTCAGTTTGAAGGCGATCGACGACATATTGATGATCGCCCCACCGCCGGCCGCCCGCATCGACGGCGCCACCGCCTGCGAGGCGAAGAATACATGCCGCAAGTTGACCGCCTGGTTGTTGTCCCAATAGGCCTCGGTTACCGCGTCGAAATCATGACGGTCGTCCCACGCGGCATTGTTGACCAGCACCCGGATCGGCCCTGAACTTGCGACGACGGTGTCGACCGTGCGCCGGATCGCCTCGATGTCGCGCAGGTCGGCATGGTAGAAGGAGACCGGATGGGTCGTCTCCCGCGATAGCCGTTCGGCGAGCTCGCGGCCTGCCGCCTCGGCGATGTCGATGAACGCGACCTTGGCGCCTTGGCGGGCGAAACCTTCGACGATCGCAGCACCTATGCCCGATCCGCCGCCGGTCACCAGCACGGCTCGTTCTTTGAACTCGGGAAATTGTGCTGCTGGCATCATGGTCACCGTCTCCTCCCGAGTTTGCCGCCGTTCCATTATTTGGAACTTAATTTGACTATATGGAATTATCGGTTTACGCTGGCCTTTCTGTCAAGGGTGGATGAGGCGATGAATTCAAACGGCGAGAGCGCAGCACGGGCACGCGAGACCGGCACGCTCGGCAAACTGATGGTTCTGCTCGATCTCGTCACCCATGCGGATGCGCCGCTGCGTTTCACCGATATCCTGGCCCTTGCCGGCCAGCCGCGCGGCACATTGCATCGCCAACTGAGCCATCTGCTGGAGGAAGGCCTGCTTGAACTTGATGGCGACGGCCGTTATGCGCCCGGCCTGCGCCTGCTCGACTTCGCCGCGCGCAGCTGGGCGCGCAACGAATTCCGGCTGATTGCCGAGCCGCACCTTTCCGATCTGCAGCAGGCGACCGGTGAGACGGTGCATCTCGGTGTCCTCAGGGGTCAGTCGATCATCTATCTCGATAAGGTCGACGGCCGTCAGCCGGTGCGCATGTATTCGCAGATCGGCAATGCCTCGCCCTGCTACTGCACCGGTGTCGGCAAGGCCGCGCTTTCGCTGCTTCCGGCCGAAAGCCTCGTCGATCTCCTCACCGGCCTGAGCTTCACCAGCTTTACCGCCTCGACCCATGTCTCAGCCGAAACGCTGCTGGCCGAAATCCGCGAGATTGCCGACCAGGGCTATGCTTTCGACCGCGAGGAGCATGAAGCCGGCATCCGCTGCGTTGCCGCACCCGTCTGGTCGCAGGACCGAACCTTTGTCGGCGGCATTTCGATCACCGGCCCGGCCTACCGCTTGTCGATGGAACTTCTGCGTCAATGGGCCGTTCCGGTTCAGTTGGCGGCTGGGAGGATCATGGAAGACATGCGCATCCGGCTCGGCCCCCGCCGCTAGAGCACGATGCCGAAAAGTGTGAGCGGTATTCGGACGACATCATGTTGGAGTGGAGAATAAATTGCCCTCCGCCCCTTGCCGAATGCGATCTGAGAGCATGCTTATGATGAGGGCGATATTGAGATTTGCCGGCGAATCACGACAACTGCAAATAGTCTGCGAAATCGATTAACCACTTGCCGGCCGAACGCTGCATGCCGAGGCCGATTCCGTTTGATCCAAGCGATCGTCATTCTCCGATGCAATCGAACCGGCCGCAGCGCCGAAGATGAAGAAATGTGATGGCACCCTTGTCGCAAACATCCCCGGAAGACGACGACTACATCAACGAAATAGCCGGCCTGAAGACCCAGTTTGATATTTTCCGGTTCCTGAAACGCGTGACCGAAGCCTATCGCAGCCGCGCCTTCATGGTTCTCAATCTGCCGCCGATCACATCCCTGGATATCCAGGGCAGCACCGTCATCACCAGCTGGCCGGCCGAGTTTCTGGCCCTTTACGACCAGGAGGGCCTGTTGGTGAACAGCCCGGTTCTGAGACGCCTCAGAACATCGGCGCGGCCTTTCTCCTACGACATGTCGCGCCAGAACTGGTCGCGGGACGACGGCAAGTCCGGCCTCGTCACCACGCTGTTCGAACGGTTCAGGATGATGCGCGGCGCCTATTTTCCGACGCATGAGCCATCCGGCCTGCGCGGCGCCATCTCTTTCACCGGCGACCGCGAGCCTTTCAGCCCGGCGGAGATGCGTGAACTCTGCTACATCTCTATCCATGTCTACGACAGGCTCGCCGAGATCCGTAACCTCGATACGCGCATGACGGACACGCTGACCGACCGGGAAATCGACTGCCTCAACTGGACGGCGGCGGGCAAGACCAGTGCGGAAATCGCCGAAATCCTCACTCTCTCCGAGCACACAGTCAATCACTACCTCAACCGCGCCACCAAGAAGCTCGACACGGTCAACCGGACCCAGGCGGTTGCCAAGGCGCTGCGCATCGGCCTGATCAAATAAGTTGCAAAAAGCACGGCATGGTTTCGCCGACGCCCAGCGCTTGGGCATTTCCTTGCCGTTGTCGCCGTCTTCAGGCCGCTTTTGTGCCATTTCCGCCCGATTTCCGTCTGGCACGCTTTCTGCATCTCTTTTGCCAAAGGCCCAGAGGGGACTTGGACCAGCGCCAGCAAATGGCGCGGCCGACACGCCGCTGCCGACGCCGATGCCGCTTTCCCTAGCCTTCGGTGTCGGCGGCGGTTGTTGCGTTTTGGCACCGCTTGCATCGCAGCTTGTGGTGATCTGGCCTTTCCCCTTCGTTTTTTTCTGGCCTTTTTGTCGGCTTGCGCTAGTTCGCCCCGGATTGCGCCGGTTCTCGGGGAGACCGTTGCGGCCATCAGGGCGAAAGCCCGGCGGACTTGATGGCCGCAACGGATCGCCGATTCTCCCCGCGCTTTTTTTGCTGGCCGGCAAATCGATTTTCCCTGCGATGATTTTGTTTGGCGAAGGCGTCCGCCTCCACTATCTGTGATCGAGAAGAAGCAGTGAGGGTGGAATGACCGACGTCACCAAGGAACAGGTTCTCGAAACGCTGAAGACCGTGCGTGGACCGGATCTCGAGCACGATATCGTCGAGCTCGGCATGGTTTCCGACGTCTTCATCTCCGACGGCAAGGTCTATTTCTCCATCACCGTTCCGGCTGATCGCGCCAAGGAGCTGGAGCCTATGCGGCTCGCCGCTGAGCGCGTCGTCAAAGCAATGCCGGGTGTCAAGGGCGCGCTCGTCACACTGACCGCCGATAAGAAGGCCGCCGCCGCCGCTCCGGCTGCCCGCCCAGTACCGAACCCGCCGCACGGCCATGATCATCAACATGATCACCAACATGAACACCAGGGCCACGCCCATGCCCCGCAACAGCCGCCGCGGGCCGGCAAGATCGGCGTTCCCGGCATCGGCGCCATCATCGCCGTCGCCTCGGGTAAAGGGGGAGTTGGCAAGTCGACCACCGCCGTCAACTTGGCGCTCGGGCTGCTTGCCAATGGCCTCCGTGTCGGCATTCTCGATGCCGATATCTACGGTCCCTCGATGCCGCGGCTCTTAAAAATATCCGGCCGTCCGACGCAGATCGACGGCCGCATCATCAATCCGATGGAGAATTACGGCCTCAAGGTCATGTCGATGGGTTTCCTCGTCGACGAGGAGACGGCCATGATCTGGCGTGGCCCGATGGTCCAGTCGGCACTGCTGCAGATGCTGCGCGAAGTCGCCTGGGGTGAACTCGACGTGCTCGTTGTCGACATGCCGCCCGGCACCGGCGACGCGCAGCTGACCATGGCCCAGCAGGTGCCGCTTGCCGGTGCCGTCATCGTCTCCACGCCGCAGGATCTGGCGTTGATCGATGCCCGCAAGGGCCTCAACATGTTCCGCAAGGTCGAGGTGCCTGTGCTCGGCATCGTCGAAAACATGAGCTATTTCATCGCGCCCGATACCGGCACCCGCTACGACATCTTCGGCCATGGCGGGGCCCGCAAGGAGGCCGAGCGCATCGGCGTGCCCTTCCTCGGCGAAGTGCCGCTGACGATGAACATCCGTGAAACCTCCGACGCCGGCACGCCGCTCGTCGCCTCCGAGCCGAATGGCGTCGTCGCCGGCATCTATCGCGGCATCGCCACCAAGGTCTGGGAACAGGTCAGTGGCCAGCCGCAGCGTCCTGCTCCGGCGATCGTCTTCGAATAAGCCTCGTCCATCAAAAAGTGTGCAGCAGCTCGAGGCGCGCGCAAAACAGAGACTTTCGAACCTCGAATCACCGCGGCGGATACCCGAAATTGCGAGGGAAACGTGGTGAAAAGCCGCGGATCACGGAAGATGTCTTGATTATTGCATGGCTTTGCTTCATATGCCGCGGCGCCATGATGGCGTTTGCTGCAGATGCTCAATGACGGCCATCTTCGTTTTCGAAGGGTCGCCTCGCCTGCAAGTTCGGAGTTGTCTTGTCGATCGAAGGATTGGTAGCTGCGATGCGGTGGAGCACAATGCGCATGCTGGCCGTTGAGGTTGCATGCAGCCGGAGTTGTATGAACTTTCTTGATCCGCTGTCGCTTCGAGCGACGCACACGAGCGACCGTCGCGTTGCCGCGCTGGCGGCCGCATGGAAAGGCTTTCGATGAAAAGCGCAATGGCCGCGAAGCGTCGTGAGCATCGGAGAGGCTGCCGGTGATCACCGCTTACTGTTCCAATTGCACGTCGGTCGAGATCCGCGATCTGTCGCATGCCACATCCTTTCCTGGGGATGTCGTATGGATCGACATGATCGAGCCGACCCGCGACGAGGAACTCTATGTCGAGAAGGTTCTCGGCATTGAGGTTCCGACCCGTGACGACCTCAAGGATATCGAGCCTTCCGCCCGCCTCTATGTCGAAAACGATGCCGTCTTCATGACCGGCTCGCTTCTCTGGAAGGCTGATACCGAGGCCCCGACGCTGACCGATGTCGCCTTCATCCTGGCCGGAAACCGGCTGGTCACCATCCGCTACGCCCATCCAAAATCCTTTGCGCTGTTCATCGCCGCCCTTCACCGGCTGCCGGAAAACTGGCGCAGCGGTGCTGCCCTTCTCGCCAAGCTGTTGGAGACGATCGTCGACCGCACCGCCGAAATCCTCGAGGTTTCGATCTTGCGCCTCGACATCCTGTCGATGCATGTCTTCGGCGACCGGGCGAAGAAAACGCGCAAGCCCTCGAACTACCTCGAGGAGAAGTTGCGGGATATCGCCGGCCATCACCGGATGATCAGCAAGGTGCGCGACAGCCTCGGTTCGCTTTCCCGCCTGCTTACCTTCTTTCACACGATCCCGGCGATCCAGCAGGACCGTGAGGCGAAGGAGCTCTGCCGCACCGTCTCGCGCGATATCCAGTCGCTGTCGGAGCATGCCTCCTTCGTCGCAGGCAACATCACCTTCCTGCTCGACGCGTCGCTCGGTCTGATCAACATCGAGCAGAATTCGATCATCAAGATTTTCTCGATCGCCTCGGTGGTGTTCTTGCCGCCGACATTGGTCGCCTCCGTCTATGGAATGAATTTTCAGGTCATGCCGGAGCTGGCCTGGGCCGCGGGTTATCCCTATTCGCTGGCTCTGATGGTGGTCTCCGCCGTCATCCCCTTTTTCTTTTTTCGCTGGAAAGGCTGGCTCTGAGGAGCCTGTTGCAACTTCATGTCTGAAGAGAGCCATCCGAACGAATCCCAGATGACGCCGAAAAAGCTGTTCTATCTGACGCTGGGTTCCGTCGGCGTCGTCTATGGCGATATCGGCACCAGCCCGCTCTATGCCTTTCGCGAGGCGCTGAAGCCCGTGGCCCATGACGGCCTCACCCGCTTCGAGGTCATCAGCCTGATTTCGCTGATGATCTGGGCGCTGACGATCATCGTCACCATCAAATATGTGCTCTTCCTGCTGCGCGCCGACAACGAGGGGGAGGGCGGCACGCTGTCGCTGCTTGCCCTTCTGATGAAGACCGCCAATGGCCATACCGCCATACTGATGCTGCTCGGCCTGATGGGTGCTGCCCTCTTCCTCGGCGATGCGATGATCACGCCGGCGCTTTCGGTGCTTTCGGCCGTCGAAGGCCTGAAGCTCGTCACACCGAGGCTCTCGGAATATATCGTGCCGATCTCGGTGGTGATCCTGGCGCTGCTTTTCGTCGTGCAATCGCGCGGCACCGGTGCCGTCGCCAGGTTCTTCGGCCCGATCACCGCCGTCTGGTTCATCGTCATCGCCGCCGCCGGCATTTCCCATATCTCGGACGATTTCGGCATCCTCGCCGCCTTCAATCCCTATTATGCCGTCAGCTTCCTGCTGCATGAGGGCTTCTACGGTGTCGTCGTGCTTGGCGCCGTCTTCCTGACGGTGACGGGCGCCGAGGCGCTTTATGCCGATCTCGGCCATTTCGGCCGCCGGCCAATTCAATGGGCCTGGTTTGCGCTGGTGTTTCCGTCGCTGACGCTGAACTATCTCGGGCAGGGCGCCCTTGTGCTCGGCAAGCCGGAGACGATGTCCGATCCCTTCTATCTGATGTTTCCGCAATGGGCGCTGCTGCCGGTCGTCATCCTGGCGACCGCCGCGACGATCATTGCCAGCCAGGCCGTCATCACCGGTGCCTTCTCGCTGGTGCGTCAGGGCATTAACCTCGGCTTCCTGCCGCGCATGGAAATCCTCTTCACCTCGGAAACCAATACCGGCCAGATCTTCCTTCCTTCGGTCAATGCCGTGCTGTTCATCGGCGTCATCTTCCTGGTCCTGAGTTTCAAGACGTCGGACGCGCTGGCGACCGCCTATGGCATCTCCGTCACCGGTGCCATGGTCGTCACCTCGATCATGGCCTTCGAATTCGTTCGCGCCCGCTGGAACTGGTCGCTTCCGGTTGCGGTGATCGCGCTCGCGCCGCTGGTCGTGCTCGAATTGATCTTCCTCGGCGCCAACCTTCTGAAGATCCACGACGGCGGCTATATCCCGATCCTGATCGCCACGGCCTTTACCGTCGTCATGTGGACCTGGCGCCGCGGCACCGCGATCCTGATGGAAAAGACCCGCCACACCGATATTCCGCTCGCCTCCTTCGTAAGCTCGATCGAGCGCAAAAGCGACCATTCGCCGGCCCAGGTTCCGGGCACCGCGATCTTCCTGACCAGCGATCCGGAATCGGCCCCCGCCGCCTTGCTGCACAATCTCAAGCACAACCATGTGCTTCACGACCGCAACGTCATCCTGACGATCCGCACCGTCAACAAGCCGCGCGTCCCAAGCCAGGACCGCTACAAGGTCGAGCAGATTTCCGAGCGCTTCTCCCGCGTCGAACTGCTCTTCGGCTTCATGGAATCGCAGAACGTCTCGCAGGCCTTGGCGACGTTGCGCAAGACGGGACTGAAGTTCGATATCATGTCGACCTCCTTCTATCTCGGCCGCCGCAAGCTGGTGCCGGACGCCAAGTCGGGCATGCCTTACTGGCAGGACCGGCTCTACATCGCGCTGGCCAACGCCGCCGCCAACCCCTCCGACTACTTCCGCCTGCCGGCCAACCGCGTGGTGGAACTGGGGTCTCATGTTATAATTTGATGGGTGGGAGCTGTTAGTTTCTCCTGTGGCGAGCCAGGTAGCAAGGCACAAGCGGCGTTCCACAGGCGACGCTTGACGGTGCCACGATTCCCCTTCTCCCCAGCGGGGAGAAGATGCCGGCAGGCAGACGAGGGGGTGAGCGGCAAAGCCGCGAATGCTCGTCGCGCAAGCGAAGGGCAATGAAGGGCGTGCCGTGTGGCCCCCTCATCCGACCCTTCGGGCCACCTTCTCCCCGCTGGGGAGAAGAGAGAGCAAGCCTGACCTCGGCCATAGCCACATTCCGGTACGGCCCGTTAACCCGACGTCAAGGTTAATGAGAGATTTTCGATGGAATGATCCCGCGTTCCATTGCCGGAGTTGGTTTTGCGTCGAAAGAGCTCTTCCCGTAGCAAGCTGCGTCTTTTCCCCGAGAACTGGGTATCGCCGATGATCTTCGGGCTTGCCTGCTGGCTGATCTTCCCGAGCGTCACGTCCCATGCCGATCTCGCCGCCATGCTTGCCGGCCTCGATCATGAGGGTGGGAACTGGCGCATGGTGCTGACCAATTCGCCGGCCGGTTCCATCCATCAGGCCGAACTTGCCTTCGCCGACCCGACGGTGACAGGCACGATCTCGTCAGGGGCCGGCATGGTGCTTCCCGATGGCCGCAAGGTTGCTTTCACTGCCAAAGACAAGGGCACCGCCAAGGACAAGGGCCACGAGGACACGCCGGACGAGGATCGCGTCAACCGCGCCACCAAGAAGGGCCGCGTCGTCGCCGTCGAGAGGATGCAGCCGCCGAAGGACTTTTCCGCCGGCTCTATCCTCGAGCGCACCAAGATGCTGTTCACCCCGAGCTTCGATCTCAAGGACAGGTCGGCCTTCGTCAAGCCGAAGATCCAGGGCAAAGAAATCGAGATCGCCACATCTTTCTATAAGAAGCTGCCGGTGGTGACCGATGATGGCGTGCCGGCGATGCTTGCAAGCCTCGTCACCAGCGACAAGGCCGATGTGCTTGCCACTGCCTATGGGCCGGCCGCACCCGACTATTCCCGCCAGTCGCCCTTCGATTCCATACTGACCGAGCAGGACAGCGGCCGCTTCGTTCCGGAGATCGGCCCGCGCGACCATGCCTGGGCCGCAAGCATATTGGCGCCGAGCGTCTTTTCCGCCCGCGAACAGCAGTGCCTTGCCTCCGGCATCTATTTCGAGGCGCGTGGGGAATCGGTGAAGGGCCAGGCGGCAGTCGCCCAGGTCATCCTCAACCGCGTCCGCAACCCTTCCTATCCGAAAACCATCTGCGGCGTCGTCTACCAGAACGAAGATTGGCGCAACCGCTGCCAGTTTTCCTTCGCCTGCGACAGCATCAAGGACCGGGTGAACTCGGAATACCACTGGCGGATGGCTCGCGATGTGGCGATGGCGGTGACCGCCGGCAAAATCTGGCTGCCGCCGGTGGGCTCGGCGACTCATTACCATGCCGTCTATGTCAGGCCGAAATGGGCAAAGACCATGGAAAAGGTCGGCCGCATCGGTCTTCACGTCTTCTATCGCACCTATGGCGGCGGCTGGAGCTGAGATAAATCGCCTGCACAAGCTGATTTACCGGGCTCAAAAGCGGATTCTTTCCATCGAATTTAAGCGATCGACCCAAAATCGGTTTATCTCTTTGATTCGATGAAATTATTTTCTCGCTGGACAGAAGCTGTCTACGCCTTGACTATGCTAATCCCTAAAACTATGTTGCGCGCGACTTCAGAACGGGCCGGAAGGGTCTCACCCTTCGCGTCCGGGGTCCGAATGACCGGGGTAGCGGGAGTGCGGGCAACGGGCAAGCGAGGAGAGATCCATGGCGGACGACCGCGAGGAAAGTCTTGAAAAGCGCCGTACGCAACTGGAAGCGAAACTCGCGACCAAGCGTGTCGAGACGGGGAAGGACGAGGCCAGGGAAGCTCGTGCCGAGGTAAGCCGCAAAGGTTATGCCCAGGCGATGAAGCTTTCCAGCGAGTTCATTTCCGCCATCGTCGTCGGTGCCGTCCTTGGCTATGTCTTCGACCGTTTTGTTGGCACGGCGCCTTGGGGGATGATTGTTCTTCTGCTTCTCGGATTCTGTGCCGGCGTTCTGAACGTGCTGCGTTCTGCGGGGGTGGTGGCCCATCCCCTGGACGACGACAAGAAATAGGGACCGGGTTCCGGTCCAGTGCAATGACCCCGCGTCCTGCGGGCCAAAGAGAGAGAACAAGCGGTGTCTAACGATCCGACTCATCAGTTCCTGATCCAGAAGATTGTGCCGATCGAAATCGGCGGAATTGATTTTTCGTTCACCAATGCATCGCTCTTCATGGCCGCTTCCGCTGCCGTTGCCGTCGGCTTCCTTTATTTCGCGACCTCAAACCGTGCCATCGTGCCGGGCCGTTCGCAGTCGGTCGCGGAAATGTCCTATGAATTCATCGCCAACATGTTGAAGGAAGGCGCGGGCAAGCAGGGAATGAAATTCTTCCCGCTGGTCTTCTCGCTCTTCATGTTCGTGCTGACGGCGAACCTGCTTGGCATGTTCCCGTATTTCTTCACGGTGACGAGCCAGATCATCGTGACCTTCGCCCTTGCCCTGCTCGTCATCGGCACCGTCGTCGTCTACGGTTTTTATAAGCACGGCTTCCGCTTCTTCAATCTCTTCGTGCCGCAGGGCGTGCCGGTCGCGCTGTTGCCGCTGGTGGTGACGATTGAAATCATTTCCTTCCTGTCGCGGCCGATTTCACTCTCGGTTCGTCTTTTCGCCAACATGCTCGCTGGTCACATCACGCTCAAAGTGTTCGCAGGCTTCGTCGCCTCGCTTGGAACCCTGGGTGCTCTCGGTGTCGGCGGCGCCGTTCTTCCCCTCATCATGACCGTCGCCCTGACCGGTCTCGAGTTCCTCGTCGCCTTCCTTCAGGCTTACGTCTTCGCGGTGCTGACTTGCATGTACCTCAACGACGCAATCCATCCGGGCGGGCACTAAGGATAACGACATCGACGTCTCGAGGGCGTCAGTCATTCGCCGCAACAACCATTTCAAAGGAGTTCAACATGGAAGCGGAAGCAGCAAAGTACATCGGTGCAGGCCTGGCTTGCTTTGGTATGGCCGGTACGGCTCTCGGCCTCGGCAATATTTTCGGCAGCTACCTCTCCGGCGCACTGCGCAATCCGTCTGCCGCTGACGCCCAGTTCGGCCGTCTGGTATTCGGTTTCGCCGTTACGGAAGCTCTGGGCATCTTCTCGCTGCTCATCGCTCTCCTCCTCCTCTTCGCCGTCTGATATCGGCGAATAGATGGATCACGGCCTGCGACCGCAAGCCGTGATCCTTTGCATTTGCAGTCCACCTGGAGGTGAGAATGTTTTTTGTGACCCCGGCTTACGCTGAAGAAGCACCGGCGGCAGCGACGGGTACGGATGCGCATGCCGCTCCGGCCGCAGGCGAGGTCCATACCGAGACCGGTGTTGCCGAAGGCGGACACGCCCGCGGCCCTTTCCCGCCTTTCGATTCGACGACCTTCGCGTCCCAGCTGCTCTGGCTGGTGATCACGTTCGGCGTCTTCTATTTGCTCATGCAAAAGGTCATCGCGCCGCGCATCGGGGCGATCCTCGATCAGCGTCACACGCGCCTTTCCCAGGATCTGGAGGAAGCAGGCCGCCTGAAGGCGGAAGCCGACGCTGCCGTCCGGACCTATGAAGGTGAACTGGCCGCTGCCCGCGCCAAATCCAACGCGATCGGCGCTGCCGCACGCGATGCCGCCAAGGCCAAGGCCGAAGAGGATCGCCGCGCTGTCGAGGCGAGCCTGTCGGAAAAGATCAAGGCTGCCGAGCTCCGCATCGGCGAGATCAAGGCCAAGGCCTTTGCCGACGTCGGCACCATTGCCGAGGAAACCGCGGCTGCCGTGGTCGATCAGCTGATCGGCGGCACCGTAGCCAAGGCCGATGTTGCCGCTGCCGTCGCGGCGGCCAAGAAGGAGGCTTGATCGATGGAATTTGCCTTTGACGCGACTTTCTTCGCCTTTGTCGGCCTCGTCCTCTTCCTGGCCCTGGTGGTTTATCTGAAGGTTCCGGGCATGATGGCAAGGTCGCTCGACGACCGTGCCGACCAGATTCGCAACGAATTGGCCGAAGCCAAGCGCCTGCGCGAGGAGGCCCAGCACCTGCTCGCCGAATACCAGCGCAAGCGCAAGGAAGCGGAAGCCGAAGCTGCCCACATCGTAGCCGCTGCCGAGCGCGAAGCCGAAATGCTGACCACTGAGGCGAAGATGAAGACGGAAGAATTCGTCGCCAATCGCACGGCGGTTTCCGAGCAGAAGATCAAGCAGGCCGAGGCCGAGGCGATCAAGGCGGTGCGTTCCGCTGCCGTCGATCTCGCAATCGCCGCCGCCGAAACGGTGCTTGCCAAGCAGGCCGACGCCAAGGTCCAGTCCGAACTCTTCGGCAATGCCGTCGGCCAGGTCAAGACGCGGCTCAACTGAGCGCTTCGAAAAGATTGAGATCGAAGGCCGGGCATGTCCCGGCCTTTCTTGTTGGCAGACGTTTTTATCTATCCCAAGCTGTGCGCCACGGCTGTCGGCTTGGCGCCGAAGACTGCTCCTCACCCTAACTCTCTACCAGTAAACGAGGCGAGGGAACGTGCCAAACGCGGCTTTGAGGTTAAGGAAGCGGGTGCGGCTTGTCCCTTCGCTCCGCGAGCGGGGAGAGGTGCCGGCAGTGGATGAGGGGCAAGCGCTCGACAGTCCGGAGGCCAAGGTCTTTTCTTTTGATCAGGCCTATTCGGAAATCAGCTCGTCCATCTCAGGACCATCCTCGACCTTGCGCAGCGGCCGAAAACTCATCCGGTGCAGGGAGCACGGGCCATGTTTTTCGATACCGGCGCGGTGCTGCGCCGTGCCGTATCCCACATGGGCGGCAAAGCCGTAGTCCGGAAACACCCGATGGACCCGGGCCATCATCCGGTCGCGCGTTACCTTGGCGACGATCGAGGCGGCAGCGATCGAGACTGAACGGGCATCACCCTTGACCACAGCCTGCCCGGGGCAATCGAGGCCGGGCGGCACGTCTAGCCCGTCGGTCAGCACGTAGCTTGCCGGAATGGCGAGGCCGCAGATAGCGCGGCGCATGGCGTCGAGGCTCGCCTTGCGGATATCGGTCTCGTCGATGCGGGTCGAGCTGGAGGAGGCGATGGAGACGGTGGCGGTCGCCAGGATCTGCACGAACAACTCCTCGCGCCGTTGCGCCGAAAGCTGCTTGGAATCGTTCAGACCCTCAGGGATGCGCTTCGGATCGAGGATGACGGCGGCTGCGACGACCGGCCCGGCCAGCGGCCCGCGGCCTGCCTCGTCGGCGCCGGCGACCGGCCAGTGGCCGGCCTTGCGGGCTTTGAGCTCCAGCCGGAAATCCGGCACCAGCGGAACCGCTTGGAAAAGCAGCGGAGAATCGGGTGGCGTGCGAGGTTTCATGCGGCTGAACCTCGCACGCCAACCCGATTGCCCGCAAGTCCCCGATCAGGGCGGCGGTCGGGGACCGGGTCCGGCGGATGGTGGCGGTCAGGCCCATCCGCGGGAATTGCGCTCGGAGCTCGAAAACAGGGCGGTTTCTCGATGGGCCGATGCGCAAGCTTCAAGCAATTGCAGGAAAAGTGCCTTGCGGTTTTCCCCGGGGCAAAGCGCGAAGCGCTGTTGCCCAGAATTGCGTAAAACAAACGGTTACAGCAGTGACAGTTGCACGCCGCTACCATCAGGCGGCACGAACAGGTCGTCGCGCAATGGCATGCCGCGTCGCGTCAGGCCGAAACGTCTTGCCGCCATTTCAAAGCGCCGGGCGATCTGCCAGGCATAGGGACCGGCGCCCTTCATACGTTTGCCGAATTCGGCATCATAATCCTTGCCGCCGCGCATCGAGCGCACCAGCGACATCACATGCCGGTAACGATCGGGGTAGTGCTGCAGCAGCCAGTCGCGAAACAGCGGGCTGACCTCGAGCGGCAGCCTCAGGATGACATAACTCGCCTCGGCTGCGCCGGCAGCCTTGGCCGATTCGAGGATGCGTTCCAGCTCGTGATCGTTCAGCGCCGGGATCAGCGGGGCGGCCATCACAGCCGTCTGGATGCCTGCTTCCGACAGCGTGTGAATGGTCTCCAGCCGGCGCGGCGGCGTGGCGGCGCGCGGCTCCATCGTCCGGGCAAGCTTGCGGTCGAGCGTGGTCACGGAGATGCCGACGCGCACCAGGTTCTTCGCCGCCATATCCTGCAGAATATCGAGATCCCTCAGGATCATCGCCGACTTGGTGACGATCGATACCGGATGGTTCGCCTTGTTCAAGACCTCAAGAATGCCGCGCATGACGCGCCACTCCTTCTCGATCGGCTGATAGGGGTCGGTATTGGTGCCGATCGCGATCGCCCGCACCTTATAACCCGGTTTGGCGAGTTCCCGCTCCAGCAGTTTTGCCGCATCCGGCTTGGCAAAGAGCTTCGTCTCGAAATCGAGCCCCGCCGAGAGCCCCATATAGGCATGTGTCGGCCGCGCGAAACAATAGATGCAGCCATGTTCGCAGCCACGATAGGGATTGATCGATCGGTCGAAGGGAATATCCGGCGATTCGTTGCGGGTGATGGCCGTGCGGGGTTTCTCGATCTGCACGTCGGTCTTGAACGGCGGAAGCTCTTCCAGCGTCTGCCACCCGTCATCGAAGGTTTCCCGCTGCAGCGCCTCGAACCGCCCGGTCGGGTTCAGTCCCGCCCCACGCCCGCGCCGCCGATCGACCTCGATCCGCAGGCCGGAAGACACCATCATCGCATCGGCAATATCTGCTGTGTTGGCAGGCGCGAATGCGGCCTGCCCTGCCAGGGACTGCTCTCTCATCGGATTCTCCCGTGACGGAAAGCCATCGCTCCCGCCCGTTTTGATGATTAAATTCCTATCCGCAAAACAAGAACAATGCAAGAACAAAATGCGGAAAACGCCGCTGGCAAAATTTTGTGCGGCGCATTATGAATAGGCAATGTTGACGGTTGTTCTCGAATGTCAGGATCAGGAATCTGAGCTGGCGCAGACCCTATCGGTATTGGTGGCAGGCGCGGTGGAGGGGCTCGTCAGCGATGTGGTCGTGCTCGATCACGGCTCGCGCGACGGCACCTCGCGGCTCGCCGACGCCGCCGGCTGCCGTTTTCATTCGCAGTGGGATATCAAGGACATCGTCCGCTCGGCCCGCGGCGAATGGCTGCTTTTCGTCGAGCCGGGCGCCAGACCCCAGGCCGGCTGGATCGACGAGATCGCCGAATATGTCGCGCTGAACAAGCTGCCGGCGCGTTTCACCGCCTCGCGTGGCTACCGGCGCCCGTTCCTCCGCCGCCTCGGCCGCGCCGTGCCGCCGCTGGAGCTTGGTTTGCTGATGCCGAAGAAACAGGCGCTCGCCGCTGCCCATAGCGGCATGCGCCTTGCTGAGTTCGCCAAGGGTCAGAAGCCACGCAAGCTCGCGAGCGAACTGATTCCCTCCTGGGTCGCCAGAGCCGCGCGGTAATATTCGCGCTCCTCCCGTCATCGCGCAAAGATGGCGCCCAATGGAATTTTGCGCTATAATTCGTCGATGGCGCCGCCGAAGCGCCTCGCTTCGCAACGGATGGCCATGGAATGCCGGTGGACGGCAGAACAGGTCAGCGAAAATCTCCTCTTCTGCCGGGGTCCCGGCGAAAGGAGGTGCGTCATGGCACACGGTATGGTCTACGGCCTGCTGGCCGTCATATTGCCGACATTGATGATCGCGCATCCGCATTCGGCAGCATCGCAGACGATGCTCAGTTGCGCAGGCCGATCCGACGTCGTCAATTTCCTCGACAGGAACTTCGCTGAAAAGCTGACGGCAGTCGGCCTGGTCAACCAGAACGCCGTTCTCGAGGTCTATGCCGCCGAAAGCGGAACCTGGACGCTCGTCGTCACGGATGTTCATGGCATCAGCTGCATCCTGCTGTCGGGTGACAGCTGGGAAACGATGCCCGCTTTGCCGGGCCTTGCCATATAGCGAATTCAAAAGCGCGGCCCGCTTTAGTTGTTTTATGAATGTCGGTATCCCGGAACCGCGGCACACTCCCGGGCGACATGCATTATTTCGCCGCGCCGCGTTTCAAATGCTCGTCCAGACGCGGCATGATTTCGACGAAATTGCACGGCGCGCTGCGGTAGTCGAGCTGCCCTTTCAAAATGCCGTCCCAGGCATCCCGGCAGGCGCCGGGCGAGCCCGGCAGCGCGAAGATGAAGGTGGCGTTGGCAACGCCTGCCGTAGCGCGCGACTGGATCGTCGCCGTGCCGATCTTCTCATAGGAGATGCGGTGGAAGATGGCGGAAAAGCCGTCCATGCGCTTTTCGAACAAAGGTTCCAGCGCCTCAGGCGTCACATCGCGGCCGGTGAAGCCGGTGCCGCCGGTGGTGATGACGACGTCGATCTCGTCCCGTTCGGTCCAGGCCTTCACCCGGGCTGCAATTTTCTCCCGATCGTCAGGCACGATCGCTCGGTCGACCAGCCTGTGGCCCGCCTCGGCAATTCGCTCCGCCAGCGTGTCGCCTGACTTGTCCGTCTCCGGGGTGCGCGTATCCGAAACTGTGAGAATCGCGATGCCGACGGCGACGAAGGGCCGCTTTTCTTCCAGACCAGCCATCACATGCCTCCTGAAACCGTTTCCGTTACCTGAAAATACCAGTCGGGCCGCTCGGCGTGAAGAGCTGCCGCCGCATCTTGCGCGGCCGTCATGCTGGCAAAGATCCCGAAACAGGTGGCGCCGGAACCGGACATGCGAGCCAAAAGCGCGCCGCGCGCCTGCAGCATCGCCGAGATTGCCGCAATCTCAGGCACGAGATCGCGCGCCGGCGGTTCCAGGTCGTTACGGGCAGCGCCAATCGCCGCGAGCCAGCCGGTAGCCCCACGAAGACCCGGAGCGAGGTTCAGAGCCGGATTGTTCTTTGTCGGCAGTCGGCGGAAAACCTTGGGCGTCGAGACACCCTTCAGCGGGTTGGCGAGCACCATGGCAAACGCGGGCAGATCCGGCACGGCTTCGATCTGTTCACCGATGCCGTGGGCAATCAGCGGCCGGCTCTCAAGGCACATCGGCACGTCGGCGCCGAGCTGCAGCGCCAAGGGCGCGAGCGTCTCCACGGGCAAGGTCGTCTCCCAGAGCCGCATCAGCCCGCGCAGCGTCGCGGCCGCATCGGCTGAGCCGCCGCCGATGCCGGAGGCGATCGGCAGGTTCTTTTCCAAGTGGATGTGAACGGGGAAGGCGAGGGGGCCGACCGCCGCGCGCAACAAATCACGCGCCCGCAGCACCAGATTGGCTTCGCCGTCGCCGGCAAGCGTCTCGCCGAAACGGCCCGACAGGGAGAACGCGTCGGCCGGCGCGCGCAAGAAGCTCAGCCGATCGCCGCAATCTGCGAAAGTGACCAGCATATCGAGCAGATGATAACCATCTGCCCGCTGGCCCGTCACATGCAAAGCGAGGTTGATCTTCGCGCGAGCCTCTTCGGTGACACTGAAAGCGCCTGATATGCCCTCGTCAGGCATGTCTCGCCCGTCAGGATTTCTTGTCGACCGGCGGCGGGGTGACCGGTGCCGGATCCGGCTGCTTCTTGTCGGCCGCTTTGGCATCGTCGCTGGCGGCAGGCAGGCCGTTGGCGACCTTTTCCTTGATCTTCGGGACCTCGGCGGCTTCGGGTTCGGAGGCGAGCGCCCGGTTCCACTGATAAACGGCTTCGAGCTTGCGGCCGACGCGCCAATAGGCATCGCCGAGATGGTCGTTGATCGTGGCGTCGCCGGCCTTGATCTGTGCTGCCCGTTCCAGTTCGTCGACGGCGTCGTCGAAGCGGTTGAGGCGGAAATAGGCCCAGCCGAGCGAATCGATGATGTAGCCATCGTCTGGGCGAAGGTCGACGGCCTTCTTGATCATGCCGAGACCTTCGTCGAGGTTCCGGTTCATGTCGATCCAGGAGTAGCCGAGATAGTTCAGCACCTGCGGCTGGTCGGGATTGAGCTCCAGGGCCTTGCGGAAGTTCGGTTCCGCCTGGTCCCACTTCTTCAGCCGCTCATAGGCGATGCCGCGCTGGAAGAAGACGCTCCAGTTGGCACGGCCGGGAATCGGACCGATCGCTTCGACGGCCTTGTCGTAATTGGCCGCCATCGCCTCGTAGTCCTTGGCGTCGGAGAGCACGCTGCCATAGGCGAGGTAGCTGCGGATATCCTTCGGGTCGGAGGCGATCAGCGCCTGCAGGTGCTTGCGCGCCTCGTCTACCTTGCCGCCCTGGGCAAGGGCGAGGCCGAGTTGCAGTTCGGAGATGCGCCGCATCGGCGAATTCTCCGGCACCTTCTTGTAGAGCGCGATGGCGCGGTCCATCTGGTTCTGCTTCTCGGCGATGCCGCCGAGCAGCACCAGCGTATCGGCGCTGTTCGGGTCGAGCGCATTGGCGGTCTGCAGGTAAAGCGAGACGATATCCTCGGCGCCGTCGCGGTTCAGCGCGCCGCCGACCGAAAACAGCACGCCGGCGGCCCCTTCTTCGGCCGTCTTGACCTGCTGTTCCTGCTTTTCGTCTTTTTCGATACTGGCGCGCAGCGCGTTCAACGGCGCATAGTTCGGCAGCAGATTGTCGCCGACGGAGACGGCGTCGAGCGCCTTCTGCTTATTGCCTTGTATTGCCTCGAGGCGTGCAAGTGCCATCACTGCGCGCATGAAGGTGTCGGGCGCCGTCGCACCTCCCTCCTTGTCGAGCACGGCATCGTTCAGATGCTTTCGGGCGGATTTCACGTCGCCGGTGGTGATGGCGATCGCGCCTGCATTATAATTCTGGAAGATGCCGACCCAGTCCGGCCCCTTCATCTTCTCGACCATGACGAGCGCTTCCTTGCCGCGGCCGGCGCCGACGCGAGCCCAGGCGAGCAGCAGGTCGTTCATCATCCGATCGAGATCGTTCGGCCCGTTATATTTGAGGATGGTCTCGGCGGTCTTGTAGTCATCACGGCGCACGGCATCCATACCGCGCACGATCGTGGTAATGCGCTCGACGGACGGATCGCCCTTCAGGTCGTTGGCATATTTGACGCCGTCCTTGATGTCGCCATTGAGCAGCAGCGAGATCATCAGCCGCTGGCGGATCTCGGGATTGCCGGGCTCGATCTGCAGCGCCTTCTTGTAGAGTTCGATCGCCGTTTCATAGTCATGGTCGACATCGGCCGTGCGCGCCGCGAGGAAGGCGCCGGAGAAAGTGGTAACGCTATCGGCATCGAAGCTGTCGGTTGTTCCGGCTTCACTCGCCTTGGCCGCATCCTCGGCGTTGACACCGCCGACGCCGCCCAGCGAAAGGACAGCGGCAAGCGCTGCGCTCGTAAGAAGACGGATGGCAATTCTCTGCCGCATTAGGAAACCTTTCTTCGACAGCGTCCCGACACTGGTGCCGGTCGCAAACCAGTTGCGCTCACTGATTCATAACAGGATGGCTTTTTTGAAGCGGCGCTGCAAGAAAATCAGCCCGCAATCGAGCATGTGTGATCAGTTGACACGCTCGATGCAGAAATCGATCACTTCCATCAGGGCGGATTTCCATACCGTATCGGGCAGGGGCGCAAGCGCGTCCCTTGCGATCGTGCCGTAATGGATCGCGCGGCCGATCGTGTCGGCGAGCGTGCCGTATTTGGTGATCAGCCCGAGCGCTTTTTCGAGGTTCGCGTCGGTGCTGTTGCCGGCTTCGATCGCATCGCGCCAGAAGGCGCGCTCGTCCTCGGTACCGCGGCGATAGGCGAGAATGACCGGCAGGGTGATCTTGCCCTCGCGGAAATCGTCGCCGACATTCTTGCCGAGATCGGCCGCCTTGCCGCCATAGTCGAGCGCGTCGTCGACGAGCTGGAAGGCAAGCCCCAGATTCATCCCATAGGATTTCAATGCATTGCGACCGGAGCGACCGGCCTCGGCGACGATCGGCCCGACTTCGGCGGCAGCGGCAAAGAGGGCGGCCGTCTTCGCGCGGATGACAGAGAGATAATCGTCCTCCGTCGTCTCCATGTTCTTGGCGACGGAAAGCTGCAGCACCTCGCCTTCGGCGATCACGCAGGCAGCGGAAGACAAGACGTCGAGCGCATCGAGCGAGCCGACATCGACCATCATGCGGAAGGCCTGGCCGAGCAGGAAGTCGCCGACCAGCACACTTGCCTGGTTGCCCCAGATCATCCGCGCTGTCGATTTGCCGCGGCGCAGATCGCTTTCGTCGACGACATCGTCATGCAGCAGCGTCGCCGTGTGCATGAACTCGACTGACGTGGCGAGCTTGACATGGTTTTCGCCCCTGTAGTCGAACAGCGAGGCGGACGCCAGCGTCAGCATCGGCCGCAACCGCTTGCCGCCGGACGAGATCAGATGGTTCGCCACTTCGGGGATCATCTGCACATCGGAGCCGGCCTTGGACAGAATGAGCTGGTTCACCCGCTCCATGTCCGCCCTGGTGAGATCGACCAATGGCTTGATGGATGCCAGTTTGTTTTTGCTTTCTTCAAGCGGTATGACCACGCCCAACGACCCGGACTCCTGTTCATTCTTTGCATCTGACAATAGAAAGGGGCGATGGACGCGGCAAGGGGTGAATTGTCGCGCAAGACGAAATTGGAAGGAAAACGACGGCAAATGCATGAACTTATCCGCGCCAACGACCCCGTTCTGCTCTCCTTTGCCGAGAGTTTGATGAAGGATGCCGGAATTCACTGCTTCATCGCCGATCAGGGCATGAGCGTCCTGGAAGGCTCGCTCGGCATGCTGCCGCGCCGCCTGCTGGTGGATGAAGAGATGGCCGATCAGGCGCGCCGCATCCTGACCGACGCCGGCCTCGGCGGCGAATTGCGCGACAGGAAGTGAGCGCCCGATGACCGGGGAGCCTGCCGAAACCATCGATGCCTTTCATCGCGGCGCCTTCCATCTGGTGCAGCCGAAGGGCAGGGGCCATCGCGCCGGCATGGATGCGATGCTGCTTGGCGCCCTCGTCGCTGACGATCGGCCGGTCAGGGTCGCCGATCTCGGCGCCGGCGCTGGTGCTGCCGGCCTTGCCGTCGCCTCGCGCCTTGCCGATGCGGACGTGGTGCTTTTCGAGCGTTCGGCCGAGATGGCCGATTATGCCCGCCGCAGCATCCTTCTGCCCGAAAATGCCCATTTCGCCGCCCGCGTCAGCGTCGTCGAAGCCGATGTGACGCTGACTGCCAAGGCGCGCAACGATGCCGGTCTCATCGACGAGAGTTTCCACCACGTCATCATGAACCCGCCCTTCAACCACGCCGGCGACCGGCGCACGCCGGATGCGCTGAAGGCCGAAGCCCATGCGATGACCGACGGCCTGTTTGAAAGCTGGATCCGCACGGCTGGCGCCATCATGATCTCGGGCGGGCAATTGTCGCTGATCGCAAGGCCGCAATCGATCGCCGAGATCGTTATCGCCTGTGGCCGGCGTTTTGGCGGCATCGAGATCACTACCATTCATCCGCGCCAGGGTGAAAACGCCGTCCGTATCCTGATGACGGCGATCAAGGGATCGCGGGCTCGACTGTCGCTGCGCGCGCCTCTGATCATGCACGAAGAAGGCAGCCATAAGTTCTCCCCTCTCGTCGATGATTTCAACAATGGCTGGGCGGCCTATGCCAGGCTTTGAAAGCGCGTGCATCGAAGCTGTTCATTGGCGAGGGATGATTTGTGACAATATCCGACCCGCGGAAGCGCCTGCTCGATCTTCTGCGCATCGTTGCTGCCTATAATGACAAAGGATATCAGTGGATCCCGCATGACGCTGCACAGGTGGCGCTTTACCGACATCGGGTCCAAAGCGAGATCCTGCAGCTAACGACTGAGATCGGCGAGCAAGCCTTCAGCGCCGATCTGCTTGACATGTTGAAATCCGGCGTGGCCGTCCGAGACGACAGCGGCGATGCCCATCTCCTGGCCAAATCGGAACTCTCCTGAATGGTCGGAAAACCGCAGTTAGAGACCTGGTGGATCCAAATCGATCGATGAATGGCGGACAAATCAAAGCGCGGCGCATCAACCAAGGTCGATGCGCCGCGCTGTCGTTTCTTAGTCCCGGACCGCCGCACGCAGCCGGCGCCGCACTTTCGTTAGCCGGTGACGAAGTCGAAGAGCAGCTTGACGTTGAGGCCGGCGATGACGACTGCGATCAGATAGGCGATGCCGCTCAGCCAGCGCGGCGCGACGAGTTCGCCCATCTTGGCCTTGCTGGCGGTGAACATGACAAGCGGGAAGACGGCGAAGGAAAGCTGCAGGCTGAGCACCACTTGAGTGAGGATCAAAAGCTCCGCCGTGCCCTGGTCGCCATACCAGATGGTGACGATCGCCGCCGGCACGATGGCGATGGCGCGGGTGATCAGCCGGCGCACCCAAGGTTTCAGCCTGATCTTCAGGAAGCCTTCCATGACGATCTGGCCGGCAAGTGTTGCCGTCACCGTCGAGTTGAGGCCGCAGCATAAGAGCGCGATGCCGAACAGCGTCGGCGCGATGGCGAGACCGAGCAGCGGCGACAGCAGCGAATAGGCGTCGCCGAGTTCGACGACATCGGTCTTCCCATGCGCATTGAAGGCGGCAGCCGCGAGAATCAGGATCGAGGCGTTGACCAGCAGGGCGAAGCACAGGGCCACCGTCGAGTCGATCGTCGCAAAGGTCAGCGCCTCCTTCTTCTCGGGAACCGTATGGCCATAGGCCCGTGTCTGGACGATGCCGGAGTGGAGGTAGAGATTGTGCGGCATGACGGTCGCGCCGAGAATACCGAGCGCCAGATAGAGCATCTCCGGATTGGTGACGATCTCCGTCGTCGGGAAGAAGCCGGTGACGACGGCGCCCCATTGCGGGTCGGCAAGCAGGATCTGCACGCCGAAGCAGACCGCGATGACGCCGAGCAGCGCAATGATGAAGGCTTCCACCCAGCGGAAACCAAGCTTCTGCAGGAAGAGGATGACGAAGACGTCGAGCGCGGTGATCAGCACACCAAGTTCGAGCGGGATGCCCATCAGCAGGTTGAGGCCGATCGCCGTGCCGATCACCTCGGCGATATCGGTGGCGATGATGGCGATTTCCGCAAAGGCCCACAGCGGTATCGAGACATATTTCGGAAAGGCGTCGCGGCAGGCCTGCGCGAGGTCACGGCCGGAGGCGATCGCCAGACGTGCGCAGAGCGATTGCAACACGATCGCCATCAGGTTGGAAAGCAGCGCGACGGTGAGCAGCGCATAGCCGAATTTCGAGCCGCCGGCGAGCGAGGTCGCCCAATTGCCGGGATCCATGTAACCGACGGCGACCATGTAGCCCGGTCCGGCGAAGGCGGCCGCCCGCCGCCATCTCGAGCTGTGACGCCCGGTTCCGACGGTGCGGTAGACATCCGATAGCGACGCCTCGCCGCGTTCGTGCCGCCAGCCGCTTCTTGCATTCGGATTCAGGGCATCCATGCGATTTCCACCTGTTTATCGTGTCTGCACTATGACGAATTAGAATGATAATGCAAGTCATTCGCAACAACAAAATCAATCCGATGTTTTCAGGTCCGATGTTTCGAGAACGCAGCCATTGCGTTTGTCGTTCCAGCGCATACATGGATGCCGATCGCGGATTGACGATCGTGCGACCCGAAGCGAAGGATAAGAGATGGCTGGATTGTTGAGAAAGCTGCTGCCGAAACGGTTCCGCAAGGACGGCATCACCATCCCGGTCGTCCGGCTGCAGGGGGCGATCGTCAGCGGCGGCGGCCAGTTCCGGCCGGCCCTCAATCTCGCCAATGTCGCTCCGGTTCTGGAGAAGGCCTTCGCCATGAAGGACGCGCCGGCGGTTGCCATCTCGATCAATTCGCCCGGCGGTTCGCCCGTCCAGTCCCGCCTGATCTTCACCCGCATTCGGGAACTCGCTCGCGAGAAGCAGAAGAAGGTGCTGGTCTTCGTCGAGGACGTCGCCGCGTCCGGCGGTTACATGATCGCCCTTGCCGGCGACGAGATCATTGCCGACGCCACCTCGATCGTCGGCTCGATCGGCGTCGTTTCCGGCGGGTTCGGCTTTCCCGAGCTCTTGAAGAAGATCGGCGTCGAGCGCCGCGTTTACACCGCCGGCGAAAACAAGGTGATCCTCGACCCTTTCCAGCCCGAAAAGGAAAAGGACATCGAATACCTGAAGAGCCTGCAGCTCGAAATCCACCAGGTTTTCATAGCAATGGTGCGCGAACGCCGCGCCGGCAAGCTGCGGGATGATGCGGCGGTGTTCTCCGGCCTGTTCTGGAGCGGCACCCGCGGCCTTGAGCTCGGCCTCATCGATGGCCTCGGCGACATGCGCCAGGAATTGAAGCGGCGCTACGGCCAGAAGACCAAGCTGGAGCTTGTCACCGCCGGCCGCGGCCTGCTCGGCCGCCGCATTCCCGGCGTGTCGCCGGTGTCGCTCGAAGGGGCGGCGTCCGGTCTTGCCACAGGGCTTGCCGAAGCGGCGGAAGAAAGAGCATTGTGGAGCCGTTTCGGGCTTTGAGGGGAGCAGAATAGGGTCATGCCGCAGCTTATTACCATCCTGATCCTGGTCTTCTCAGCCTGGTGGCTCTATCGCCGCTTCGTCTCCGATGCCCGCAAGCTCGCCGAAAAGTCGCGCCGGGCTGAGAAAGAGCGCCAGACCGGCGCGATCGGCACGCTGGTCAAGGATCCGGTGACCGGGGAATACCGGCTGAAGCGCGAGGGAGAATAGGCGCCACAGCTCCGCTTGCCGCGCGTCGGGGCTGCCCCTCATCCGGCTGCCGCCACCTTTTCCCCGCAAACGGGGCGAAGGGGATATGCCGCAACGTCTCCGTCCCTCGCTGGCTTCTCGCAGGGCACGTCCCCTCGCCCCGTTTAGGGGGAGAGGGTTAGGGTGAGGGGCAGAGGCTCTCTCCACACAGCGTTGCCACCCGCGCAAAACTCTTGACCCCTGCCGCCCTCCATGGCACCTGTCGCGCCGATAATCTCTAAGCAATCGGTGCCGTTTCATGTCAGCTATGCCAGACCATATGAACCCGAAGCGCTCCTTCCAGGCGCTGATCCTGACCCTGCATAACTATTGGGCGGACAAGGGTTGCGCGGTGCTGCAGCCCTACGACATGGAAGTCGGCGCCGGCACCTTCCACCCCGCCACAACGCTGCGCGCCCTCGGCCCCAAGCCGTGGAAGGCCGCCTACGTCCAGCCGTCGCGGCGCCCATCCGATGGCCGCTACGGCGAAAACCCGAACCGGCTGCAGCATTATTACCAGTATCAGGTCATCCTGAAGCCGAACCCTGCGAATCTGCAGGAGCTTTATCTCGGATCGCTTTCGGCGATTGGTCTCGATCCGCTGCTGCACGATATCCGCTTCGTCGAGGACGACTGGGAAAGCCCGACGCTCGGCGCCTGGGGGCTCGGCTGGGAATGCTGGTGCGACGGCATGGAAGTGTCGCAGTTCACCTATTTCCAGCAGGTCTGCGGCATCGAATGCTCGCCGGTCGCTGGCGAACTGACCTATGGCCTCGAACGCCTCGCCATGTATGTCCAGGGTGTCGACAATGTCTACGACCTGAACTTCAACGGCCGCGAAGGTGATGAGAAGATCAGCTATGGCGATGTCTTCCTGCAGGCCGAGCAGGAATACTCTCGCCACAATTTCGAATTCGCCAATACCGAGATGCTGCATCGCCACTTCGTCGATGCCGAAAAGGAATGCCGGGCGCTGCTCGATGCCGGCGCGCCTGCCGACAACGCCAACCAGCGCCTGCACAAATGCGTCTTCCCGGCCTATGACCAGTGCATCAAGGCCAGCCACGTCTTCAACCTGCTCGACGCCCGCGGCGTCATCTCCGTCACCGAGCGCCAGAGCTATATCCTGCGCGTGCGCACCCTCGCCAAGGCCTGCGGCGAAGCCTTCCTGCTGACCGACGCTGGCGGCGTCAACCTGTCGAAAGAGGCGGCGTGACGCAAAAGCCTGCCAGCCGTATCGTCCATATCAACGGCTGGCCAGGCACCGGGAAGCTGACCGTCGGCCGTTTGCTGGCTGAAAGGCTCGGCGCGCGGCTCATCGACAATCACACGCTGCTCAATCCGGCCGAGGCTCTGTTCTCCCGCAGCGATCCGTTGCACGCATCGCTGCGCGGGCAGATCCGCCAGGCGTTTTTCGACCATGCCGTGCGCGCCGACCCGGCCGAAAGCTTCGTCTTCACCGATGCGCTCTCGGATGACGCAGATGATAGTGCGGTCTTCTCCTGGTATCGCGATCTGGCTGCCGCAAGAGGCGTTAATCTTGTGGCGATCCTGCTCGATTGTGCGCCGGAAGAGAATGCCAGGCGCCTTGCCTCTCCCGGTCGGTCCGAGGCGCTCAAGCTGACGGATACGGCAACGCTGCAACGGTTGCGGGCAAACTATAAACTGCTGCGCGGACTGGCTGAACGCACCGTCGAAATCGACACGACAGGCCTTTCGCCGGAGCACACGATGGCCCGAATCCTCGGAGATATCGGCGTTTGACGGCTACCGGGAAACCTGCGTAGTCTCCGCCCGGACATTACTTCGCTGCGGGGGATTCGCGATGTATATTGCACTTGGCGTCATCGTTCTGGTCGTGCTCTACGTCGTCTTTATCTACAACGGCCTGGTTCGCTCCCGGCAGATGGCGGAGGAAGCCTGGTCGGGCATCGACGTGCAGCTGAAGCGCCGTGCCGATCTGATCCCGAACCTGATCGAGACGGTCAAGGGTTATGCCGCCCATGAAAAGACCACGCTCGAAGAGGTGGTTTCGCTTCGCAACAAGGCGCAGGCGGTGCCATCAGGCGATGTTGCCGGCAGGGCGCAGGCGGAAGGCCTGCTTGGCCAAGCGCTCGGGCGGGTCATCGCGCTCGCCGAAGCCTATCCCGATCTCAAGGCCAACCAGAATTTTGCCGAGCTGCAGGCCTCGCTGGAAACCATGGAAGGCGAGCTGCAGATGGCGCGGCGGTATTACAACGGTGCCGCCCGCGACCTGAACGTCAAGGTCGAAAGCTTCCCCTCCAATCTCGTCGCCGGCCAATTCGGTTTTGCCAAGCGGGAATATTTCGAAATCACCAACGAGACCGACCGCGCCGTTCCCAGCGTGAAATTCTGACGATCCGGCATTTTGCCTTTGCGAAAAAGCGATTAAGAGCAGGGGCAGACTGCGGCCGATAAGGCTCGCCCCATGGACGGAAGACTCAGCATGACACGCACAGCCAAACTCACGATCATCCCGCCGGGCAAGCCGCTTTCGGGCCGCGCCATGCCGCCGGGCTCGAAGTCGATCACCAATCGCGCGCTGCTGCTCGCCGGCCTCGCCAAGGGCACGAGCCGGCTGACCGGTGCGCTGAAGAGCGACGATACGCGCTATATGGCCGATGCGCTGCGCGCCATGGGTGTTGTGATCGACGAGCCCGATGATACCAGCTTCGTCGTTACCGGCAGCGGCAGGCTGCTGCCGCCGAAAGCGCCGCTCTTCCTCGGCAATGCCGGCACGGCGACGCGCTTCCTGACGGCCGCGGCCGCCCTGGTCGACGGCACGGTGATCGTCGATGGCGACGAACATATGCGCAAGCGCCCGATCGGCCCGCTGGTCGAGGCGATGCGCACCCTCGGCATCGATGCGAGCGCCGAAACCGGCTGCCCGCCGGTCACCGTCAAAGGCACCGGCCGCTTCCAGGCCGACCGCATCCGCATCGATGGCGGTCTGTCCAGCCAGTATGTCTCGGCGCTGCTGATGATGGCGGCCGGCGGCGACCGGCCGGTCGATATCGAACTGGTCGGCGAGGATATCGGCGCGCTCGGTTATATCGATCTGACCACGGCGGCGATGAAAGCCTTCGGCGCCAAGGTCGAAAAGACCAGCGCCGTCACCTGGCGCGTCGAGCCGACCGGCTACCGCGCCGCCGACTTCATCGTCGAGCCCGATGCCTCGGCTGCCACCTACCTCTGGGCCGCCGAGGTCCTGACCGGCGGCGCGATCGATCTCGGCGTTCCCTCCGACGCCTTTTCGCAGCCGGATGCGCGCGCCTACGACATGATCGCCCGTTTTCCGCAGCTGCCGGCGGAGATCGACGGCTCGCAGATGCAGGATGCCGTCCCGACGCTTGCGGTGCTTGCCGCCTTCAACGAGACGCCGGTTCGCTTCGTCGGCATCGCCAACCTGCGCGTCAAGGAATGCGATCGTATCCGGGCGCTCTCGACCGGCCTCAACGGTATCGTTCCGGGGCTTGCCCGCGAAGAGGGCGACGATCTGATCGTAAAGTCCGATCCCGCACTTGCAGGACAGCGTCTTCCGGCCGAGATCGACAGCTTTGCCGATCACCGTATCGCCATGAGTTTCGCGCTCGCCGGGCTGAAGATCGACGGCATCACCATTCTCGATCCCGATTGCGTCGGCAAGACCTTCCCCGCCTATTGGCGGACGCTCGCCGCCCTCGGCGTGACATATCAGGACAAAGATTGAGGTAACGTGCAGCCGAGGCTGCCGGCGGGGAGACAGGGATGGGGCGTCGGTTTTTCGGGTTTTGTTTTGCACTGCTGTTGATGTTCGCTGCTCCGGCGGCCTTTGCCGCCGAGGTCATCGACAGTTTCGCCTCCGACATCGTACTCGAAAAGAGCGGCGCGATGACGGTGACGGAAACGATCACCGTCGATGCCGAGGGTAACCAGATCAATCACGGCATCTTTCGTGATTTCCCGCTCTACTTCACCGATGCCGCAGAGCGTCGCCGCAGCGTCGATTTCAATATGGTCTCGGTGCAGCGCGACGGCGCGGATGAGCCCTGGCATACCGAATCGATTTCGGGCGGCATCCGCATCTATGCCGGTTCTGCCGACGTGAGGGTGACGCCGGGTCGTCATCGTTATGTCTTCACCTACCGGACCAACCGCCAGATCCGCTATTTCGACGATCATGCCGAACTCTACTGGAACGTCACCGGCAATGGCTGGATCTTCCCGATCCGCTCGGCCACGGCGACGGTGACGCTGCCGCCGGGTGTTACCGCCACCGACACGGTCTTCTTTACCGGCCCTCAGGGCGGGACGGGAAAGAACGCCAGCGTCGACGAGACCGGCGCCGGCCTGGTCTTTGCAACGACCGCGCCGCTTGACGCCAATGAGGGCCTGACTTTCGCGATCCGCATGCCGAAAGGGTCGATCGATCCGCCGAGCGCGGATATGGAAAGCACATGGTGGCTGAAGGACAACCGTAATTATTTCATCGGCTTCGGCGGTCTGATCCTGGTTTTCGCCTATTACACCTGGTCCTGGCTGAAAGTCGGCCGCGATCCCGCCCGCGGCGTCGTCGTGCCGCGCTGGGACGCACCTGATGGCATCTCGCCGGCGCTGGTCAACTACATCGACAATAAGGGCTTCTCCGGCGAGGGCTGGACCGCGCTGTCGGCCACGGCGCTCAATCTTGCCGTCCGCGGTTACGTCAAGCTCGAAGACCTGAAGAATTCAATCGTCATCCAAGGTACCGGTAAAGCGCTCGGCAAGGAGAAATTCCAGGCCGGCGAAATCGAATTGCTGAAGGTTGCCGGCGGTGCGGGTTCGACACTGGCGATCGACAAGGCCAATGGCGAGCGGGTCAAATCCGTCGGCCAGGCCTTCCGTTCGGCGATCGAGAAGGAGCACCGCGGCAAATATTACAATTCCAACCTCGGTTATACCGCAGGCGGCATCGCGCTCAGCGCCGCCGCCCTGGTGGCGCTGTTCGTCTTTGGCTCGCTGGAACCGGAGACGATCGCGCTGATGCTGATCCCGACCGCCATCGCGGTTTTTGTTGCCGTGTTCGCTGCCGCCCTCGTCAGGTCGCTGCATCGCGGCACGTCGCTGTTCGGCAAGATCATCGCCATCATCGCCACCGCGGTCGGCGTTTTCGTCGGCATCAGCATTCTTGCGGTCGTCGTTATGGCGCTTGCCTCGTCGCTGGTGGAACTGCATGAAACGCCGATGCTCTTTGCCGTCGGCGGCATCGTGCTTTTGAACATCCTCTATTTCTTCATCATGAGCGCGCCGACCCCGCTCGGCGCCAAGATGATGGATGGCATAGACGGCTTGCGCCAATATTTGACGCTGGCCGAGAAAGACCGGATGAACACGGCGGGCGCCCCGCAAATGTCGCCGCGGCATTTCGAGACGCTGCTGCCTTATGCCGTGGCGCTTGGGGTCGAAAAACCCTGGTCGCGCACCTTCGAGACCTGGCTTGCAGCCGCCGCGGCCGGTGCGGCTGCCGCCTATGCGCCCGCCTGGTATTCCGGCAATTTCAACAGCGGCAGCTTTTCCGACCGCATCGGCGGCTTTTCCTCGTCGATGGCCTCGACCATCGCCTCGACGATCCCTGCGCCGCCGCCCTCGAGTTCGTCCTCCGGTTTTTCCGGCGGCGGTTCGTCCGGCGGGGGTGGCGGAGGCGGTGGGGGCGGCGGCTGGTAAGCTTTCCCGCTTGACCTTTCGGCCCTTGGCCCTTAACCGCCAGAGGCAAAAGGAAAGGGTGGCGCATGAAGGTTCTGTTGATCGGATCGGGCGGACGCGAGCATGCGCTCGCCTGGAAGCTGGCGCAATCGCCGTTGATGACGGAATTCTACGCCGCACCCGGCAATCCCGGCATAGGCGAACACGCCATCCTCGTGCCCTTGAATATCGAGGATCATGAAGCAGTCGCCGCTTTCTGCCGAGAGAAGGCGATCGATTTCGTCGTCGTCGGCCCGGAAGCGCCGCTGGTCGCCGGCCTTGCCGACCGGCTGCGCGCCGACGGTCTGACGGTCTTCGGCCCCTCCGCCGCCGCCGCCCAACTCGAGGGCTCGAAGGGCTTCACCAAGGATATCTGCGCCCGCTACGGCATTCCGACGGGCGCCTACCAGCGCTTCAACAATGGGCCGAAGGCCAAAGCCTATATCCGCGCTGAAGGCGTGCCGATCGTCGTCAAGGCTGACGGCCTTGCCGCCGGCAAGGGCGTGACGGTTGCGATGACTCTGGATGAAGCCTTGGCGGCCGTCGACGACTGCTTCGAGGGCGCCTTTGGCGAAGCCGGCGCCGAAGTCGTCGTCGAAGCCTATCTCGATGGCGAGGAGGCAAGCTTCTTCTGCCTCTGCGACGGGAAGAACGCGCTGCCGCTCGCAACCGCCCAGGATCACAAGCGGGTGGGCGAGGGCGATACCGGCGTCAATACCGGCGGCATGGGCGCCTATTCGCCGGCGCCTGTCATGACTGCCGAAATGGTCGAGCGCACCATGAAGGAGATCATCGAGCCCACGATCCGCGGCATGGCTGAGAGCGGTCATCCCTTCTCCGGCGTGTTTTTCGCCGGGCTGATGATCACCAGGAAGGGGCCGGAACTCATCGAATACAATGTCCGCTTCGGCGATCCCGAATGCCAGGTGATGATGATGCGGTTGAAGAGCGATCTGCTGCCGCTGCTGCTTGCCACCGCCAACGGCACGCTCGATCAGCTGAAGGCGGAATGGAATGACGATCCGGCGCTGACAGTGGTCATGGCCTCCAAAGGCTATCCCGGCGCCTACGCGAAGAATACGCCCATCCTCTCCGTGCCCGAGGCAGGCGAGGGCGAGAAGGTGTTTCATGCCGGCACGGGTCTCAAGGACGGCGCGCTGGTTGCGACCGGCGGCCGCGTGCTGAACGTCACCGCCTCGGGCGGCACGGTGGCCGACGCCAAGGACCGCGCCTACGCGCTGCTCGACCGGGTGAGGTGGGAAAACGGCTTTTGCCGGCGCGACATCGGCTGGCGGGCGATCGAGCGCGAAACGGGCTCGGACAAAGTATAAACCGCGGCGTTCTTTAAATTTTTACCCTTTCCCCTGACGGGATGGAAACAAAGCTGCGCTATACCGCTCTCACAGTGAGACGGAGGTGCGTTGATGCGTCAGATTTTCCTCGGTGCGGCAATCCTGCTGATGGCAGGTTCGGCGATGGCGTCCTCGATCGAGGTGATCGGCAAGACCGCGCCGCACGCTGACGGCAGCATCGTCACCGAAACCTGTGTCAATTGCCCGCCGCTGCAGGCCGAACTCGTCAAGAAGGACTATAAGGTGCCGGAACTTAAGCCCGGCGTCCTCCAGGCCAGTGAAGTCCGCGATGTCGGCGGCGAAAAGAAGATCTATCGCACCGAAGGCTGGATGGGCGGCTCACCCGTAGTCTTCGTCAGCAAGGCGACCCCGGAAGCGATCATTGCGGCCATGCCGCCGACCCCGCCTGCCGATGGCATCGATATGAGCGCGACGACCGCAGCCGTCATCGGAAGCGACACCAAGCCCGTTGCCGCCGGCATGGCGGAACAACCGGCGACGCTTAACGTTTCCGAATTCAAGATGCGTTTTTAAAGCAACTTCGGTTTTAACGTCCGGAATTGCGTAAAGACGAAAGTTCCCTGCCCCTGCCTGATCAAGGTTTCGATCGCTTGGGGTTCCACTTCGGTGGACCGGATGCATCCTCGAAGAGAAGCGAGGGTGCATTCCTGTTTTGGAACATATGCGGAAAAATGGGCGCGGATTTCGGCCCTTGCAGACCGCCGGATGAACGTCCGGCGGTTCTGCTTTGTCGGTGCCCCCAGATTTTTAGGGAATTCGCGTCGTAAACAGTAAAATTAAAGCTTTCTTATCGGATAAGCCTCAATTGTTACTCACCGGTCGCAGCATGTTGTTTTTAGCAGCGGTAGACGCGTCGTCTTCTTGGGCGCGCTCGCACAAGCGGTAGAAGACCGCACCGGAATGCCCCACCATTCCCGTTGCGAGGATTCATGAAAAATCTCAAAATATCGAAGCAGCTCATATTGCTGGTCATCGGCCTGATGATCGCCTTCGCGATCGCCACGTCCCTGCAGATCCGCTCCTCGGTCGATGCGATCTACAAGGAGCGCTATGACATGCTCCGTTCCGAAGTTCAGTCGGCGGTCTCTGTTCTCAAGCTTTACCAGGCCAAGGTCACCGCGGGCGAAATGACGCTTGAGGACGCCCAGAAGCAGGCCTACGCCACCGTCAATGCAATGAAATACGATCCCGATGGCTATTTCTTCGGCTATAGCTACGACATCCAGATGATGTTCCACTTCGATGCCTCGAAAGTCGGGCAGATCAACAAGGGCCAGCCGGACAGCAAGGGCAAGCTCTATCGCGAAGAGCTGGTCAGGCTCGGGCAGCAGGGTGGCGGTCTCGTCGAATATTATTCCACAGCCAAACCGGGTCAGCCGGCTGGCGATTTTCGTAAGACGGCCTATGCACTGGCCTTCGACCCTTGGAAGGTCGTCGTCGTCACCGGCGTCTACATGGAAGATCTCGATGCCCAGATCAACAGCACGATCCTGACCGCCTTGTCCGGCAGCATCATACTGTTCTTCCTTGCTATTTTGGCCGCTTATGTCGTCATCCGCGGCATTTCGGGCCCTCTCAACAGCGTCCATGCCGCCCTGAAGGCGGTGGCCGAAGAGGACGTTTCCATCGCCATTCCGCATACCGGCATGAACAACGAAGTCGGGATGATGGCCAAGGCGACGCAGTCGCTGCAAGAAAAGATCAGGGAACGCCATGCGATGTCGGATCGCGAGGCGGCCCAGCAGCTGGCGCTGGAAAACGAGCGCGAGAACAACCTGCGCCAGCAACAGGACGAAGCGACGCTCCAGGCCCGGGTGGTGACGACGATCGGCCAGGCGCTGGAGATGATTGCGCGTGGCGATCTCACCGTCCGCTGCGCCGATCTCGGCCAGAAATATGCCGCCCTTCGCGACAACTTCAACGATGCATTGTCGCATCTCGAAGCCGCCATGGCCAAGGTCAGCGCCAAGGGTACCGATATCGGCACCAGCAAGGAAGAGATCCGCCGCGCCTCCAACGAATTGTCGCAGCGCACCGAGCGCCAGGCGGCAAGCCTCGAGGAAACCTCGGCGGCCCTCGACGAACTCACCGTCGCCGTCCGCCAGACGGCCGACGGCGCCCATGAGGCGAGCAAACGTGTCCATTCGGTCAGCACCGAAGCCACCCACAGCGATGCGATCGTCACCCAGGCGATCGAAGCGATGAGCGGCATCGAGAAGTCGTCCTCGGAGATCACCAAGATCATCGGCGTCATCGACGAGATCGCCTTCCAGACCAACCTTTTGGCGCTGAATGCCGGCGTCGAGGCGGCCCGCGCCGGCGAATCCGGCAAGGGTTTTGCGGTCGTCGCCCAGGAAGTCCGCGAACTTGCCCAGCGTTCCGCCGCTGCGGCCAAGGAGATCAAGGACCAGATTGCTCGTTCTTCCAGCCAGGTCGACCATGGCGTCCGACTGGTCGGCGAGGCTGGCGAGGCGCTGAAGCGCATCTCCGACCAGATCAAGGCTGCCAACGAGATCGTCGCCAAGATCGCCCACAGCGCCTCCGAACAGGACACAACGCTGCGCTCGATCTCGTCGTCGATGAACCAGCTCGACGCCGCCACCCAGCAGAACGCCGCCATGGCCGAGGAGACCACGGCCTCGGCGGAAACGCTGGCCACCGACACCGACGAGCTGATCGATCTCATCCGCGGCTTCCGCGTCAGTGGCGAAAACATTGCTCCGGCCATGCATCAGGGTCGCCGCGCCGCTTAAACGGCGCGGGGACAATCGGCGTTTCATCACCAAATTCTTAGCGGCCGTCGGTTCTCCGGCGGCCGTGCCGTTTTGGACGCCTATCAGCATGAATGAAATTGCTCGGCGAGAGCAGCCCCTCATCCGCCCGGCACCTTTGTAACTTCCCTTTACCCGCTATTGGCGTAGTACTGCCTGTTGCGGTGGCGGATGGAAGACCGTTGCACCTTTGGGACACCAAGCCCGTGGGAGAGCCTGGGTCTCCGTCCGCCGTTCCAT
>NZ_JABDWE010000023.1:0-123421 GCF_019685125.1 Rhizobium sp. NZLR10 | reverse complement strand
GGCAAAGGCGCGCACCTGCGCCGGATTGACAACAACCACCCCAAAACCAGCTGCCGACAGGCTACCCGCCGCTAACATCTCGTAGCCGCCGGTCGCCTCCAGGCCGACGATCGTCGGCCTGGAGGCGACCAGCCCGGTGATTAATTCCTCAAGGCCGGCGTGGTCGTTGCTGACCGCGAAGTGCTCGCCTGAAGGGTGCAGCGACACGTCCAATCGGTCCTTGGAAACATCGATACCGACAACCACCCTCTCATTCATCTCCATCTGATCCCATCCTTGCCTAAGCGGGCTTTGCTTTCGCAAGCGGCCCCGGCGACTGTTCGGGTTCAATGGAACGGCGGACGGAGACCCAGGCTCTCCCACGGGCTTGGTGTCCCAAAGGTGCAACGGTCTTCCATCCGCCACCGCAACAGGCAGTACTACGCCAATAGCGGGTAAAGGGAAGTTACAAAGGTGGCGGCAGCCGGATGAGGGCCCCACACGGCACCACACCTCATTCCAAAAATAACTTATTACAGCCCTGACGACTGCTGCAATTTCCCGCGGGCCTCGATCAGCGAGATCGCTTCGGAATAGCTGACGCAGGCGACGTCGGCGCGATGGCAGACGTCGCCGACCAACCGGTCGAGGGCGCGCCAGTAGGCGCCGCCGTTCATTTCGACGAAGTGGAAGCCGAGCTGGAGGGGGGTGCGGCCGCCGGCATATTGTTTGTCGAAAGCTTCTTTGAAGGCCGAATAGGCGCGCTCCTCGAAGGCAGCGCTGTCCACTCTGTCTTCTTCACCCTTGGAATGGCGGACGAAGAGATTGTAGTCCATGCCGATGATCGGCTTTTCGCTCGGGCCCTCGGGGATCAGCGGCAGGCCGAAGCGGATGATGCCGTCTTCCTCGACCGGCATGGCCGGACCTTTGGTGACGAGGCTTGCGTCATAGCTGAAACCCGCCTTCTTTTCGGCGGCGATCATATCGGCGCCCGCCGTTGCGGAAAGATAGGGTGCGCGAAAACCCTTGATGCCATGGTCGACCAGATCCCGCCAGCCGGCCGGCTCCTGGAGGCCGACGCTTGTCCAGGCATTTTTCAACGTCGCGTGGAAGGTGGCGTATTCGGCCGACCAGTCGGCCTCGCTCCAGAGACGGCCATCGAAATGGCCGCAGGCATGGCTCGATATGTCGTGGCCTTCGAGATGGGCGTGCCAGATATTGCCGAGCCTTTCGCGGATCTCGTCGTCGCTCTGGGCGAAGCCGACATTGGATTTGCCGCGCTTCTGATGCGGCGCCTGGTAGGCCTTCTTCGCCGCCTCGTTCATCAGGAAAGTGCAGGAGAGGAAATAGGTAAAGTGGGCGCCGTTCTTCGCGGCCATCTCGCGGCTCTTCAGCCAGAGCGCATTGTCGTGGGCGCCGTCGAACGAAATGATGACCAGCTGTTTCGGCCGGTCGGCCGCCTCTGCCATCGTCGGCAGGAGGAACGACACAGCCAGACAGGTGGAGAGGAGATGACGAGACATGGACACCGCGACAATTTGTTCGCGATTTCCCTCCGATAGAATTGCGGCGAAGCTGCGGTCTTACTGGCATTTTTTCACGCCAGCCGGTAAGCCATGACAAACGGCACGGAAGGGACCCGCAATGACTTTGCTTATCGTCGGCATTATACTTTTCCTCGGGGTGCATTTGGTGCGGGTGGTATCGCCCGGCTTCCGCCGTTCGATGATCGCAAGCCTCGGCGAAAAGGGGTGGCGGGCGGCCTATTCCATCGCGAGTCTGGCGACGCTGATCCTATTGATCTACGGCTTCGGGCGGGCGCGTGAAGTAACCGGAATGCTTTACAATCCGCCGGTCTGGATGGCGCATATCACGATCACGCTGATGCTGATCGCAACGATCTGTCTCGTCGCCTCGCTATTGCCGGCGGGGCATATCGCCACCAAGACCAAACATCCGATGGTGCTGTCGGTGAAAATCTGGGCGCTTGCCCATCTGCTCGCCAATGGTGAAACGTCGTCGGTGCTGTTGTTTGCGGCCTTCCTCGCCTGGGGCGTCATCCTGCGCATCTCGCTGAAAAGACGGCAGCGGGCGGGCGAGATCGTGCTTCGGCCCTTCGTCTCGGCCAAATACGACCTCTATGCCGTTATCATCGGCATCGTCGTCTGGGCGCTGATCATCTGGAAGCTGCACGAATGGCTGATCGGCGTTTCGCCGCTCGCCATGTGACCTGCGCATACCCCCGAAAATCGATTCCGATTTTTGGAAAGGATTATACGCGGATTCAAAGTGTTAGAGCGTCCTTGGCGCGTCTGAAAAGACGCGCGGCGCTCTAATCTTTCATATCCCCCTTACAACGGCGGCAAAATGGAGTAGAAGGCCCGACAATGTGCGTTTTGCACAACGTATAGGTATTTCCGCGGCCGGAGACGAGAATGGCATTCAACGACGACAGCTTCATCCGTGAAGTCAATGAGGAATTGCGCTCCGACCAGATGAAGGGCGTCTGGCGCCGGTTCGGCCGCTATATCATCGTCGTCGCCATCCTGATCGTCGCCGGCACCGCCGGCAAGGTTCTCTTCCAATATTGGGACGATACCCGCTCCTCGGGCGCCGGTGACCAGTTCCTGGCGGCGATGAAGCTTGCCGACGAGAACAAGAATGACGAGGCGCTGGCCGCGCTCGACAAGCTCGAAAAGGAAGGCCACGGCGCTTATCCGGTGCTGGCGCGCATGCGGGCCGCGACTGTCGAAGTCCAGAAGGGCGATACCGCTGCGGCGATCGCTTCCTTCAACGAGATCGGCAAGGACAATGGTGTTCCGGCCGCCGTGCGCGATGCCGCCAAAATGCGGGCCGGCTGGCTGCTCATCGAAAACGGCTCTTACGAACAGGTTTCGGCCGCGATCGAGGAAATGGCCGTCCCAGGCAACGCTTTCCGCCATTCGGCACGCGAAGCGCTCGGCCTTGCTTCCTTTAAGGGCGGCAACATGGCGCAGGCTCGGCAGTGGTTCCAGTCGATCGTCGATGATACCGACAGCCCGCGCAATGTTGCCAATCGCGCCCACATGATGCTTGATCTCATCACCGCATCCGGCAAGGCGCCCGCCGCGCAGGGCTGAGTTTTAAGGAAAAAGAATGAGTTTCACGGTCGCGATCGTCGGTCGTCCGAATGTCGGCAAGTCGACCCTTTTTAACCGCCTGGTGGGTAAGAAGCTGGCGCTCGTCGATGACACGCCGGGTGTGACCCGCGACCGCCGTCCGGGTGATGCGCGGCTGATGGGCCTGACCTTCACCATTATCGACACGGCCGGTCTGGAAGAGGCCGACGCGGAAAGCCTGCAGGGCCGGATGCGCGCCCAGACGGAAGCGGCGATCGACGAGGCGGATCTTTCGCTTTTCATCGTCGACGCTAAGAGCGGATTGACGCCCGTCGATACCGATCTTGCCGAAATGCTGCGCCGGCGCGGCAAGCCGGTGGTTCTCGTCGCCAACAAATCCGAGGCGCGCGGCTCCGACAGCGGCTTCTACGACGCCTACACGCTCGGGCTTGGCGAGCCGACGCCGATTTCGGCCGAACACGGCGAGGGCATGCTCGATCTGCGTGATGCGATCGTCGAGGCTATCGGCAAGGACCGGGCTTATCCGGCGAAGGAGGAGGTCGCCGTCACCAACGTCGACATTCCTCAGTCTGAAGGCGAGGGCAGCGATGAGGACGAAGAGCCTGCCTATGACGACACCAAGCCTTTGCGCGTGGCGATCGTCGGGCGGCCGAATGCCGGCAAGTCGACGCTGATCAACCGTTTCCTCGGTGAGGACCGGCTTTTGACCGGGCCGGAGGCGGGCATCACTCGCGATTCCATCTCGGTCGAATGGGATTGGCGCGGCCGCACCATCAAGATGTTCGATACGGCAGGCATGCGACGCAAGGCCAGGGTGATCGAGAAGCTGGAAAAGCTCTCTGTCGCCGACGCGTTGCGCGCCATCCGTTTCGCTGAGACAGTGGTGATCGTCTTCGATGCGACGATCCCCTTCGAGAAGCAGGACCTGCAGATCGTCGACCTGGTGCTGCGCGAGGGCCGCGCGGCCGTTCTCGCTTTCAACAAGTGGGATATGATCGAGGACCGGCAGGCGGTGCTTGCGGACCTTCGCGAAAAGACCGATCGGCTGCTGCCGCAGGCACGGGGCATCCGCGCGGTGCCGATCTCCGGCCAGACCGGCTGGGGCCTCGACAAGCTGATGCAGTCGATCATCGACACCGACATGATCTGGAACAAGCGCATTTCGACGGCGAAGCTCAATCGCTGGCTGGAAACGCAACAGATCCAGCATCCGCCACCGGCCGTTTCCGGCCGCCGCATCAAGCTGAAGTACATGACGCAGGTCAAGGCTCGCCCGCCGGCCTTCATGATTTCCTGCACGCGCTCCGACGCGCTGCCGGAATCCTATACGCGTTATCTGATTAACGGGCTGCGTGCCGATTTCGACATGCCGAGCGTGCCGATCCGTATTCATTTCCGTTCGGCTGAGAATCCGTTTGAAGGCAAGAAGAGGCGGACGTAGGGGTTCTTGGGGCGCCAGTTGGCGTTTGTGGAATATCCGTTCGTGTCGTGCCTGGGGTTACCCCTGCCGGGCATCTCCCCCACAGGTGGGGAGATCGGCTGGGCGGACCCGCTCGCTCCAGCATCAATTGTTTGGGGAGATGCTATCCGCGAGTCGATCTCCCCCCTTGTGGGGGAGATGCCCGGCAGGGCAGAGGGGGTAACCCCAGGTACGACCTATCTCGATCGTCTTGAACCTAAGCCACGCTCTTATTCAGCGCCTCGCGTAGCGCCACGATCTCAGCCTGTAGCCGAGTAAGATCCGCTGCATCGCGACCGCTGGCCTCGGCGATGCAGCCCGGTATGCCAGTCGCTTTTTCCTTCAGCCGCTTGCCTTCTTCGCTGAGGCGGATGACGACGACGCGCTCGTCCTCGCGGCTGCGTTCGCGCCTGATATAGCCGGCGCTTTCCAGGCGTTTGAGCAGAGGGGTCAGCGTGCTCGATTCCAGGAAGAGCTTTTCGCCGAGGCCGCCGACGGTCTGGCCGTCCTGTCCCCACAGCGCGACCATGGCCAGATATTGCGGATAGGTGAGGCCGAGTGCGTCGAGAAGCGGCTTGTAAACGCGGTTCAGCGCATGGCTTGCCGTATAGACGGCGAAGCAGATGAAATCGTCGAGCTTCAGCTGATCCTGCATGGTCATCTCCAGAACTGAGCGAGTTTATATCGTACGATAAATAATCGCAAGCGTCTTTTTGGCATGGCAGATATGCGGATATGTAGATTGTGCAATAAATAGTCGTGCGCGATACAAAAGCCGTGTTTACGCCGAACACGGAACCGAGAGGACAAGACAATGTCGACCATCAAGACCGCAGTTTCCGCAGCAGCACTCCTGGCAGCCTCCGCCGCCGGCGCGCTTGCTGATCCGGTACTCGAGCCGACAACGCAGAAGTTCATCGATGGCCTTGCCGGCGGCAAGCCGATCTATACGCTATCGCCGACCGATGCCCGCAATGTTCTGGCCGGCGCGCAGAAGGGCGATGTGAAGAAGCCTGCGGCGCAGGAAGAGGATAAGGTCATCAAAACAGGCCCGACCGGCAGCATCAAGCTGCGTATCGTCCGCCCGGAACAGGCCAATGGCACGCTGCCGGTCATCCTCTATTTCCATGGCGGCGGCTGGGTGCTCGGCGATGCGGATACGCATGACCGGCTGGTGCGCGAGATCGCCAACGGCGCCAATGCCGCCGTCGTCTTCGTCGATTACGAACGCTCGCCGGAGGCCCGTTATCCCGTTGCCATCGAGCAGGCCTATGCCGCAACCAAATATGTCGCCGAGCATTCCAAGGAGCTCAACGTCGATGCCGGCAGGCTCGCGGTCGCAGGCGACAGCGTCGGTGGCAACATGGCGGCGGTGGTGACGCTGCTTGCCAAGGAGCGCGGCGGTCCCGCCATCGACCAGCAAGTGCTGTTCTACCCGGTCACGGACGCCAATTTCGACAACGGTTCCTATAACCAGTTCGCCAATGGCCCGTGGCTGACCAAGGAAGCGATGAAGTGGTTCTGGAACGCCTACCTGCCCGACGAAGCCAAGCGCAAGGAGCCGACGGCTTCGCCGCTGCAAGCCTCGTTGGAGCAGTTGAACGGCCTGCCGCCGGCGTTGGTCATCGTCGACGAGAACGACGTGCTGCGCGACGAGGGCGAGGCCTATGCCCGCAAACTCAGCCAGGCTGGCGTCCGAGTCACGTCAATGCGTTACAACGGCACGATCCACGATTTCGTGCTCTTGAACGCCATTGCCGAAACGCCTGCTGCACGCAGCGCGATTGCGGTTGCGAACGACACGCTTCGCAACGCTTTGCACAAGTAGGACGGATTAGTCCGCGGAGGGGAGAGGCCCGGCGGTTTCGCCGGGCTTTCTGCTTCTTGGAAGTGACTTGGCAAATTGCCAAGCCTTCTTCCATTTCGGCGTGATGACGCCGTTGGCAGCGCGGATGTTGTTGATGAACTGCAGCGTCGCCGCTTCCCAGGAATATTGCATGGCAAGCTCGCGCGCCTTGCCGCGCGAGGCGGAAAGCGCGGCAAGGCAAGCGGCCTGAAGGTCCTGGTCCAGCGCGCCGACGTCGCTGTCTTCGCCGATGATATCGAGCGGGCCGGTGACCGGATAGGCTGCGACCGGCACGCCCGATGCCAGCGCTTCGAGGATGGTGTTGCCGAAAGTGTCGGTGAGCGAGGGAAAGACAAAGACATCGGCCTGGGCATAGGCGTTCGCCAGATTCTCGCCGAATTTCACGCCGGTAAAGTGCACCTCGGGATACCGCTGCTCCAGCTCGGCGCGTGCCGGGCCTTCGCCCACCACAACCTTCGAACCCGGCAGGTCGAGATCAAGAAAGGCCGGCAGGTTCTTTTCCAGGGCCACGCGGCCGACCGTCATGAAGATCGGGCGAGGAAGGCCGAATGGCTTCTCTTCAAGAGGCATCGGATGGAATTGCGTGGCGTCAATGCCCCGGGTCCAGGGCATGAGGTTCTTGATGCCGCGTGCAGCAAGCTCGCGAGCAAGGCTCGGCGTCGCGACCATGCACCCAGCGCCGCCATTATGGAACCAGCGTACGAAGGCATAAAGCCAGCTCTGCGGTATCGGCAAGCGGGCGGAAACATATTCGGGAAAGCGCGTGTGATAGCTGGTGGAGAAGGGCATGCCCTTACGCAGGCACCAGCGGCGAGCGGTCAGCCCCAGCGGGCCTTCGGTGGCGATATGCACATAGGAAGGATTGTGTTTTTCGATCTCGCGGGCGATGCGGCGGTAATTGGCGATCGACAGGCGGATTTCGGGATAGGTCGGGCAGGGGATGCTGTTGAAGCGCTCCGGCGTGACCATCGAAACCGCAACGCCCATCGTCGCCAATTCGCGGTTGGTGTTCTCGATCGAGCGCACGACGCCGTTGACCTGCGGATGCCAGGCATCGGTGACGATCACCAGACGTTCGGGCAGGTTGCCGGCGGCTGTAGCATTGGCCCAGCTCTCGCCATGATGAGTGTTTGCTGGACGTTGCAGCATGTCACAATTTCCATCCGCGTTGCCTCGATATGCAACGCTTAGCCCCAAAGCGGGGTTCCGGAACGGCGATTCCCGCCTGCCTATTTTGAGGCATGATCATGATGGAAATATTACAGCCGCATGCCAGCGGTTGCAGGGCTTTCAGCCGCCGGATTCCCGCGATTATGTCAGCGGTCGATCGCGGCTTTCGTGCGGAACGAACGACGGCGCCGGTCGTGGACCGGCGCCGTTTGGAAGGTTAAGCGGCGGCGGAAGCCGAGCTTGCAGTCGGAACTTCCGAAATCGTCTTCAGAACCTGCGAAGCGATCTGGTAGGGGCAGCCCTGAGAGTTCGGACGGCGGTCTTCCAGATAGCCCTTGTAATCGTTCTTGACGAAGGAGTGCGGGACGCGGATCGAAGCGCCACGGTCGGCAACGCCGTAGGAGAACTTGTTCCACGGTGCCGTTTCGTGCTTGCCGGTCAGGCGCTTGTCGTTGTCGGGACCGTAGACTTCGATGTGGTCCATCAGGTTCGTTTCGAACTGCGCCATCAGCGCTTCGAAATAGGCCTTGCCGCCGACTTCGCGCATGAACTTGGTCGAGAAGTTGCAATGCATGCCCGAACCGTTCCAGTCGGTGTCGCCGAGCGGCTTGCAGTGATACTCGATGTCGATGCCGTACTTTTCGGTCAGGCGCTGCAGCAGGTAGCGAGCCATCCAGATCTGGTCGGCGGCTTTCTTGGAGCCCTTGCCGAAAATCTGGAATTCCCACTGGCCCTTGGCCACTTCGGCATTGATGCCTTCGTGGTTGATGCCGGCAGCGAGGCAGAGGTCGAGATGTTCTTCGACGATTTCACGGGCGACGTCGCCGACGTTCGAATAGCCGACGCCGGTGTAATATGGACCCTGCGGAGCCGGGTAGCCCTGCTCGGGGAAGCCAAGCGGACGGCCGTTCTGGTAGAAGAAGTATTCCTGCTCGAAACCGAACCAGGCATCTTCATCGTCGAGAATGGTTGCGCGAGCGTTGCTCGAGTGCGGCGTGACGCCATCGGGCATCATCACTTCGCACATGACGAGCGCGCCGTTGGTGCGGGCCGGGTCGGGATAGATGGCGACGGGCTTCAGCACGCAATCGGAACTGCGGCCTTCGGCCTGCATGGTCGACGAACCGTCGAAGCCCCAGAGCGGAAGCTGTTCCAGCGTCGGGAATACGTCGAATTCCTTGATCTGCGTCTTGCCACGCAGGTTCGGTACCGGAGTGTACCCATCGAGCCAAATATACTCGAGCTTATATTTTGTCATCGTGACTCTCTCAATGCGACAAAGGTGAGCAAATCCGGAAGCGATTTCGGCGCGTAAAGCGCATCCGACCGCCAGGGGATGACACTTTAAAAGCACGTAGCGTGCCAGTTTGGCTGAGGGAGAAGAAAAAATCGCAAATCGGCAGGCCAACATGCGTTTTCTTTTGCCGAAACCACCCCGTTTTGACGGGGGAAGGCCGTATCATCAGCAGGAAACCGAGTTTTTCGCTGCGGAACCGGATGAAAATTTCGGCGTTAGCTTGGGAGTGATGAAGTGTTGAACAAATAGGCGGACGCTCTCGGCGCAGACAGCATATCGATCAATCATAATATATTGACGCATATAATTTGTGCAATTTGCATAAACTATGGGCACCGTGTTATGGTCGTAGCCTTGAATGTTGATGCGCCGAACTGAATGGAGGCGATCTCATGCCCACCGGTATCCACCGTGAATCTGCAACGATCTACCAGTTTCCCGTTAAGCCGACGCGGACCGCCAATCGGTTCGAACGCGCCCGGCTGATGGAACGCGAGGCAGCCGACGTCTGCGACGCAGCGCTTGACAGCTGCTGGTATCATGACGAGGCGGTTCGCGAGTCCGATCGGCCGACGAAGTCCTGATTTTTTATCCCCGCAACCCGGGGCAAAAACTTCAACAGGCGAGCGCGCTTGCGCGTGCGGGTCAGCCGCCCTTCAATCCAAGCTTGTCCTTTGCCACCAGCGCGCCGTGTTCACTGACGACGTGGGCTGCAACGCCTGCGGCGAAGCCGGCTGCTGCGGTTGCGTCCTCTGTTTCAAGATAGTGTGCGAGGAAGGCGCCGTTAAAACTGTCGCCCGCGCTGGTGGTATCGACCACCTTCTCCACCTTTTCGGCCGGAACGAAGCTCTCTTCGCCGGCAAAGTTCAATCTCACCCCATCCGCGCCGTTCTTGACGACGACGTCGGCGGCGCCGAGTCCGCGATAGCGGTGGATCGTCGCCTCGATGGAATCATCACCGAAATGGGCGGCCTCGTCGTCGAAGCTCGGCATCACGAGCACGGACGAGCGAGCGCCCTCGCTGATCGTCGTGTGCATGATGTCATAGCTCGACCACAGGCGGGGGCGGATGTTCGGGTCGAACACCACCAGCTTGCCGGCGGCCTTGGCGCGGCGGATTTCGGCGAGCAGCGTCGTGGCATCCTCCGGCGGCAGGATGGCAAGGGTGATGCCGGAGAAATAGACGACATCAGCGCTTTCCACCGCCTCACGCAGGCGATCCGGGTCGGCCGCGAGGCTGCGGGCAGCCGAATTATCGCGCCAGTAGCTGAAGGAGCGCTCGCCGTTTTTCAGGTTGATCATGTAAAGGCCGGGCGTCTTGCCCTTGATGCGGTGAATAAGGCTGGTGCCGATGCCTGCCTTGTCGATGAAGGCCACCATCTCATCCGACATGGCGTCCTCGCCGAGGGCGGTGAAATAATCGACCGACCAGTCGGCGGCAAGGCAGGCGCGGGCATACCAAGCGGTGTTGAACGTATCGCCGGCGAAACCTTTGCGCAGCAGGCCGTCACCTGCCTGCGAGAGTTCCACCATGCATTCACCGATCGATAGAAACCGTCTGCTCACCTTGCCCTCCCGGCATTGCTCTTCATCGCTGATACGCGGAGCCAGCCAGAGTGACAAGCGCTGATATCATTGGCGCCGATATCGCGGGAGGTAAAAGCCCGCCCTCGAGACGCGGCGAAGGCGGGCGCTGCGAGGGCTGCCTATTCGTGGATGGTGTAGCTGCCCATCTGGCAAAGATCCTGCGTATCTTCGGTGGTTTCGAGGTTTGATCCTTCCTCGAACTCGAAGCGCATATCGTATTTGCAGACGGTGCGGCCATCGGCGATGGTGATGTCCATGCTTTCGCCCGGATTGAGAACTTCATCGCCGAAGACGTCCTCTTCCCAGTTGTCGACGCCGGTTGGAGCGCTGTAGAAGCGCGCCAGGACGGAGTTCGTGCCGTTGGTCAGCTTGAACTTCAGATCTTCGGCATGCGACGAAGCGGCGGAGGCAGCGATAATCGCGGCCGCAACCGCGATCAATCCTGATAGTTTCGATCTCATATATGCGTTCCCCAGCCCTTGATTGGGCGGGAAAGAAATAGCACGTGCGCGGATAAATCTTTCTTATCGGGGATTTTAGAACCCAAAATAAGTCCGCTTTTCCAAGCGCTTCATCCTGAAGTTGCGTGGCCGCTCATGGCCTGTCCATATGATAACAGGCGGCCTTCTGACCGGGGCGGACTTCCTCGGTCGGCGGCATTTCGGTGCGACAGATATCGGTCGCCTTCCAGCAGCGCGGCGAGAAGACGCAGCCTTTCGGCGGGTTGAGCGGCGAGGGCGGATCGCCCTGCAGGCGGATGCGGGTGCGCAGCCGCGCGAGCTTCGGATCCGGGATCGGTGCTGCGGAAAACAGCGCCTGCGTATAGGGGTGAGCCGGATGATCGAAGACGGTGGCGCAGTCGCCGGCTTCCACCACCCTGCCGAGATAGAGCACCAGAACATCGTCGGAGATCAGCCGCACGACGGAAAGATCGTGGCTGATGAAGATCAGCGTCAGGCCGAATTCCTTGCGCAGCTTGCGCAGAAGCGTGATGACCTGGCCCTGGATCGAAACGTCGAGAGCCGAAACCGGCTCATCGCAGATGATGAGCTTCGGTTTGGTGATGACGGCGCGGGCAATGCCGATGCGTTGCGCCTGGCCGCCGGAAAATTCGTGCGGATAACGGTTGATCATCTCCGGCACCAGGCCGACGGCGGTCATGATCTCGCGGACGCGTTCGGTGCGCCCGGCCTTCGAAAGTTTCGGCTCGAAGACGGTGAGCGGCTCGGCGATGATGTCGCCGACCGTCATGCGCGGGTCGAGCGAGGCGATCGGATCCTGGAAGATGATCTGCATGTCGCGGCGGGCGGCGCGCATTTCCTCTTCAGACAGGTCGAGAAGGTTGCGGCCCTGCCAGAGGATGCGGCCCTTCTGCGATTTCAGCAGCCGCAGGATGGAGCGGCCGAGCGTGGACTTGCCGCAGCCGGATTCGCCGACAATGCCGAGTGTGCGGCCTTCTGCGAGGTCGAAGCTGACATTGTTGACGGCGGTGAGGAAAATCGGCGGTTTGAACAGGCCCTTCGCCGGCAGTTCGAACTGGGTCGTCAGGTTCTCGACCCGCAGAAGCGATCGTTCAGCCATGGCTCAGCAACTCCTCACGACGCGGGAAGGGATGGTAGCAGGCGGCGCAGTGGCGCGGCGCCAGTGTTTCGAGTGACGGCGGACGGTCGATGCAATCGTCCTGGACCTGGGAACAGCGCGGCGAGAAATTGCAGCCCTTCGGCAGGTGCTGCAGGTTCGGCGGGCGCCCGGGGATGACGACGAGATCGTCGACATCCTGGTCCGGCCGCGGGATCGAGGCATGAAGCGCCGCCGTATAGGGATGGGCCGGGTTGTCGAAGAGTTCGTCGACGGGCGCTTCCTCGACGATGCGGCCGGCATACATAACGGCGACGCGGTCGGCGAGGCCGGCGACGACGCCGAGATCGTGGGTGATCATGATGAGTGCCGTGTTCATCTCCGCCGTCAGATCGTTGAACAGATCGAGGATCTGTGCCTGGATGGTGACGTCGAGCGCCGTCGTCGGTTCGTCGGCGATCAGCAGCTTCGGTTTGGTAAGCAGCGCCATGGCAATGACGATACGCTGGCGCATGCCGCCGGAAAGCTCATGGGGATAGAGATGGAAGCGCCGCGTCGGGTCGGGGATGCCGACGCGTTTCAGCATGTCGAGGGCCGCCTCGGATGCAGCTCGCGCCGTCAGGCCGCGGTGGACCTCGAGCTGTTCCGTCAGCTGCCGGGAGATCTTCAGCGACGGGTTCAAGGCGGTCATAGGGTCCTGGAAAACCATCGCCATGTCCTTGCCGCGGATCTGGTCGAGCGCGCGCGGCTTCAGCGACAGTACGTCCTTGCCTTCGAGCAAGGCCTGGCCCGTCGTCCTGCCGTTCTTGGCGAGCAGGCCCATGATGCCGAGGAAGGTCTGGCTCTTGCCGGAGCCGGATTCGCCGACGATGGCGATGCGTTCGCCGCGCCGGACGGTGAGATTGATGTTCGAGACCGCCTTCACCTCGCCGTCAGGTGTTTTGAAGGTGATCGAATAGTCCTTGAGTTCAAGGAGTATTTCTTTCTGCGTTTCATGGGGCATTCTAGCGATCCTTCGGGTCGAACGCATCGCGCAGGCCGTCGCCGATGAAGAGCAGACTGAGCAGTAGCGCCACGAGGAAGCTTGCCGGGAAGATCAGCAGCCACGGCATGCTTTCCATGGCATCGCTCCCCTCGGCGATCAGCGTGCCGAGCGAGGTCAGCGGTTCCTGGACGCCGAAGCCGAGATAGGAAAGAAAGCTTTCGGTGGCGATGATCTCGGGCACGGTCAGTGCTGCGAAGATCACTACGGGTCCGACGAGGTTCGGAATGATGTGCTTGAGGATGATCTTGAGCGGTCTCTGCCCGGAGGCACGGGCCGCCTCGATGAATTCCCGGTGCTTGATCGACAGCGTCTGGCCACGCACGATGCGGGCCATGGTCAGCCATTCCAGCGCGCCGATCGCGGCGAAAAGCAGATAGACGTTGCGGCCGAAAATTACCATCAGCAGGATGACGAAGAGGATGTAGGGGAACGCGTACATGATGTCGACGAAGCGCATCATGATCGCGTCCAGCCTGCCGCCAATATAGCCCGAAATCGCACCGTAAAGTACGCCGATGACGACCGAGACGACGGTCGCCGTCAGCGCCACAGCAAGGGAGATGCGGGTGCCGTAAAGCACGCGAGCGAGAAGGTCGCGGCCGTTCGGGTCGGTGCCGAAATAATGGCCGGTCTCAATCGAGGGCGGGATGCGGAAGGCGGCCCAATCAGGATCCTCGTAGTTGAAAGGAATGAACCAGGGGCCGAGGAAGGCGGCGAGGATCAACAGCGCCAGGACCACGATCGATAGGACGGCCGCCTTGTTGCGCCCGAGACGGCGCAGTGCATCCTTAGTGAGCGAACGGCCTTCGGGTGCCAGGCCCTCCGCTTCCAGAAGCTCCTGGGCGAGCAGCTCGCGTTTTGCGGGGTTGAGGATCATCGGTTTCTCACTTTCGGGTCGAGCCAGGCATAGGCGATATCGACCAGAAGGTTCAGGAATACGATCAGCACCATGTAGAAAATGACCGTGCCGAGAACCATGCCGTAATCGCGGTTCAGCGCTGCGTTGACGAAGTAGCGGCCGATGCCGGGCAATCCGAAGATGCTTTCGACAACGAGCGAACCAGTGAGAAGATAGCTTGCCGCCGGCCCGAGATAGGAAACGACAGGCATCAACGCCGGTTTCAGCGCATGACGCATTACCGTCAGCCGCGGGCCGATGCCCTTGGCCTTGGCTGTTCGGATGAAGTTCTGGTTCATCACCTCGATCATCGAGCCACGGGTGATGCGCGAGATGCGGCCTGCATGCGGCAGAGCCAGAACGACGATCGGCAGGACCAGGTATTTGATCGAGCCGTCACCCCAGCCGCCGACCGGAAACCAGGCGAGATGGATGCCGAAGATAAGCTGCAGGATCGGCGCGATCAGGAAGTTCGGCAGCACGACGCCGACCAGGATGAGAGCACCGAGAATGTAATCCGGCGTCTTGTTCTGGTAGAGCGCCCCAAGACAGCCAACGGCGACGCCGATGATGATGGCGAGCACGAAGGCGGCCGTGCCGATGGTGAAGGTGTAGGGCAGACCGATCATGATCTGCTGTGCGACGGTAAAATCCTCGCTGGCGAAGGAGGGGCCGAGATCGCCCCGGAGCAGGTCACCGACATAGATCAGGTACTGCTGAATCAACGGCTTGTCGAGATTGTAGTGGATCGCGAGGTTCTTCAGGATCACCGGCGGCAATGGCCTTTCGCCATCGAACGGGCCGCCGGGGGCAAGGCGCAAAACGAAAAAGCAGGCTGTGACGGCGATCCACAGAACGGGGATCGTCGAAAGCAATCGACGGAGGGCGTATTTGATCATGGTCGTGGGCCGGTCCTTCCAGCAGTGCGCGAGAAGGACCGTTTTCCCTTACTCTTTCATCGACAGCCAACGGGTGCGGTGGATGTCCTGGATGTTGTCGACGAAGCCTTCGATCTTCGGAGAAACGACGTTCTTCGAAACGTAGTAGTAGATCGGCAGGGCGGCGGAATCATCCAGCGCCAGCTGCTCGGCCTTCTTGAAGATTTCGGCGCGCTTTTTCAGATTCGTCTCGGCGTTGCCGTCCTTGATCAACTTGTCGTACTCGGGATTGGACCAGCGGCCGTAGTTCATCTGGACGCCTGTGACCAGGAGATTCAGGAAATTGTCCGGATCGTTGTAATCGGCGAGCCAGCCAGCGCGGCCGATCTGCACCTCGCCGCGCTGCAACTGGTCATAGTGCACCTTGGTCTCGGCATTGACGAGTTCGACATTGACGCCGAGCGGCTTCCACATCGAGGCGATCGCAACGGCGATGCGTTTGTGGTTGTCGTTGGTGTTGTATTTGAGCTCGGCAGTCAGCGGATGATCCGGACCGAAACCGGCTTCCTTCAGCAGCTTCTTGGCTTCTTCGACCTTGTCCTTATAAGGAAGGTCCTTCCAGGAGACGTAGGCCGGTTCGCCGTAGTTTGCGGTACCCGGCGGAACCCAGGAATAGGCCGGCAGTTCGCCGGTGCCGAGAATCTGCGGGCCGATGACTTCGCGGTTGATCGCCATGGAGAGAGCCTGGCGCACGCGCTTGTCGGCGAAGGGCGGCTTGGTCGAATTGATTACGTAGTAGTAGAGGCCGGAGAAGGGCGCCACATGCGCCTGGCCAGGCAGGTTCTTTTTCATCCACTCGTACTGGTCGGTCGGGAAGTCGGTGAGGATATCGAATTCGCCGGCGCGGTAGCGTTTCAGCGCGGCTTCCTGGTCTTCGAGCACGAAGAACTTCGCGCCGTCGATCTTCAGGTCCTTGGCGCCGTACCACTGGTCGTTCTTGACCGTGGTGACATGCGAGCCCGGAACCCATTCGACCGGCTTATACGGACCGTTAGTAACGATGTTGCCGATCTTGACCCAATCCTGCCCCTTCGCCTCGACGACGTGCTTGGGCAGCGGATAGGCGGTGTAATGCATCAGGGCATTGAGGAAATAGGGGGTCGGATTTTCAAGGGTGATTTCGAGTGTCTTGTCATCGATCGCCTTGACGCCGAGCTCGTTGAGATCGGTGATCTCACCCTTGTTGATCTTTTCGGCATTCTTGATGGTGAACTGCAGATAGGCATAATCGGCGGCGTTCTTCGGGTCGACGAGGCGCTGGAAGGCGAAGACGAAGTCTCCCGCCGTTACCGGCTGGCCATCGGACCACTTGATGCCGTCGCGAAGTTTGAAGGTGTAAACCTTGCCATCAGGCGAAATCGTCCAGCTTTCTGCCTGGCCGGGGACCGGATTATCCTTGGCGTCCTCGGTGACCAGACCTTCGAAGATGTCGCCGGCGATACGATTTTCCCAGTCTCCGGAAAGCTTCTGCGGATCGAGCGACTGCGGGTCGCCACCATTGTGAATATTCAGTGTGGCGGCATGCGCCGAAAACGCCAGCAATGTGCCAAGCATTGCAGAGGCGAGAAATTTTTTCGTGAACTGGTTCATGGTGGGTCCACCTTTCTAGGCTTTGCGCCTTTATTAGACATCTGTTCCCGACGTTTGACCTCTTACGTGCAGGTCAGCGCGCACCTTATCGCAAAGGAATCGCGTTGCAACCCCAAATCCGGACGCTGGAAACGGGTTGTGGATAAGCCTATATGCGTCTCCTCCTTGTCGGATCGCGACGACGCGTCGCTGCCCTCCTAACCGCCTCCATTAAGGCCCCACCCTGGTTGTCTTTTGCCCCGTCCGCTTTAGTGTGGCGGCGCAGACGAGGCAGGAGATTTAGTCGATGGCATTGCAAGCAGGCGGGAATGCGGACTGGTGGCGCGGCGCGGTGATCTATCAGGTATACCCGCGCTCGTTTCAGGACACCAACAGCGACGGGCTCGGCGACCTCAAGGGGATCACCCGCCGGCTGCCGCATATTGCCAGCCTCGGCGTCGACGCGATCTGGCTTTCGCCCTTCTTCAAGTCGCCGATGGCCGACATGGGTTATGACGTTTCCGATTATTGCGATGTCGACCCGATCTTTGGGACGCTCGCCGATTTCGACGAGATGATGGCCGAGGCGCACGGGCTCGGCATCAAGGTCGTCATCGATCAGGTAATCTCGCACACGTCCGACCGGCATCCGTGGTTCGTCGAGAGCCGGACAAGCCGGACCAATCCCAGGGCGGACTGGTATGTCTGGGCCGACCCGAAGCCGGATGGCACGGCGCCGAATAACTGGCTGTCGATCTTCGGCGGGCCGGGCTGGGAGTGGGACGGCGTGCGCCGGCAATATTACCAGCACAATTTTCTGACCTCGCAGCCGGACCTGAATTTCCACAGCAAGTCCGTGCAGGATGCGGTGCTGGAGACGGTGAAGTTCTGGCTCGACCGCGGCGTCGACGGCTTCCGGCTGGATACCGTCAACTATTATTTCTGCGACAAGCAGCTCAGAAGCAATCCGCCGCATGAGCCTGATGAGGATGATGCCGGCCTCGATGCGCCCGACAGCAATCCCTATGGCATGCAAAACCACCTCTACGACAAGACGCAACCGGAAAACGTCGATTTCCTCAAACGCTTCCGGTTGCTGCTTGACCAATACGAGGATCGTACGACCGTCGGTGAAGTCGGCGACGGCGGGCGTTCGCTGAAGACGGTGGCCGCCTATACCAGCGGCGGCGATAAGCTGCATATGTGCTACACATTCGACCTCTTGGGACCGGATTTCACCGCCGAGCATATTCGCGGCTGCGTCGAGGCTTTCCAGAAGTCAGTGACCGACGGCTGGGTCTGCTGGGCTTTTTCAAACCACGACGTCATGCGCCATGTCAGCCGCTTTGCGCTGACGGCCGATGAGCGGCCCGTCATCGCCAAGCTGGCGATCTCGGTGCTTGCGGCGTTGCGCGGCTCGATCTGCCTCTACCAGGGCGAGGAGCTCGGTCTGCCGGAGGCGGAGCTCGCCTTCGAGGATCTGCGTGATCCCTACGGCATCCGCTTCTGGCCGGCCTTCAAAGGCCGCGACGGATGCCGCACACCGATGCCCTGGGAGGCCGGCAAGGCGCATGCGGGCTTCACGTCTGCAGAAAAGAGCTGGTTGCCGGTGCCTTACGAGCAGGCGGCACTTTCCGTGGATACGCAGGAGGGGAACGACAGCTCGGTGCTGCATCACTACCGCAAGACGCTCGCATTCCGAAAAAAACACCCGGCGCTGATCGACGGCGAGATGACCTTCATCGGCACCAACCAGGATCTGCTCGTCTTCACCCGCGAAAAGGACGGGGAAAAACTGCTCTTCGTTTTCAACCTGACGCGCAAGCCGGCGGAATTCCGCCTGCCTGAGGGCTTGGTGCTGGGCGAACCGCTTGAGATGCCGGGCTTTGAACCGGTGTCGGCTTCGGGGCTGGCGAAGCTTGCGGCGCTGGACGGGTTCTGTGCGCGGGTCTGATGTCCACGCTATCGCCGCGCAGGAGATCGGGCTTGAACTGACGACGAGGCATCACGCGGTTTGAGATTTGGATATCCGCTCTCACGAAATCTCGTATGCCATATCAGTTGTATCACCCGATCAGTGCGAACTTGTCCACATCAACCATGCCGCGGTCGGATATTTTCAGGTGCGGGATGACCGGCAGCGGCAGGAAGGCGAGTTGGAGGAAGGGTTCCTCCAACGTGGCGCCGAGAGCGAAGGCGGCCTTGCGCAGATGGTGCAGCGTATCGCGGACCGTTTCATAGGGCTCGAGGCTCATCAGGCCGGCGATGGGCAGGGCGATTTCGCCGGTAACCTTGCCATCTTCGACAACGACGAAGCCGCCCTTGATCTCGCCGAGGCGGTTTGCGGCATGCGCCATGTCTTCCTCGCTGACGCCGACGACGCAGATATTGTGGCTGTCATGGCCGACGGTGGAGGCGATCGCGCCTTTCTTCAGGCCAAAGCCCTGGACGAAGCCGTTGGCGTGGTTGCCGTTCTTGCCATGGCGCTCGATGACGGCGACCTTGATGATGTCGTTGGCAAGGTCGACCGCCGTCTCGTTGCCCCTGACGGGCAGGCGGTAGCGGCGATGCTCGGTGATGATCTTGCCCGGCATGACGCCGATAACTGGCGTTTCGCCCTCGGCGACCGACACGCCGAAATGGGCGGCGTTGACGGGCCGGGCCTTGACGCTGTCGAGGCCGATCGGTGCAACCGGTCTGCGTGAGGAAAAGAGCGCATCGGTGACGCGGCGGCCGGCGGAAAAGACCATGTCGGCACGACAATCTTCCAGGCTCTCGAGTATCACCAGGTCGGCGCGCCAGCCCGGCGCGACCAAGCCCCGGTCCCTGAGGCCGAAGGCGCGGGCGGCCGAGATCGAGGCGGCGCGGTAGATCGCCAAGGGCTCGACGCCGCTTGCGATCGCCGTGCGGATCATGTGATCGAGATGGCCCTGTTCGGCGATATCGAGCGGATTGCGATCGTCGGTGCAGAGCGCCAGGAAGGGTGAAAGCCGCTCGGTGATAATGGGCATCAGCGCGGCAAGATCCTTGGATACCGAGCCCTCGCGCACGAGGATATGCATGCCTTTGCGGATCTTTTCCAGCGCCTCGGTGGCGGTCGTGCATTCATGCTCGGTGCGGATGCCAGCCGAGAGGTAACCGTTGAGGTCGTTGCCGGTCAGCAGCGGCGCGTGACCGTCGATGTGGCCGCCCTGGAAGGCGTCGAGCTTGGCCATGCAGACGGGATCCTTGTGGATCACGCCGGGGAAATTCATGAATTCGGCAAGGCCGATGACCTTCGGATGGTGGCGGAAGGGCAGGAGGCGCTCGATCGGCAGATCGGCGCCGGAGGTTTCGAGATGGGTTGCCGGAACGCAGGAGGAGAGCTGGACGCGGATGTCCATTATCGTCTCGAGCGCGGATTGGAGAAAGAACTCGATGCCGGCTGCGCCGAGCACATTGGCGATTTCGTGCGGATCGCAGATCGCGGTGGTGACGCCGTAGGGCAGAACGCAGCGGTCGAATTCATGCGGTGTGACGAGCGAAGATTCGATGTGCAGATGCGTGTCGATGAAGCCGGGAACGACTGTTTTTCCCGATATGTCGATCTCGGTTTCACCCTGATAATTGCCCGAAGTGCCGACGATGCGATCGCCGCCGATGGCGATGTCCGACTCGACGAGTTCGCCGGTGACGAGATCGAAGAAGTGCCCACCCTTCAGCACGATATCGGCCGGCACGCGGCCGACGCCCTGGTCGATGAAACGCTCAAGTCTGCTGGTCATGGCATTGCTCACATTGCAACCGATTCCGAAGTTATAGCCGATCTGCGGCGACATGCGATGCCTGCAAACAAAACCGGGCGCCGTGGTGGCGCCCGGTCGCTGTCTCGATGTCGTGGCTTACTCGGCGGAAACGATCTTGCCGCCTTCCCACTTGTAGAGCGAGAAGCTTTGCGAGGTCAGGTCGCCGGTTTCGCCATAGGTGACCTTTCCGATAGCGGTCGGGATCTCCTTGCCGTCCTTCAGAGCGGCCGCGACGGCTGCACCATCCTCGGCGCTGCCGGCCTTCTCGATGCCGGCCTTCAGCACTTCGACAGCGGCATAGGCGTTGAGCGTGAAGGCTTCGGCCGGGATGTTCTTGGCAGCGAGCGCCTCGGCTGCGGCCTTGGAATCCGGGCTCTTCGTTGCGTCCGAGGCGTTGGTGAAGACCGTGCCGGCGGCGGCATCCGTGCCGATTGCCCAGAATTCGGTGTTGGAGAGGCCGTCGCCACCGATGATCGTGGCGTTGGCGGCGAGGTCATGCAGCTGGCGGGCGAGCAGGCCGCCTTCAGGGTGGTAACCGCCGAAATAGACGACGTCGGCTTTCTCCGACTTGATGCGGGTGGTGAGCGCGCTGAAGTCCTTGTCACCAGGGGTGATCGCGTCGTTGACGACTTCGGTGATGCCGCCGGCGTTCAGCGTCGCCTTGAAGGCGTCGGCGAGGCCTTTGCCGTAGGCGCCCTTGTCGTTGACGATGGCGACGCGCTTGTCCTTGAAATTCTTCAGCACGTATTTGGCGGCAACTTCGGCCTGCTGGTCGTCGCGCCCGCAGGTGCGCAGCACGTTGGTAAGACCGCGCTTGGTCAGGTCGGGGGCCGTCGCAGTCGGAGTGACCATCAGCACGCCGTTTTCAGCCAGCACGTCCGACACCGGAATGGCGACACCCGAGGTGACCGGGCCGACGACGAAGCGAATGCCGTCGGCGACGACCTTGTTGGCGGCGGAAACACCCTGCTTGGGTTCGCCGGCATCGTCGGCCAATTCGAGGATAACCTTCTGGCCGAGAATGCCGCCCTTCTTGTTGATCTCGTCGACGGCGGTCTGAGCGCCGTTCTTTACCTGGTCGCCATAGGCGGCGACGGGACCGGTCAGCGGCGCAATCAGGCCGATGGTGATATCGGCGTGAGCAAGCGGTGCAAAGGCGAGCGACGCAACGAGGGTCGCCGTCAATGTCTTGAGGGTCATAGTCTGTCTCCTTGGATGGGGTCATTGACCCGCGATGAGGTGCTACGCCGGCTTTCCGGATCGTTCAACAGCGCTAGGCTGTGCCAAGGACGATCGATTTCGGCGCGATCAATACGTCCTCCGGCCATATTTGGCTCGGATGGATGCAACGGCAAGATTTCTAAGAATTTTGGTGAGATTCCGCAAGATGATAACAAAATGAAACGAAAATCGAGGCAGCGCGGCACGGTTTCGTCGAAAATCGTTCGATCCGGCCCTGTCTTCCGCTTTTCGGAGGAGGCTCGGGGAGCCCATATAAGGGATGAGCGGATGTTCTCTCGTATCTGGAACTTCAATTTTGTTTGAGATTAACATTTGATTCTACCAATCAGAGTAGAATCATTGTTCGTGCATATATTGCTGCGATGCAAAAACGGTCGACGATAAACAGAGAGATATTTCAGGAACAGAGATCTGCATGCTCAAGCGTATCGAAGCCAGACAGGTGCGCACCGGAATGTTTGTCGAGGCGATCGAGGGTGTGTGGCAAGATCCTCTTCTGTCCAAGAGAAGATTTCTCCTGCGCCGTGAAATGGATGCCCTGACTCTTCGCAAGAGTGGCATTCCAGGCGTAGTCATCAATACCAGCAGGGGCGTCGATATTGATGGCCTGCCAACTGGCAATATCGAGATCGACACCAAGGCCGCACACGAGACGATTCAGAAATCCGTGCAGGTGCTGGAGAACGTTTTCGGTCGGTTGCAGCATGGCGATGGGATCAGCGTCGATCAGGTGGCGCCGGTGATTTCCTCGGTCTCCAAGTCGATCGATCAGAACCCGACCGTCTTCCTAAGCGTTACGCGCCTGAAATCCAGGGACGAGGTGACGTTCCTGCATTCCATTTCTGTGAGTGCGCTGATGATCCTTTTCAGCCGCCATCTCGGACTTGACGAGACAACCGTGCAGATGCTCGGCACAGCAGGATTGCTGCACGACGTCGGCAAGCTCGAAATTCCGCTCGAGGTGCTCAACAAGGAAGGACGCCTGGACGAAGACGAGATCAAGATGATCCGCGACCATCCGGAAAAGGGACACGCAATCCTGTCGCGTCAGGAAGGCATGCCGGAGATCGTTCTCGACGTTTGTCTCAACCATCATGAGCGGATCGACGGCAAGGGTTATCCCCGCAAACTTTCCGAGACGCAGGTCAGCTTCCATGCGCGCCTTGCGGCGATTTGCGACGTCTATGACGCCGTCACCTCGGTGCGACCCTACAGGGCGCCATGGACCGCCAGCCAGGCACTGAAATGGATGCTTGGTAACGAAGGGCATTTCGATCGCCGGCTTCTGAAGAAATTCGCCCTCTGCCTGTCGGTCGCCGCCGTGACCTGAGGTGGATCCATCAAAAAAGGCCTGCGTGGACTTGCGCCCGCCGCAGGCGATGATGCCGAAAGCTTGAGAACTTTCTCAGATATTGTTCTGCAGGATGGTCCGCAGCTTGCCGAAGAGTTCATCGATGTGGTGCTTCTCGATGATCAGCGGCGGAGAGAGTGCGATGATATCGCCGGTGGTGCGGATCAGCAGGCCGGTTTCATAGGCTTTCAGGAAAGCGGTGAAGGCCCGCTTGGTCGGCTCGCCAGCGATCGGATCGAGTTCGATCGCGCCGATCAGGCCGGTGTTCCTGATGTCGATGACATTGGGGCAGTCCTTCAGTGAATGCAGCGCGTCGGCCCAGTAATCGGAAAGCTCGGCGGCGCGTGTTAGCAGCCCCTCTTCCTTGTAGGTGTCGAGCGTGGCGAGGGCGGCGGCGGAGGCGATCGGGTTGCCGGAATAGGTGTAGCCGTGGAAGAACTCGATCATATGCTCCGGACCGTTCATGAAGGCATCATGGATTTCGGAGGTGACGAAGACGGCGCCCATCGGAATGACGCCATTGGTCAGTCCCTTGGCTGCGGTGATCATGTCGGGCTTGACGTCGTAATATTGCGCGGCGAAGGGCGCGCCGAGGCGGCCGAAGCCGGTGATGACCTCGTCGAAGATCAGAAGGATGCCGTGTTTGGTGCAGATCTCGCGCAGCTTCTGCAGGTAGCCCTTCGGCGGGATCAGGACGCCGGTGGACCCGGCCACCGGCTCGACGATGACGGCGGCAACGGTGGAGGCATCATGCAGGGTGACGATACGCTCGAGCTCGGTGGCGATGTCGCCGCCATGCTCGGGCTCGCCACGGGTGAAGTTGTTCTTGCCGGGCTGGTGGGTATGCGGCATGTGATCGACGCCGGTCAGCAGCGTGCCGAACATCTTGCGATTGCTGACGATGCCGCCGACGGAAATGCCGCCGAAGTTGACGCCGTGATAGCCGCGCTCGCGGCCGATCAGGCGGAAGCGAGACCCATTGCCCTTCATGCGGTGATAGGCGAGCGCCACCTTGAGCGCCGTCTCGACGGATTCGGATCCGGAATTGGTGTAGAGAACGTGGTTCAGGCCTTCGGGAGCGATGTCGACCAGGCGGTTTGCCAGTTCGAAGGCCTTAGGGTGGCCGAGCTGGAAGGCCGGGGCGTAATCGAGCTCGCCGGCCTGCTCACGGATCGCCTCGGTGATCTTCGGGCGGCAGTGGCCGGCGTTGACGCACCAGAGGCCGGCAGTGCCGTCCAGCACCTGACGGCCGTCATGGGTCGTATAATACATGTCTTTGGCGCCGACGAACATGCGCGGCTCCTTCTTGAACTGGCGATTTGCCGTGAACGGCATCCAGAAGGCGCGGAGATCGTTCGGTGCATTGAGGCGATTGGACATCTGTTCTCCTGGCCGCTGACGGCCCTTTCCGGGGCTTCACGCCCAAATTTTGACTGCCCGGTCAAATTATCAGGGCTTCCCGAGGCGTCAACGGGGAAAACGCCTGAGAGCCACTGGGGGCGGGAGGTTCGAGTTGCTCCAATCAATCTGGGAATAGCGCGGGGCCGACAGGCGAAGTTAAAAAGGCACGACCGGCAAATCGCAAGGTTTACCGGTCGTGCCATAAGGTTCAGGTGCTGAAATATCGTTGTCGCGTCTCCGGGAACATCCCCTTACGCCACGACATCGGCCGACATTCATGTCAGCGCTATCATCAAGCGGCGGATCTGTTCCGATTCTGCACGAGATAGATGTCTTCGAGCGTCGCCAGGATCTTCATCACCGGCTCGGAGGTGCTCGAATAATAAATGGTTTGTGCGTCTCGGCGGGTCTTGACCAGCTTTTGAGCGCGCAGTTTCGACAGGTGCTGGGAAAGAGCCGACTGGCTGAGGCCGACCTGCGTTGCAAGCACGCCGACGGCCACTTCGCCCTTCACGAGGCTACACAGGATCAGCAATCTCTTCGGGTTGGCCATGGCCGATAATAACGCTGCCGCCACATTGGTGTGATCGGCCAAATCCGTGGTGTCCATATTGTTATCTTCCTAATGCGAAACGTACATCATTCATGTGGGCACTGGCCGCCAGTCGGGATTTTGACCGACGCCAGAAACTAGCAACTGGGGTCGAAGATTGTATATACCTAAATTTAAGGTATCGAGTATGCTATTTTAGATATGTTTGAACAAATGTGATCGGCATCCCCAATGAGGGTTTCGAATTCGTATCGCAGCAGATAATCGCCGGAAATCATGTCAAAACCTGAGGGATCGATACCACAAATGCGCCAAGAAGCCGATTCCGGCGCCTTTAGCCTGATAGCGAGGGTCTCGGTCACATCGGGGTAGCGCGCTACTAAATCTCGCACTGCTTCTGCCGCCCCGGCGGCGACTTCTTCATTCGCGGACGACTGGATTATGAGATCGTTTGCGTCGAGCAGGTAGGCGCGGCCGAAGCCGCCATTGAAGCTGGCCCGTTTCGGCTTGAGACGGAAGAACAGGAAATCAGGAAAGTCGAGATAAAGCTTCGCCTTGGCGTGGCGAGCGAGAAAACGCGTGCGGATGCGCTCGTAGAACGCATTGCCGCGCTCGACGGGTTCAGCCAGGCATTGGGTTGTCAGGCGAGGGTGGGCGAGCGGATCGCCCTTGCCCGGCTCGCCGGTCAGGAGTGAGGCGCGCGGGTCCTTGGCAAGCGCCCTGGTATGGGCCGACAGTTTCGAAACGAGGATGACGGGGGTGCCGTCAATATCGGTCGCGACCAGCACGCGGCTGGCGAAGGGGAAGCCGGTCTCGGGGTCGAGAACGGCAATCGCCGCGTGCCGCGCGGAGCGCAGAAGCACGCGCGCAAGCTTGCGGGCATCGTCGTCGGTTTCGCGTATGGGCGAGGGTTGATCTTTCATATCCGCTTTGTGGCAAAGCGGATTGAAAACATCAAGCGTCCTGCTTGCGGCGATGGCGGGTGAGGCCGGCAACGATATCCTGGGCCGAGACGGTGCCGACGATCGTGCCGTTCTCGACGATGCCGATGCTGCCGGGCTGGCGGGCAAGGGCATCGAGGATATCGACGAGCGGGGTAGCGGCACGGGCCGTGGCGCTGACGCTCATGCCGGCGGCCGTCTGACCGAGACCGGGTTGCATCACGTCGGCCGCCGTCAGCATGCTGATCGGGTTGAGATGCTGCACGAAATCGGCGACATACTGGTCGGCGGGGTTCTTGACGATGTCGTGCGGCGTTCCGCATTGGATGATATGGCCGCCCTCCATGATGGCGATGCGGTTGCCGATGCGGAAGGCCTCGTCGAGATCGTGGCTGACGAAGAGGATGGTCTTCTTCAGCCGCCGCTGGAACTCCAGGAGCTCGTCTTGCAGGCGGGTGCGGATCAGGGGATCGAGCGCCGAGAAAGGCTCGTCCATCAGCAAGATCGGGGCGCCGGTGGCAAAGGCGCGGGCAAGACCGACGCGCTGCTGCATGCCGCCTGAGAGTTCGTTGACCTTGCGGTCGGCCCATTTCGTCAGGTTGACGAGCTCGAGCTGTTCACCGACGCGCCGCTTGCGTTCGGCCTCCGGCATGCCGGCGAGTTCGAGGCCGAAGCCGACATTCTCGGCGACGGTGCGCCAGGGCAGAAGAGCGAATTGCTGGAACACCATGGAGACGGTGTGGGTGCGCAGCTCCCGCAGCGCCTTGGCGTTGCATCTGTAAGGGTTGACCGGACCATTGGAGGTCGAGACCGAGACGTCACCGCGCACGACGGGGGCGAGGCCGTTGACGGCGCGCAGCAGCGTCGACTTGCCAGAGCCGGAAAGGCCCATCAGCACCAGGATTTCGCCTTCTTCGATGGTCAGCGAGGCATTGGCGACGCCGAGCACCAAGCCGGTGGCGGCGCCGATTTCGTCACGTGTTTTGCCCTGGTCGACCATGGCAAGCGCTGTTTCCGGCCGGTCGCCGAAGATGATGCTGACATCCTTGAAGCTTACCGCGGTCATGCGCCGCCTCCTTCACCCGCCGTGCGGAATATGCGGTCGAGAATGATCGCCAAGATGACGATACAGAAACCGGCTTCGAAGCCCTTGGCGATATTGACGGTGTTCAGCGCGCGCACGACCGGCACGCCAAGCCCGGGCGCCCCAACGAGGGCGGCGATGACCACCATCGACAGTGACAGCATGATGGTCTGGGTGAGGCCCGCCATGATCTGCGGCATGGCAAAGGGAAGTTCGATCTTGCGCAGCACCTGGATCGGCGTTGCGCCAAAAGCAACGGCGGCTTCGACGAGGGACGGCGGCGTCGAGATGATGCCGAGGCGTGTCAGCCGGATGGGGGCGGGGATGGCGAAGATGACGGTCGCGATCAGGCCCGGAACCATGCCGAGGCCGAACAGGATCAGCGCCGGAATCAGGTAGACGAATGTCGGAATGGTCTGCATCAGATCGAGCACCGGGCGCATGGCGGCATAGACCCAAGGGCGGCGGGCGGCGGCAATGCCGAAGGGAATGCCGATCACCATGCAGACAAAGGTGGCGGCGAGCACGAGGGCGAGCGTCTCCGTCGTCTCCTTCCAATAACCCTGGTTCACGATGAGCAGGAGCCCAAGACAGGTGAACAGCGTGACTGCGATCGACCGGCGCAGCCAGAAGGCAAGGGCGGTGATGGCAGCGATGACGATCAGCGGGTGGGGCTTCTGCAGCACGAAGAGCAGGCCGTCTATGGCGCTCGACAGCAGGAAGGCGAGCTGGTTGAAGAACCACTCGCCGTTCGATGTCAGCCAGTCCACGAAGGATTTGGCCCATGAGCCAATGGGAATCTTAGCCTCGGTGATCCAATTCAAGGGGCGCGCCTATCCAAAAAAATCAACAATCGGACAAAAATGAAACGGGGCGGCGAGCCGCCCCGTCATATCATCAAAGGCCGAGGCCGGTCTTGGCAGCCGCCAGAGCGTCGCCCTTGCCGTCGCGAGTCTTGACGCCTGCAAGCCAGGGGTCGAGGGCTGAGGGGTTGGCCTTCAGCCATTCGGTCGCCGCAGCTTCCGGCTCCTTGCCGTCGTCGAGGATCTTGCCCATGATCTTATTCTCCATATCGAGGGAGAATGTCAGGTTCTTCAGCATCGCGCCGACATTCGGGCATTCGCCGAGATAGCCGGCGCGAACATTGGTGTAGACCTTGGCGCCGCCGAAGTCCGGACCGAAGACGTCGTCACCGCCTGTGAGGTAGGTCAGCTTGAAATTGGTGTTCATCGGATGGGGTTCCCAGCCGAGGAAGACGACGGGCTTGCCTGCTTTTTCGGCGCGAGCGACTTGCGCCAGCATACCCTGTTCCGAGGATTCGACGACTTCCAGATCCTTCATGCCGAAGGTGTTCTTTTCGATCAGATCCATGACGAGGCGGTTGCCGTCATTGCCGGGCTCGATGCCGTAGATCTTGCCGTCGAGATCGTCCTTGTGGGCGGCGATATCCTTGAAGTCCTTGATGCCGAGTTCCGCACCCTTGGCGTTGGTGGCGAGCGTGTACTTGGCGCCGACGAGGTTGGGGCCGAAGGATTCGACCGACTTGTCGTCGAGATAGGGGCGGACGTCCTTTTCTTGCGTCGGCATCCAGTTGCCGAGGAAGATGTCGATGTCCTTGTTCTTCAGCGAGGTATAGGTGACCGGTACCGAGAGGACCTTGATGTCGGTCTGATAGCCGATGCTCTTCAGGACGACGGAGGCAGTAGCGGTGGTGGCGGTAATGTCAGTCCAGCCGACGTCCGAGAAATGTACGGTGGAGCAGCTGTCGGGATCCGCGGCGAAGGCAGCGGTCGCAACGGAGAGTGTGGCGATGGCAGTGGCAGTGACGAATTTGAACGTGCTTGTTGTTTTCATTTTAGACTCCCAGTCTTTAAGTTCCCAAGCCAACCACCAATAGCCGAGTTTGACAAGCGACCTCAGTGCGTTTGCGTCGTATCGACCCATGCGATTGCGACGTCGGGCAGATTTTTGGAACTATATTGTTTTTGGGGCTTTCAGCAGTTTTTGAGCGGGATTCCTGTGATTATCACTGTTGCAGGGCTTTTCTTTGCCATTGTGAGCTTTCAATAAGCCGATCAAGGAGAGATCGGATGGCAAAACTCTATTTCAACTACTCGACTATGAATGCCGGCAAGTCGACGATGCTGCTGCAGGCCTCCTACAATTATCAGGAGCGCGGTATGCGCACGGTGCAGCTGATCGCTGCCTTCGACGAGCGCACCGGCCGGGGCGTCATCGGCTCGCGGATCGGGCTGGAGGCGAGCGCCATTCCCTTCGAACCGCACGAGGACCTGTTCCGGCTGATCGGGACGCTGAGCGGTGAAGGCGCGCCGATTGCCTGCATCTTCGTCGACGAGGCGCATTTCATGACGCCTGTCCAGGTCTGGCAGCTTGCCCGCGTCGTCGACAGGCTCGGCATTCCTGTGATGGTCTACGGGCTGAGAACCGATTTCCAGGGCAAGTTGTTTCCGGCCTCGCAGGAACTGTTGGCGATCGCCGACGAAATGCGCGAGGTGCGCACGATCTGCCATTGCGGGCGCAAGGCGACGATGGTGGTGCGGCTCGACGCGGAGGGGAAGGTGTTGCACGAAGGCGCGCAGATCGAAGTCGGCGGCAATGAGAAATATGTCTCGCTCTGTCGCAGGCATTGGGATGAAGCGATGAACGGGGCTTGGATCGCCGAGCCGGTCTGAAGCCGCGATGCGGCCTGCTTTCTTTGGCGCCGCAAGCAACATGCTTTCGATTTTAAGCAATTCCGGACGGAAAACCGCTCACACTTTTCGGCACCATGCTCTAGCTTGAGAAGCACGAGATTCCCTGGAGAGGCCTGGTGCGTAAACCTCCGCCATTCGACAGCCAATACGAAGCTGCAGGCATCCTTGCCGAGAGGATTGCGGCCGACGGAGACTATTGCGTGGCCGCAATCAGCGCCTTCAGCGCCGATGAGGCACGTTCGGCCGACGAGGTCTTCCTCGAACAGAATTCTCGTTTCCAGGCCCATATCGCCGATGCTTCCGCGCTTGACGCCCTGCAGGCGGAGCTGGTCTTTTCCCTCGACCGGCTGACGGCGGAGGTTTCGGCCGATCTCGACAGTTTTCGGGGGCTGACGCTGCGCGAAAAGATGGCCGGCTGGACGTCGCGCCAGCGGATGTGGCGCATGTATACCGAACGTGTGCGCGAGGCCCCCGTCATCGAACGGTTGCTCGAACTTCTGACGAAATCGGACGCGCTCGCCAGACTGATTGCCGGCCAGCGCGCTTCGATCATCGAACGGCACAGGGCCGCCGAACGCGGTCTCATCGACATCGTCGAGCAACGGCGCCGACTGGTCGATTCCATCGATATTGCCCGCCTGAAGATGAAGGAACTCAATGCCAAGGCGCTGACGACGCAGGGCCGTATCGGCGTCTACGGCAGCAGGGCGCATTGGGAGCAGATGGAGGCGGAGCGGCGGGCGCTGAAGGCGGAGGCCAAGCAGATTTCCGCCGGGGAGCACGAGATGCGCGACGACAGCCAGCGGCGCGAGCGTTTCATCGGCCTGTTCCAGACCTTTGTCGATTCGCTGAATGGCCGGATCGCCGCTTGTAGCGTGCTGCTGCGCAAGCTGATGATCGACGTCGAGGAGCGGCTGATCATCTATCAGGCGCAGGTCGATACCGACCGGCCCGGCATGAAGATGCGGATCAGGCCGGAACTCTTTCCTGATATCGCCGCGCCAATCAGGCTGTTCGAAAAGGGCATGCTGGTCGCCCAGGATCTGGAGCGGCGCAAGAGCCGCGCCGATCTGGAATTTACCGGCAGGTTTCCGACCTATGCCGAGCCGGCGCCGGACAAATCGGGAGCCCCTCTGATCGATACGGCGCGCAGGTCCTTCCGGTTCAGCCTGCCTTTCCTGCGTTCCTGAGCCGCAAGACGTCGTCAGCACCTCTTTTCCGCAAGGCCCCCTTGCGAAAAATCGGAGGGCTCGTGTTGTGCTCGGCCCATCGAGCGCATATGTGGATGCGACGGGGCCGCAATGTCCTGATGTTCGCCTCGCCTGACAGGAGACGACGATGCTTGACCGGATAGCCGGTTTTTTCAGGCTGATCGGCCAGACGATCGGTCGCTGGGTCCGCCTGTTTTTCGCCTGGGCCTTCTGGCCCATTCTTGCCGCGCATGGCTGGTATCAGCGCCGGAGTTGGATGATCCGGCTGCCGGTGATCGCGTTCGTGGCGCTCTTCGTCGTGCTCTACGGCTATTTCTTCTGGCAGACGCAGGCCTGGTCGAATTTCAACACCGCCTTCGTCGACCAATACCGGCTTGCCGAACGCAAGGTTGCCGCGGGACAGGAAATGCCGGTCGCCGAGGGAAGCAACGCCACGGCAGCCAAGACCTGCCAGCGTTCGGCGATCATCGACGTCACGGCCGACCTGACCGACTTCAACGTCAACCAGAACGCATGGATCTCCTCCATGCTGCTCTACAAAATGGGCTTTTTCGGAATCGACTGGGATCACACGCCTTTCCTCGACAACAAGGCGTCGTTCCAGCGGGGCATCAATCAGGCGGTTCGGCGGACATCGGCAGAGCTCGTCGATACGCTCGGGCGCGTGCGCGGCACGTCGGGCATCAACAACGACCTGCAGAGCGCCCGCGGCAATCTGCAATTCGACGAATACAGCTGGTATTTCGGGCTCAATCCCTTCGGGCCGAAGACGCCGACGCCCTCCTATTACCGTTCGGCGATCGGCAGCCTGCGCAAATTCAACACCGATCTTTCCACGTGCAGCGTCATTTTCGACGGCCGCGCCGACAACCTCATGCAGTTCATCGACCGCATTGCCAACGATCTCGGCGGCACGTCCGACATGCTCGCCGAGCGCTCGGAAAACCACAATCGCGGCTGGTTCGATACCCGCGCCGACGACCGGTTCTGGTTCGCCTACGGCCAGCTCTACGCCTATTACGCCATCCTTGCCGCCGCGCAGGCGGATTTCTCGCAAGTGGTGCAGGAGCGCAATCTCGGAGCGGTCTGGGGCAGCACGATGCGGCAGTTCCAAGCGGCGTTGCGCATTCAGCCGGCGATCATTTCGAACGGGCGCGAGGACGGCTGGATCATGCCGAGCCATCTCGCCACCATGGGCTTTTATATTCTCCGGGTGCGCTCGAACCTAGTCGAAATCCGTTCGGTGCTCGACCGGTAAACCCCGTGGAGTCAGCGGGGTCTCGCATCGTCCTCGAAACCGACGACGCGCCGCCGCTCGACGCATTCATAGGTGACGCCGACGATGCCGCCGCCGCTTTCATCGTCACGAAAGCGGCCGACGCTGCGCACCAGCTTGTAACCGCCAAGCCGGCTGTCGACGCGGTATACGAAATGGAAGCCGACGCCATGACGGCTCGCCTCTTCGAATGTCTGGGCGATCAGGCTGCGGTCCTCCTCATGGATGCGCGACATCAGCTCGGTCAGATTGACGGGGCCGTTGCTGTAGGGGAGGTCGAAGATCTCGTGTACATCCTCGCTCGCAAAGAAATGTCCGGTCTCGATGTTGATGCGCCAGAAGCCAAAAAGGCGATAGGCAGCAAGCATCTGAAGGATTTCCGCATCGGTGATGCCGAAGTGGGCGCGGGATTGCTCGGTCTTGTCGATGATGGGCTGTTCGAAACGAAGAGACACGATTCCCCCAGATCACTGGACGACGTGCCGACTCTCTTCCGATTCCTCAGTTGATCAGCTTCAATCGAATTGCCTTAGCTACCAACTGGGTGCGGTTGACGCAATCGAGTTTTTTGATCGCGTTCGTCATATAGGCATTCACCGTGTGGTCCGACAAAGTCAGGATCTGGCCGATTTCGATCGAGGTCTTGCCCTGGGCAGTCCAGCGCACAACCTCTAGTTCGCGGGTCGACAGCGCGTTATACGCGCATTCCTCGTTGCGCTTGACTGCATTGTATGCATCGAGTGCATGCAGAGTGATCATTGCCAGCTCATTGACCTCGCTCTGGCCAAGTGCGGCGCGCTCGCCGCAGAACCAGAAAACCAGGCGCTGGCCGTCGGCCGCAATGGTCGGCATGGCAACGCCTGCCGGTATGGCATGGCGCAGCATCAGGGCATGCAGTTCGGCGGGGAAGGCCTGACCGTTGAAAGCGTCGTTGAGGTGCCAGACCGGAGGGACGGCGGATTCCCTCAGCCGTAAGCCGAAAGGGCAGCCGCGCATCATGTGGGCGCGGTCGAATTCCCTGATATAGGCGGCCGGCAGCGAACTCTCGATCAGCAGGGGTTTCAACAGGAGGTCTTCCGGGGAGGGAGCGTGCATCAGCGTTGCATGCGACAATCCGAAGGCTGCGGAAACCCGGCCCAGCGCCTGCGCAAACAGACTGCGCGTTCGTGCAATGGCAAGCTCTGCAGAAAGCAATGACTGTCTTTCAGAGGTAGTCATGTAAGACATTTGTACGCCCCCGGCAGCCCTAATGTTACCGCTATCAAACACAGAAAACCCGCTTGATGCTAGTCCCAATTGATTTGGTGTAAGTCGATTAACTCAAATTGTGAATAATTTGCCACGGTTGTTCGCGCATTGGTTGAGTGCTGAGGTGGAAATGTAGCGCTGCGGCATCTTCTACTTGCTTGATGTGTACCTGCAAGCTGCAAGTCGCCGTCTGAGAGAATCACTTCTGCAGAAGTCGGTACGGGAACTGGCGTAGGAATCTCGCTTGCTGCCCTTCAATGCAATTGATAAGCCTAAACCATGTATAACTGAGGCGATTTAATCGTGCGCTTTGCAATTGCCGTCATCCTGAAGTTTATGTTTTCATTGGTAATACTTGGTTTTCTTCTATTGAGCTTGTCGATCGGTGCCGCAACCTCGCAGGCTGCCGAGCAGAAGAAACAGAAAGGTCAGCCGCCGATGCGGTTCATCCTCGTGCGCAGCCTCCTGTGCATGGATGACTGTCCGGAATGGATATCGGCAGAAGGACGCATAACCTCCGATACGCCCGCGCAACTCAAAAAAATTCTGAAGACAATCGGCAACCGAAAAATGCCGATCGTCTTTCTTTCAGAAGGTGGTGAAGTAGACGCCGCTTATGCGATGGGCAGGATGATCCGCAAGGCCGGCCTTGAAACGGCTGTGGGCGGCACACGGCTGAAGGATTGTCCAGAAGATGATATGCGTTGCGATGCCGCTATCGCAAAGAATGAACCCACGCTTGGTGATACCTATTCCTATGGCGCATACTGCTTTTCCGCTTGTCCGCTGGTGTTTGCCGGCGGAACCTCGCGGGTCGCGTCGCAATGGGCATTCATCGGCGTTCACCAGATCACGACAATCTACAGCAAAGTGCGTGTTTCCTACCGCATCGAATACAAGATGGTGAACGGCAAGAAGACCGAAATCTCCCGCAAGGAGATGGGCCGAAAGTCAGCGGGGAGCAGCAGTTCCACCAAGCTAGGCAAGAAGGCCACTGCTGCTCTTACGGCCTATCTGAAGGAAATGGGCGTTAGCGCCGATTTGATTGGACTGATGATGAGCGCCACCCCTGACCGCATCAACATCGTGCCGGCCGCAGACGCACTTGAAATCGGTCTCACGACGGACATGTTGGCTTATAACGAATGGCCTGGCATGCCGCTCTGTGCTCCGGATGCAGCGGCCGAGGCCGTTTGTCATCGCCGTGCGGCGGCGGAGACGCCTGTATCCAAGGCCTCTGTGCAGGCTGCGGTCGCAGTCACAAACGAGACTCTGCCGAAAACCCGGCCGATGGACTTTCTGCTGATGTATCATGGCAATTGCCAGGACGAGTGCACGCAGTGGATTTCCGGGGATGGAGACATCACGCCGGATACGCCGGCTCGGCTGGAGGCGATCTTGAAAGCGCTCGGCGGAAGAAAATTGCCGGTCGTCCTTCAGTCCTATGGCGGAGACATGGATGCGGCTTTCGCGATGGGGCGTATTATCCGGGCTGCAGGTCTGGAGACCTCGATTGGCAGAACGCGGTTGCCCAACTGCCCGACGCTGGATCCGCGTTGCAAGGCGAGCATTGCCAAAAGCGGGGCGACCGAGGGCGAGGTTTCTGCTGGCGGTGCATACTGCCTTTCGACCTGTACGCTAGTCTTGATTAGCGGAACGCCGCGGCTTGTCGGATATTCCGATATCGGTCTCGTCAGACCCGCGAAGGCTGAATATCCAAAATTCTTCGCCTATTTCGACGAGATGGGCGTCAATGCCGAGCCTTACAAGACGATGATGCTCGCGACCTCGATTGAGCAAAAGACTATACCTCGTTCTCAGGCGCTCGAACTTGGCATTGTCAATGGTATCATCCCTTATGGTGACGAACCCGGTTCTCGCCTGTGTGGACCCGATGCCAAGGAAAGTCTTCGATGCCCCAGAAAAGCTGAGGCAGAGATCGTTCCTGCGGCTGCTTCGTTAAATTGATCTCCGCCTTGTCGAGGGCGAAGACACCCGAGGCGATCCTCAGGAGCTTGTAGCCGAAGGAAACGGCATAGACGGCGAGCGCCGCTACCAGGCCGATATAGAAGGCGACGAGGATCGCGATCGTTGACCGCCACTCAAACGCCCCAGCGTGGTGGCCGCAAGGCGCAGCGCTATTCACACCCCGCCGATATTTCGCTATCCCGATAAAGAGAGAACAAGTACCTCCGCGTCTGCGGAAGGCCGGGACGGGGAACATCCATGCCATCAATCAAATCCGATATCGAAATCGCGCGTGCTGCGGCCAAAAAGCCGATATTCGAGATCGGGGCGAAACTCGGCATTCCGGTCGAACAGCTCGTTCCCTACGGTCACGACAAGGCAAAGGTCAGCGCCGAGTTCATCGCCGGGCAGGCGGGCAAGAAGGACGGCAGGCTGATCCTCGTCACCGCGATCAATCCGACACCGGCGGGCGAGGGCAAGACGACGACCACCGTCGGGCTCGGCGACGGGCTGAACCGGATCGGCAAGAAAGCCATCGTCTGCATCCGCGAGGCTTCTCTCGGCCCCTGCTTCGGCGTCAAGGGCGGAGCGGCCGGCGGCGGTTACGCGCAGGTCGTGCCGATGGAAGACATCAACCTGCATTTCACCGGCGATTTCCATGCGATCACCTCGGCGCACAATCTGCTGGCGGCGATGATCGACAATCACATCTACTGGGGCAACGAAGAGAATATCGATATCCGCCGCATCACCTGGCGGCGCGTCATGGACATGAACGACCGGGCGCTCAGAAGCGTGGTCTCCTCACTCGGCGGCGTTGCCAATGGTTTCCCGCGCCAAGGCGGGTTCGACATCACCGTCGCCTCCGAAGTGATGGCGATCCTCTGCCTCGCCACCGACCTCAAGGATCTGGAGAGGCGGCTCGGCGACATCATCATCGGCTATCGCTTCGACAGGACGCCGGTGCATGCGCGCGACCTGAAAGCCGACGGGGCCATGGCGGTGCTCCTGAAGGATGCGATGCAGCCGAACCTGGTGCAAACGCTCGAGAATAATCCGGCCTTCGTACATGGCGGGCCTTTCGCCAATATCGCCCATGGCTGCAATTCGGTGACGGCGACGAAGACGGCGCTGAAACTCGGAGACTATGTGGTGACGGAAGCGGGCTTCGGGGCCGATCTCGGCGCCGAGAAATTTTTCGACATCAAGTGCCGCAAGGCCGGGCTGAAACCGGATGCGGCGGTCATCGTCGCCACCGTCAGGGCGCTGAAGATGAATGGCGGTGTGAAGAAAGAGGATCTCGGCACGGAGGATATCGCGGCGGTGAAGAAGGGTTGCGCCAATCTCGGCCGGCACGTCGCCAATGTCCGCCGGTTCGGCGTTCCGGTCGTCGTGGCGATCAACCATTTCGTCTCCGATACCGGCGCCGAGATCGCGGCAGTGAAGGAATTTGTTTCGAGGCTCGGCGCCGAGGCGATCCTTTGCCGCCACTGGGCGCTGGGTTCAGCCGGCATCGAGGAACTGGCGCACAAGGTGGTGGAACTGGCCGAATCCGGACAGGCGAAATTCCAACCGCTCTACGGCGACGACATTTCGCTGTTCGAGAAGATCGAGATCGTCGCTTCGAAGATCTACCATGCCGGCGAGGTGACGGCCGACAAGGCAGTGCGCGACCAGTTGCAGACCTGGGAGGAGCAGGGCTACGGCAAGCTGCCGGTCTGCATGGCGAAGACGCAATATTCCTTCTCTACCGATCCGAGCCTGCGCGGCGCGCCGGAAGGCCACATCGTCACAGTGCGGGAGGTGCGGCTTTCGGCGGGAGCCGGCTTCGTCGTCGCCATCACCGGCGAGATCATGACAATGCCCGGCCTGCCGAAATCGCCGTCGGCGGAGCGGATTTTCCTGAACGAGCAGGGTTATATCGAGGGGTTGTTCTGATCCGGTGACGGTTTGCCGAAGCGCTCGAGCAGACGGCGCTCGCGGCGCTTTTCCAAGTCCGGATCGATAAACAGCCAGATGAAAAGGCTTTGCAGCGCCCCGACGAACAGCATTCCGATGGCAAATGCAATTCACCAGTAAAGATGAAGCCAATAGCGACGATCAGGAGAACCAGGATGACGTTCGCTATGATCTTCAATTGCCGCTGACCCCTCCACCTATTTTGCAGCTTCTATTTGGTTATTTCGCTGCACGATTCAAGCGAGGATCGCAGCCACCAAATGGTCAGTGGCAATAGCGATAGGCGCCCTTTCTTTCGATCACGTCGAGATGAAAATGGGTCTCGTGGGCGGCGTCGCTTTCGGGGTCGAGGACGGTGGTGAAATAGAGGCAACCGGCGGCGCTGACGGTGCGCTGGAAGGCGCCGGTCAATGTCGGGTCCTCGCGGCGGGAGCGGACGGCGACATCTTCGCCCTTTTCGAAATGGAAGCTTGCAATGTCGATGGCGTTGCCACGGGCATGTTCGGAAATCTTGCCGGTTTCGGCGCTGTTGCGCAGGCGGCAGATATAGGCCGATGCCTGATTGACTGTCGTCAGGCGGCCCTGCTCCGGCAGAGCGGCGGAGGCGGCCGGGATGACGCTTTCCTTCATCCAGCGGGCAAGGGCGAGTGCGGCCGGGCAGCGGATCGTCGCCTCCGGCTTCAAACTGATGCCGGGCAAAGCATCTGAGACGATGATCGGCTTGTCGATGCCGCAGCCGTTGCCGTCGTCGATGCGCGGTGCATCCTTGAATACGACGCCCAAGGCCTTAAGCGCAGCGGTGCATTCGGCGTGCTCGGCATCGCTTTCGGATTCGATCGTCAGGTGCTGCTCTTCGAGTGTCTGTTCGGCCGGCGGTTTATTCTCCTCCGCCGGAGCCTGCGGGCCTTCGAGCCTGCCAGGCGGGAGCGGCGGACCTTGCATCGGTTCTCCCGGTGCGGGCTTTGCGGGTTCGGTGTTTCCTGGTTCGGTTTGGGGCGCCGCCGGCTGGTCTGGCGCCGGTACTGCCGGCTCCTTCATATCAGGCTTTGGCTGAGGCGCGGGCACATCGTCCGGTGCGGGCGGTTCAGCCTTGTCAGGAAGCGGGGTAGGGGTGGTTGCAGCACCGGTGTCCGGTCGAGGTTGGGGTAAAGGGCCGTGCGGGGGCAGGCGGGCGCCGGCAAGAAAGGCGGTTGCGGCGAGAAGGATCGCCAGTATCGAAAGTTTTCTCAACGCATCCGGTTCCGTCATGTCGATCGCGTAGGTGATAACGCATTATCGCGGTTTTCGTTGCAATTACGCAACGTCAGGAAAGATCGTTAAAACTTGATAGAATAATTCAACATAAAGTGTCGCTTTATGTTGACAAAATATCTCATGTTTTTTATGCGGCGAAAAGAAGGCGAAATTCAGCATCGCTTTCATCCGCAAAAGCCCAGCCAGCCCCTCGAGCGTTCGACGCGCCGCGACCAGCCAGCCCGGTAATCATCATGAGAGGTAGGTTATGATCGTCCGGTATTGGCGCTCGGTTCTATTGGTCTGCACGGCAGCCGCAGTTGTTCTTCCTGTTTCGCAGTCTTTCGCGCAAAGCGCTTCGGCCACCACGCCGCAAGCAACGGCCGACGACAGCACCGTCCTGCAGAAGATCGTCGTCAAGGGCAAACGCCTGGCGCCGGGCAGTGTCGCCGACACGCCGCTTGCAACCGAGATCACCGACAAGCAGCTGGACGAGAAACAGGTCACTAATCTCGAAGACCTCGGACGCAGCGTCGATCCCGGCGTGAATTTCTCGCGCGGCGATGCCGGCGTCAATCTGCGCGGCCTCTCCGGCGCACGCATCCTGACTGTTGTCGACGGCATTCCGATTCCCTATCTCTCGAACAGCTCGCGCCAAGGTGCCTTCGCGCCTGCCAACGCCAATGGCGGCGGCGATACGTTCGATTTCAACTCGCTCTCGTCGCTTGATATTGTGCGCGGGGCGGATTCGAGCAAGGGCGGCTCGGGCATGCTCGGCGGCGCGATCGTCGTCAATACGCTGGAGCCGGAGGATATCATTCCCGAAGGCCGCGACTGGGGCGCGATCGTCAAGTCCACCTATGACAGCGAAGACAGCAGCCTTTCCGGTTCGGCCGCCGCCGCCAAGAAGATCGGCGGCACGTCGATGCTCTTTCAGGGCGGCTACCGCAAAGGGCATGAACGCGACAATATGGGCGACAGCGACAGTTACGGTCGTTTGCGGACCGAGGCGGATCCCGCCGATTTCGACCAGCACAACCTGCTCTTCAAGCTCCGCCAGGAGCTGGAAGGCGGTCATCGCATCGGCCTGACGGCGGAGCGGTTTCGCCGCGATCTCCAAACCGACCTGAGAGAGCTACAGGGAACCGGGCGCACCTACATGATCGACAATTATGATGGCCGCGAACTGCGCGACCGCGATCGTGTATCGCTCGACTATGACTATGAAGCGCAGTCCTCAGATGCATTCTTCACCAACGCCCGGGCCACGCTCTATTGGCAGGATCTGAAGAAGGAGTCGGGCAGCCATGGACGCACAGCGGCCAATGTCGCCTACGGCCGAAACAATGAGATCGAAAATAAGACCTGGGGCTTCAACGGCACGGTCACCAAGGATTTCGAATATTCGAACGTCCGCCATTCGGTAAAAGCAACGCTCGACGCGACGACGTCGGCCTGGAACCAGTACAGCTCCGCGCTTTGCCCGACGCCGACCACGTGCCCTTCGCTCAACAATCAGTCGGAAGTGCCGGACGTAGACAGCAAGACGATCGGCCTGTCGATCGAAGACAAAATCGAGTTCGGCGATACGAATTTTGCGCTGACGCCGGGCATTCGTTTCGACTGGTTCAGCTATGATCCGTCGACGGGTGGCGGTTTTGCCAGCAATCCCGCGCTTGCAAAATTCGGTACGCTGTCCGATCGCAGCGATCAACATGCTTCGCCGAAGGTGCTCGCCACCTACGAACTGACACCCGATGTACAGCTCTACACCCAGCTGTCGTCAGCCTTCCGCGCCCCGACTGTCGACGAGCTCTATAGCCGCTTCTACAATGCGGGCGGCAATTATGCCCAGCTCGGCAATCCCGACCTGAAGCCCGAGACCGGCTATGGTGTCGAAATGGGCGCCAATTTCGACACGGGCGATTTTAACGGTCGCTTGGCGCTCTTCCACAACCGATATCACAACTTCATTGAAACGGTGACGAGCGTCAACGCCTCCACCGGCATCACGGAGTTCAACTATACCAATGTCAGCAGTGTGACGATCTCGGGTGTCGAAGCGAGCGCCAACAAGAGGTTCAACAACGGCATCAATCTGCATGCAGCGCTTGCCTATGCCTACGGCAGGAACGAGGAAACTGCCCAGCGCCTGCGCTCGGTCGCGCCCTTCAAGGCGATCGTCGGCGTCGGTTGGAGCAACGAGAATTTCGGCTTCGATCTTTCCTCGACGCTTTCGGCAGGCATGCTCACAGACCATCTCAGCACGACCGCCGATACGACCTTCGATGCGCCCGGCTATGCAATCGTCGACCTGACCGGCTGGTGGACGCCGGAACAGGTGCCGGGCCTGCGGGTGCAGGCGGGCGTCTACAACATTTTCGACCAGGAATATTTTAATGCGCTCGCCCTGCGCGACGTCAACCCGAACTCAGCCGCATCGCAGCCGCAAGATTGGTATTCCGAGCCCGGCCGCACTTTCAAGGTCTCGCTGACGAAAACTTTCTGATCGGGTCAGAGCAGGACATCAGATCGGGCGGCTTTCGGGCTGCCCTTTTTCATTACGCAATCGCCTCTTGCGTGGCGGCCGATCTCAGGCTAACAATTTTCCCATGATCAAGTCCTTGAACATTGCTGTTTGGTGGTGGGCTCGCTAAGGCGGCCTCGACCAATCGTGTCCAAAGACGACGAGTGAGCCGCCCGAAACTTCGAGGCGGCTTTTTTTGTTTTATGGTCGCCTGTCGTCCGGGCCCCGATAACGGAGTGGAACAATGGTAACGATCCTGCGGGATGATGGTGCGGAAATCTACGAGACCAAGGGCGGCATATCAGTCACGCGACAGCGGCGGGCAATCCCCTACGGCGATGCGGTCTCTTCCTATATCGACAAGCTCGACGAGCGCCGCGGCGCGGTGTTCTCGTCGAACTACGAATATCCGGGACGTTATACGCGCTGGGATACTGCCGTCGTCGATCCGCCGCTCGGCATTTCTTCCTTCGGGCGGGAGGTCTGGATCGAAGCCTACAACGAACGCGGCGAAGTGCTTCTCGGCTTCGTGATCGAGCGGCTAAAGACTGTGTCCGACCTCGTGCTCGGCGCTTCCTCCGCTCGGCGTCTCGACCTCTCGGTCAAGACGCCGGACCGGGTATTCACCGAGGAAGAGCGCTCGAAGATGCCGACGGTCTTCACTGTGCTGCGCGCCGTGACCGATCTGTTCTATTCGCAGGCGGATGCGAGCCTCGGGCTCTACGGCGCCTTCGGCTACGACATCGCCTTCCAGTTCGACGCGATCGATCTGAAGCTGACGCGGCCCTCCGACCAGCGCGACATGGTGCTCTACCTGCCTGACGAGATTCTCGTCGTCGACAATTACGCCGCCAAAGCCTGGATCGACCGTTATGATTTCGAAAAAGGCGGCGTGTCGACCGAGGGCAAAGCCGGCGATATCGCGCCCGAACCCTTTAAGCACACGGATTCCATCCCGCCGAAGAGCGATCATCGGCCCGGTGAATATGCCGAGCTCGTGACCAAGGCGAAGGAAAGTTTCCGCAAGGGCGACCTCTTCGAAGTCGTGCCCGGACAGAAATTCATGGAGCGCTGCGAAAGCAAGCCTTCCGACATCTCCAAGCGGCTGAAGGCGATCAATCCGTCGCCCTATTCCTTCTTCATCAATCTCGGCCATCAGGAATATCTGGTCGGCGCCTCACCGGAAATGTTCGTGCGCGTTTCGGGCCGCCGGATCGAGACCTGCCCGATCTCGGGCACGATCAAGCGCGGTGACGACCCGATCGCCGACAGCGAGCAGATCCTGAAGCTTCTGAATTCGAAGAAGGACGAATCCGAACTGACCATGTGCTCCGACGTCGACCGCAACGACAAGAGCCGTGTGTGCGAGCCCGGCTCGGTCAAGGTGATCGGCCGCCGGCAGATCGAGATGTATTCGCGCCTCATCCACACGGTCGATCATATCGAGGGACGGCTGCGCGACGACATGGACGCCTTCGACGGTTTTCTCAGTCACGCCTGGGCGGTCACCGTCACCGGCGCCCCGAAGCTCTGGGCGATGCGCTTCATCGAGAGCCGTGAAAAGAGCCCGCGCGCATGGTATGGTGGTGCGATCGGCATGGTCGGCTTCAACGGCGACATGAACACCGGCCTGACGTTGCGCACCGTGCGCATCAAAGACGGTATCGCCGAGGTGCGCGCCGGTGCGACGCTGCTCAACGATTCCATCCCTGAGGAAGAAGAAGCCGAAACAGAACTGAAGGCCTCTGCCATGCTTTCCGCCATCCGCGACGCCAAGACCGGCAATTCCGGCAAGACTCAGCGCGACGTCGCAAGCGTCGGCAAGGGAGTCAGCATCCTGCTCGTCGACCATGAAGACAGCTTCGTCCACACGCTTGCCAATTATTTCCGCCAGACGGGGGCGACCGTTTCGACCGTGCGCACGCCGGTGCCGGAGGAAATCTTCGACCGGCTGAACCCGGACCTCGTCGTGCTGTCACCGGGGCCTGGAACGCCTAAAGATTTCGACTGCAAGGCGACGATCAAGAAGGCGCGGGCGCGCAACCTGCCCATCTTCGGCGTCTGCCTGGGGCTGCAGGCGCTCGCCGAAGCCTATGGCGGAGAACTGCGCCATCTGGCACTGCCGATGCACGGCAAGCCCTCGCGCATCCGCGTGCTGGAACCGGGCATCGTCTTCTCCGGCCTTTCGAAGGAAGTGACGGTCGGCCGCTACCACTCTATCTTTGCCGATCCCTCGACGCTGCCGCGCGAGTTCATCATCACGGCGGAGAGCGAGGACGGCACGATCATGGGCATCGAACACGCCAAGGAGCCGATCGCCGCGGTACAGTTCCATCCGGAATCGATCATGACGCTCGGCGGTGACGCCGGGATGCGGATGATCGAAAACGTCGTGGCGCATCTGGCACGCAAGGTGAAGACGAAGGCTGCCTGAGCGTAATTCCCTCGCCCTTCCCGTGTTGCGGGAAGGGCGGGCTTCCACCGAAGAGTTCGGTTGACTTTCTCAAGCAAATCAGAACATTTCAGGAACGATCAATCGGAACCCGTTGCCGTGGCCAGTGAAAAATTCATCGTTCTCCCTTACCGCAAGAACCGCGGCAACCTCGTACCCGGCGAAATGCGCCAGGCATCCAACTCCGTCAGCGCGGAAAAGATCGCTTCGGCGATGGCTGAGCGTTTCGTCGGCGTGGCGGCCTATGCCGTAATTGTCGACGAGGAAACCGGCGACATGTCCTCGCCGCGGCTGCTCGCGCGATATGGCGAGATTGCCGATCTCAACGCCGCCTGAAGCATCTTTCTGCCATGGAGACATCGCTTTACCTGCCCGTCAAAGCCTTCCTGGAGGCGGCCGGTTATGTCGTGAAGGGCGAGGTCGGAAAGTGCGATCTCGTTGGCTTGAGCGATGGCGAGCCGCCGGTCGTGGTGGTCTGCGAACTGAAACTCTCCTTCAACCTCGAACTGCTTCTGCAGGCGGTCGACCGCGCGGCGATGAGCGATGAAGTCTGGATCGCGGCGCGTGTTTCCGCCAAGGGCCGCGGGCGGGAGGCCGACAGGCGTTACCGCGACCTCTGCCGGCGGCTCGGTATCGGCATGCTCGGCGTCTCCGATGGCGGCGAGGTCAGCATTATCGTCGGTTCCATTTCACCGATGCCGCGGACCAACCCAAAAAGGCGCTCGCGCCTCGTCAGCGAGCACAAGCGCCGCCGTGGGGATCCTGCGGTCGGTGGTGGTTCGCGAGCGCCGATCATGACCGCTTATCGCCAGCAGGCACTGCTCTGCGCCTCAGCACTCGAACGTGGTCTGGTACGACCGCGGGAGATGAGGGCGCTTGCGGCGAATGCCGGCCCGATCCTGCGCGACAACGTCTACGGATGGTTCGAGCGTATAGAGAAGGGTATCTACGCCCTGACGCCCGCAGGGCAGGCCGCGCTCTTGCGCTGGCCGCAACCTGTCCTTTCCGACCCGGCCCCTTGAACCGCCCGGCACCCGCCATCGGAGGTTACGCAGCTCTCAATCGGGGAGGCACCGCCTGTGAACGACGTTTCATTCCCTTTGACAAACCCTCCTTCATCGCCCATATCACCCTCAATCTGAACCGCCTTCGCGATCGTCGCGTGGGCGGTTTTGCGTTTCAACGGCTTGAGAGCTGCAATTCATTCGCAACCGCAGGGGGACGATATGAGTGACAACGGCGACCTTACGGTTCGGACGCTGGCGATGTGGGGGATACCGCTGTCGCTTGGCGTCATGGGCCTAAAGATGGTGGCGTGGTGGGTCACCGGGTCGGTGGCGCTGCTGTCGGACGGCCTCGAATCGACGGTCAACGTCGTTGCCGCCTTCATCGCCTTTTTCGTCATTCGCTATGCGCAGAAGCCGGCCGATCACGACCATCCCTTCGGCCATCACAAGGCGGAATATCTGTCGGCCGTTACCGAGGGCGTGCTGATCGTCGTCGCCGCACTGTTGATCGTCAACGAGGCGGTCGGTTACCTCGCCGAGCCGCGCATGCTCGACGCACCTGTGCTCGGCCTTGCGATCAATGTCGCGGCCGGCGTCATCAATGCGGTCTGGGCGCGGCTGTTGATCCGGACCGGGCGCAGGTATCGCTCGGCCGCACTTGCCGCAGACGGGCAGCATATCATGTCCGATGTGGTGACCTCAGTCGGCGTGCTCGTCGGCCTGCTGCTGGCGCTGGCGACGGGTTATGCGATCTTCGATCCGGTGCTTGCCATTCTCGTCGCCGTCAACATCCTTTATCAAGGCTGGAAGGTGATCTCACAATCGATCGGCGGGCTGATGGATCAGGCGGTCGAGCCGCAGGAGGAGGAGGCGATCAAGCAGGCGATCGCTACCCACGCGGCGGGTTCGATCGGCGTGCACGACCTGAAGACGAGGCGGGCGGGTACCGTGACCTTCATCGATTTTCATATGGTGGTGCCAGGCGGCATGTCGGTACGCCAGGCGCATGATATCTGCGACCGCCTTGAGGATGCCATCAGGGCGGTGCACGAGGGCGCCACCATTGCAATTCATGTGGAGCCGGAGGGCGAAAAGGCTCACGGCATCCGCGTCAAGGTCGTCAAGGAGGCATGATGCCGAATACCGATACCTCCAGCCTGTCGATGCTGGGCCAGCAAACCGAAACCGCGCGGTCGCCGGAGGCGGCGGTGCTTGAAAAAGTGCCGTCCAACCATGCCGGCACCGATTACGTGGTGCGCTTCACCGCGCCGGAATTCACCTCGCTCTGCCCGATGACCGGGCAGCCGGATTTCGCCCATATCGTCATCGACTACATTCCCGGCGAATGGCTGGTGGAATCGAAGTCGCTGAAGCTCTTCTTGCATTCCTTCCGCAATCACGGCGCTTTTCATGAGGATTGCTCGATCTACATTGCCAAGCGCATCGTCGAGCTGCTCGATCCCAGGTGGTTGAGGATCGGCGCCTACTGGTATCCGCGCGGCGGCATTCCAATCGACGTGTTCTGGCAGACGGGCACGCCGCCGGAAGGGGTGTGGCTGCCGGAGCAGGGCGTCGCCACCTATCGCGGGCGCGGGTGAGCTGCGGTCGGGCGAAGCCCGAGCAATCGATCCAGTGAATCGATTGCAGCAGCGAACGCCCTGAGCTTAAAGCGAAGGGCCGGGCAACAGTGCGGCAATGCGAAACCAACTGCCGCCCATTTCTGCCTAATAAACCTCACACGTCCGTGACGTCGCCACCGGATGAGTCGTCGGCAGAATCGTCGCCGCCGTCGTAATCGGCCTGCTGCACATTGGCATTGTCGTTGTCATCGGCAGCGTTGTCCGAGGCCTGGCTTGTGTCGTCATTGCCGTAATAGTTGTTGATGACGGTTTCCTCGGTGGGAGCACTGGCATTGCCGAAGGGGTTTGCGCCGAAGGGCGAGCCCCAGCCGAGCGAGGACATGTGATTGCCGAAGATGCCGCTCAGTGAATTGGCAAGCAGCATGCCGCCGGCAACGCCCGCTGCCGTGCCGAGCGCGCCGCGCAGGAAGCCGCCGCCGGCCGAAGGCGCAGAGGCCTGCTGGGTCCAGGGGCCAGTCGGCTGCTGCTGCGGCTGGCGGGCATCGCGGTCGTAGCCGCGGGGTTCGTCATAGGCGCGTGATTGCTGGCCCCAGGGACCAGAAGCGCCAGGGCTGGACGGAATGGGTGCTGGCTGCTGCGTCTGGGTGTTGCCGAAGATCGAGCTCAGGAAGCCGCCGCCCTGTTCGGCCTGGCGGTGATCGTTCGCGCCGGCTTCCAGCTGGCGGACATGCTCCTCGAGCTCCTTGATATGGTTGGCCGCCGCCTCCAGCCCCTTTTCCTGAACGATGACGGCCTGGGCAAGATAATAGGTGGCCGAGGGCTGCTCGCGCGTCGCCTGGTCGATCAGGGCCTCGGCGTCGCGGTCGCGCGGCTGGGCGGCCGCGGTGCGCACACGATCGAAGAGGGCAGTCAGCAATTGGCGTTCTTCGGGTGACATGTCCTGTCTCCTGTTGCTCCAGAGCGCTCCCGTGTCCGACCGGACGTATTAAGAACGCTCGATGATTTTTTCGGTGCAGCTTTCGCTGCGTGAGGTTGAGGTAGGAACCGATTTAGGCTTTTCAAAGCCTTTGCCCGTTACAATTCAGTAAGGCTTGCAGAACGACGCGCGGCTTCTTAAGGATATCTCCATCGCTTCGGTGCCTTGTGTTTTTCCCACATTGTTTTAGGCATTGAGTCGCACTATGTGCGGGGAAGCCGAATTCATCTCCAAGAGGTTCGAATGAACGACGAAGACCAGGACGACAAGACGAAGGAACTGCCGCTCGGCAAGGAAACGGAGGCGAATCTTTTCAAGTCGCGTTCGATCTTCATCTACGGACCGATCAATCAGGAATTGGCGCAGAAGGTCTGCTCGCAGCTCGTGGCGCTTGCTGCGGCCAGCGACGAAGACATCCGCATCTATGTCAATTCGCCCGGCGGCCACGTCGAATCCGGCGATTCCATCCATGACATGGTCAAGTTCATCAAGCCGAAGGTCTGGATGATCGGCACCGGCTGGGTCGCCTCGGCCGGCGCGCTGATCTATGTCGCCACTCCGAAGGAGCGGCGCCTGTGCCTGCCGAACACCCGCTTCCTGCTGCATCAGCCCTCCGGCGGCACGCGCGGCATGGCATCCGATATCGAGATCCAGGCGCGCGAGATCATCAAGATGAACGACCGCCTGAACAGGATCATGGCTGAGGCCACCGGTCAGCCGCTCGACAAGATCGCCAGGGATACCGATCGCGACTACTGGCTTTCGGCCGAAGAGGCGAAGGATTATGGCCTCGTCTCGCGGATCGTGACGTCGCAGGCCGATATCTGAGTTCTCTCATTCAAAGCTGCTAAGAACCCGCCCTTGCCTGCAGATCTCAGGTGAGGGCGGTTTGCTTTCAGCAGTGCTTGAGTGGAGATAGCACTCCTATCGGCGAGGACTGAACGGAAAGGCCTGAATCCGGACTTGCGCCTGCGGCAACCATCATGCTCCATGCGCCGTTCTTACAGTCCAAGAGTCCCGCCATGCACAAAGATTTTTCCGTCCAGGCCCTGTTCATGGGGCTGCTGACCGCCTTCGTCGGTTCTGCCAGCTCGTTTGCCGTCGTGCTGCACGGGCTCGAAGCGGTCGGTGCGACGGATGCGCAAGCGGCTTCGGGGCTGATGGCGTTGTCGATCTCCATGGGCGTTTGCGCGATCGTGCTCTGTGCCTTGACGCGATTGCCGATCAGTATCGCCTGGTCGACGCCCGGCGCCGCGCTGCTGGCAAGCACCGGGGCAATCGACGGCGGCTTCAATGCGGCGGTCGGCGCATTTCTGATCTGTGCTGCGTTGATTGTCGTCGCCGGACTTTTCAAGCCGCTCGGCCGGGCGGTTGCCGCCATTCCTGCGCCGCTCGCCAATGCGATGCTATCAGGCGTGCTGATCGGCCTCTGCTTCGCGCCGGTGAAGGCGATCGGCTTCAACCCGCTCCTCGGCCTGCCGATCGTCGTCGCCTGGATCGTCGTCGGCGCCTTCAAGCGGCTGTGGGCGGTACCGGCAGCGCTCGCTGCCTTCGTGCTGGTGTTGGTCTTTGGCGTCGATATTCCCGACGGTGCACTGAGTTCGCTCGAACGGTCGCTGGTGCCGACGGCGGAGATCATCTGGCCGGTGTTCAATCTTGCCGGCCTTGTCTCGATCGCGCTGCCGCTGTTCATCGTCACCATGGCCTCGCAGAATATTCCGGGTATCGCGGTCCTGAAGGTCAATCACTACGATCCGAAACCCGGTCCGCTCTTTGCCGTCACCGGCTTTTTCTCCCTGCTGTCGGCGCCGTTCGGCGGCCATGCTGTTAATCTGGCGGCAATCACCGCGGCGATGTGTGCCGGACAGGATGCCCACGCCGATCCGAAGAGGCGCTATTGGGCGTCACTGATCGCCGGCGTCGGCTATGTCATCCTCGGGCTGCTCGCTGGCGCGGTGACTGCCTTCGTCGCCCTTGCGCCTCCCGTCCTGATCGAGGCGGTGGCAGGGCTGGCACTGGTCGGCGCCTTCTCCTCCTCGGCGATGTCGGCCTTCCAGGCCCCGGAGTCGCGCGAGGCGGCGGCGATCACCTTCCTGGTCACCGCCTCAGGCGTTTCCTTCGGCGGCATTTCCGGCGCTTTCTGGGGCCTGATCGCGGGCGGGCTGATGCTGGCGCTGGCGCGGCTGGTGAGTGTTTGGAAAGATCGAAGCCAGCCGCGATAGCGGAATGTCATTGCGCCATCGGCCGCCAAAAGCCTGGCAAGGGCTTGCCAGTTCCACCGCCCGAGGTTATAAGCGCGGCCATGAAGACCACTGGCGCCAGAATTTCTGACACGATTGCACGCGGCCGCATCGCCCTGCGTGACAATACGCGCGCCCTGACCTCGCTTCTTCTCCTCGGCCTTACGCGCGGTTGCCGGGTCCTTTGAGGAGCGCCCGGCGGCCGAAGGCCCGCCCGGCCATCGCTCCTCGCGACTCACTTTCAAAATTGAACTAATGACCGACAAAGGTCCGCATTTGTATATCGCCAAGCCTGATACGATCGGCTAAGAGCGGGCAAATGCCGGGACGAGGAGACGATACGATGGACGCGAAGACGCAATCCTCACTGAAGGCCGCCCCCGCAAAAGGCATGTCCGACGCTGCAAAAGGCATGCCCGACGCTGCGGTGAAATACCGGGCGTATCCGCAGGTGAACATTCCCGACCGCACCTGGCCGACGAAAACCATCACCAAGGCGCCGGTCTGGTGCTCGGTCGACCTGCGCGACGGCAACCAGGCACTGGTCGACCCGATGGGCCACGATCGCAAGGCGCGGATGTTCCAGCTGCTGCTGGAGATGGGCTTCAAGGAAATCGAGATCGGTTTCCCCTCGGCCTCGCAGACCGACTTCGATTTCGCCCGCTGGTGTGTCGAAGAGAGCAACGTGCCCGCCGACGTCTCCCTGCAGGTGTTGGTGCAGTGCCGCCCGGAACTCATCACCCGCACCTTCGAGGCGCTGGAAGGCGCAAACCGGCCGATCGTGCATTTCTATAACTCGACCAGCGAGCTGCAGCGCCGCGTCGTCTTCGCCAAGGATGTGCAGGGCATCAAGCAGATCGCCGTCGATGCCGCCAAGATGATCACCGACATGGCCGCCAAGGCGGGCGGTGGTTATCGTCTCGAATATTCGCCGGAGAGCTTCACCGGCACTGAGCTCGAGGTGGCTTTGGAAATCTGCAATGCCGTCATCGAGGTCGTCAAGCCGACGCCAGATAACAAGCTGATCATCAACCTGCCGTCCACCGTCGAGATGGCGACGCCGAACGTCTATGCCGACCAGATCGAATGGATGTGCCGCAACCTCGACAATCGTGACAACCTGATCGTTTCGCTGCATCCGCATAACGACCGCGGCACAGGGATCGCCGCCGCCGAACTGGCCTTGCTGGCAGGCGCCGACCGCGTCGAAGGCACGCTCTTCGGCAATGGCGAGCGCACCGGCAATGTCGACATGGTGACGATGGCGCTGAACATGTTCACGCAAGGCGTCGATCCCGAAATCGACTGCTCGAACATCGGGCGCATCAAGGAAGTGTTCGAATATTCGAACCAGATGGCGATTTCCGAGCGTCATCCTTACGTCGGCGAGCTGGTCTATACGGCCTTCTCAGGCTCGCATCAGGATGCGATCAATAAGGGCATGAAGGCGGCGCAGGTCGCCAACCATCCCGTCTGGGAAGTCCCATACCTGCCGATTGATCCGCGCGATGTCGGCCGTTCCTATGAGGCGATCATCCGCATCAACTCGCAGTCCGGCAAGGGCGGCATCGCCTATATTCTGCAGCAGGATTACGGGCTGAACCTGCCGCGCAACCTGCAGGTCGAGTTCCGCGAGGATATCCAGCGTATTACCGACGTAGAGGGCAAGGAGCTTCCTTCGAAGCGGATCTACGACCGTTTTATCGAGCGCTACGTGACGCAGCCGGGCGCGCGCCTCAAATTCGTTGACCACCACACCTATCCCGATACCGAGCACAGGGGTCAGCGGATCGTGGCGGCTGAGATCACCGACAATGGCGAGATCAAGCGCATCGAAGGACGCGGCAACGGCCCGATCGACGGCTTCATCAACGCGCTGTCGCATTATCTCGGCATCGAGATGTCGGTCGAGGACTATTCCGAACATTCGCTGCAGCACGGCTCGAACGCGGCAGCGATCTCCTATGTCGAGACTTCCTATCCCGGCGGCAAGCTGTTCGGAGCCGGCGTCAATACCAACATCGTCGCGGCATCGCTGGAAGCGATCGTCTCGGCGGCAAACCGCGTGCTCGAGGTGAAGGCCGGCAAGGCCTGATCTTAAGAACTCAGGCCGCGATCGATGCGGCTTGAAATGAATTGGAGCTAAAGCGCGTCGCATCAAACTTGATTCATGCGACGCGCTTTAGCTCTTTGTTTTTGTATGTCGTTATCCCGCTGCGCAATTCCGGGCGAGATGCATCAGGGCGCCGTCAGATCGCGGTAGCGATTTTCATTGCGAGCTGGCCGAGCGTCGCTTCGGCGGAGGGGCCGGCAAGCACGTAGGACGTGCCGGCATTGTGCCAGGTCACGAGGCCGATCTCGTCCTTGATCGTTTCCTTGAAGTCGTCGGTCTCCGGTGGCTGCGCGTCCTTGCGGAAGCAGATGGAGATTACGTCGCCGTCGGCGTTGGAATAGACGAGCTGGCCGACAGGGCGGCTGTCGCCGAGGATGACGCGGGCGCCCTGGAAGGTCCAGGCTTCGCCGCTGAGATCCGGCACGCGGAAGGGCACGCCGATCGCGGTCGTCAGCCAGCTGGAGATTTCCTCGGCCTGCGAGGCGGGCACTTCGACGAGATGACGAGGCTGGCGGATCAGCAGGCGCTGATAGGCTGTGACGTCGCCCAGCCAGTCGCTGGTATTGGCCGGTGCGGTGGCGGAGGTTGTGGTGGCTATTTCGTCGGCATCCGGGGCGGTGCCGACGAAATAGCCGATACCGCAACCGACGGCGAAGAGGATGAGAGCGGCGGCCAGTGCCTGCGGGCCGCTCGGCGCCAGTTTCACATGCGGGCGCGTGGCGCGCTGGGCGATCGGCGTTTTTGGCGGCTGCGTGCTTTTGATCGCGCGGACGAGGGCGAGCGGCACGGGCTCCTTCAGGATATCGTCGAAGCGGTGGCGGCCGAAATCGGCGCCGTGGCGCAGCTTCTCGTGCAGCCGGCGCGTGCTCTCGTCGGTTGCCAGGCGCTGCTCCAGTTCGTGCCGCTGTTCGGGCGAGACCTCGCCATCGAGAAGGGCGGTGAGCTGGGCTTCGAGCGGCAATTTCCTGAGATCGAGCAAATTCAGTACCTGTGGATCGGGTGGGTGCCGGCAAGCCCGGCAAAATGCAGCCTTGCGGTCGCGAGTTGGGAGACGACATTTGCCACCGGCGTGCCCATGATGTCGGCCGCCTGTTGGTAGCTGTGGCCTTCGACGTCGACGAGCAGGAACATGCTGGAAAGACCGTCCGGCATATCGGCGATCATGTGATGGATGCCGTCCGGATCGGCTCCAGCCGAGCGTTCGCGCGCGGCCTCGCGTATATCGGTGACGTTGCCGCGGACGGAAGCCTTCGGCTTGCGCTTGCGGCTGTCGTCGGTCCATTGCTGGCGGGCAAGCGTGTAGATCCAGCTTTCCAACCGGCCTTCACCGCTCCATTGATTGCCCTTGGTGATGGCGCGCTGACAGACGGCCTGAACGAGTTCGTCGGCCACGGCAGCCTCACCCGCGAGCGTGATCGCGAAGCGGCGAAGGCGGGGCAGAAGGCCGACGAGATCACGCCGGAGATCGATGGTCGTTGCGGGTTGACGCATTGTCTATCCAAGAAGCATTCACAATGGTTTCGCGGACGAAGGGTTCGCCGTCGAACGCGAAGCCGGCCTTATCGACGCCGACGATGCCAGTGCTTTATGAAACAAATCTGCTGCACTTCGCAAGCATCCGGCCGTCTTCATCCCCTTTTCTCAAGGGATTTTCGCATTGTTGCCCACAAACCTTGCGTCAATATGTCTTGTAGCCGTTCAAGCTTTGCAGCAGAGCCCGATAGGCCCATGTGCCTTCGCCGCCGCGATCGCGGATTTCGACAAGCTGGACGCGGGCTCCCTGGATATCTCCCTGTTCCACCATCGCCATGCCCATATAGGAGCGGGCGAGGATGTAGTTCTCATCCGCCTGTAGCGCCCTACGATAGTAGGACATGCCGAGCTCCATGCGACCGGCCTTGCGGTTGGCGTAGCCGAGATAGTTCAGGATGCGCGGGTCGTTCTGATTGCGGGCGAGATTGAGCACGGTGATGGCATTGTCATACTGATCGGCATAGGCAAACTCGCGGGCGAACTTATAGAGATCGTCGTCATTGAAGCTGCTCTTCTTCGGATTGACGCATTCCTTCTTGGCCTTGTCCCAGACCTTGCCGCCGGTGCAGGTCTTGGTCGTCTGGGTCTTCGGCGGCGGATTGGTGTCATCGTTGTTGTCGCCGACCGCGAAAGCAGCCGTGGCGATGCCGAAGGCAAAGCCGGCGGCGAGCGAAATTATGGACAGGTGACGGAAAGAAGACGTCATAAGTGTGCTCCGTTCTCAGGCGATGCAATCGCCGGGATTGTACGCTTACCGCTAAAAATACCAAGAGGTTAAGCGGCCGCCATGGTGATTGTTGCGACGATGGCCTGACGTCCTCTCAGATCGGTTCAAGTGCTGGATAAAAGGAGTCCGGAACCGGCGCTAACGCGTGAAAATATCTGCGCTTTCCGACATCACCGCGTCGCCGGCCCTGTTGAGGCTGAAGCGCTCGCCGCTGAGCTCCCAGGCGCCGGGCGAGCCGTCGATGGAGAAGAGGTTGTAGGCGGCAGGCGGCCTGATGCTGCCCGGGCCCTGCGAGGCTGACGCGATGCCGACGACAGGCACTGGCTGCACCTGGCCGCGCAGCCAGTGCAGCGTGTTCAGGTGCGTATGGCCATGCAGCACGAGTTCGGCGCCGCCCGTCGAAATCACGGCGGCGAAGCGGCGGATGCCGATCATTCGTTTGTAAAAGGCCGTGGCGCCGCGGATCGGCGGATGATGGATCATGACAACGCGGAAGAGACCGGCTTCGCCGGCCGCGCGCAGCACGTTGACTGTATCGCGGGCCTGTCGCGCGCCGAAAAAGCCGGAGGCGGCAAAGGGAGGGGTGGCGACCGCTGTCGAGCAGCCGACGATCGCGACTTTGTCGCGGATGCGCAGATAAGGGAAGATATGGCGATCCTCCTGCCATTGCGGCGGGGCGAGATCGCCGCGGACATAATCGTACCAGGCGCGCATCGACTTCTCGTAGGCGCCGGGCACATAGGCGTCATGATTGCCGGGAACGACTGACGTGTTCGCGGGATCGCCGAGCGCGCGCAGCCAGGCAGCGGCGGCGCGAATCTCAATGCCGCTCGCCAGGTTGACGAGGTCGCCGGTGACTGCCAGGTGATCTGCCTGATGGGCGCGGATGTCGTCGAGCAGCAGATCCAGCGTGCTGCCGAAAAGGTGCTTGCGTCGATTTCGATGCCAGTTCACAAAGCCTGTTATGCGTTTTGAAAACAGCTCTTGAATGGAAAGACTGGGCAACGGCCCGAGGTGGACGTCGGAAATATGCGCGAGCTTAAACATGCTACGAGACATAGACCAGCTTATTGACAAATCAAACACATCCGGCGCGATGAAGAGCTGAAACGGAGCGATGGTGGATAAAGAGAAGCGGCCCCCTCACATCAGGCTGGCCTTGCGCCTCCTGCATGTCTATTTCTCCTTCGCCCGCGGCATGACGATGGGTGTCAGGGCTGCGTGCTTCGATGCGGACGGTCGGATTTTCCTCGTGCGCCACAGCTATGTCGGCGGTTGGCATATGCCGGGCGGCGGACTGGAGCGCAACGAGACGGTCGAAGAAGCGCTTGCGAAAGAGCTGCGCGAGGAGGGCAACCTCAGGATCATCGGCAAGCCGCAGCTGGTGCAGGTCTATTTCAACACCACCAACACCCGCCGGGACCATGTCGTGTTCTACCGGGCGAGCGTCGAGCAGACGGCGCCACGCCCACCGGACTGGGAGATCTCCGACAGCGGCTTCTTTTCGCTCGACAGTCTGCCCGAGGGCACGACCGAGGCGACACATCGCCGCCTCGCCGAGCTTCGAGGTGAGCAGGAGCCCGACCACCGCTGGTAAGAGTCCCTCAGGCCGCGGTATGCAGCAATTCTAGATGTTAGAGCGTCCTTTGCGCGTCTGAAAAGACGCGCGGCGCAGTAGCGCGGCCATGCGGGCTGTCGAGATCAAGCGCCGGGCCGACGGGAACGATGCCGGTCGGGTTGATCGTCTTGTGGCTGCGGTAATAGTGTTCTTTGATGTGCTTCAGGTTCACCGTTTCGGCAATGCCGGCCGTCTGGTAGAGATCGCGCAGGTAGCCCGACAGATTGCGGTAATCGGCGATCCGGCGGATGTTGCATTTGAAATGGCCGACATAAACGGGGTCGAAGCGCACCAGGGTCGTAAACAGGCGCCAGTCGGCCTCGGTCTGCCTGTTGCCGAACAGGTAGCGGCTGTTGCCAAGGCGGTCGTCGAGCATGTCGAGGGTTTCGAACAGCTTGCCGACGTTTTCCTCATAGGCTTCCTGAGTGGTGGCAAAGCCCGCCTTGTAGACGCCATTGTTGACGGTGTCGTAGACAGTGGCGTTCAGCGCATCGATTTCGGCGCGGAGGTCGTCCGGATAAAAATCGGCCTTCGAGCCTGTCAGTCCGTCGAAGGCGCTGTTGAACATGCGGATGATCTCGGCCGATTCGTTGTTGACGATCGTGGCGGTCGTCTTGTCCCAAAGCACGGGAACGGTGACGCGGCCGGAATAGTGGGGATCGGCCTTGAGGTAGATCTGCCAGAGGGTGTCGGCGCCGAAGAGCTGGTCGCCGGTGGCGCCGTCGCCGATCTTGAATTCCCAGCCGTTCTCGAGCATCAGCGGATCGACGACGGAGACTGAAATCAGCTCCTCCAGCTTCTTTAGCTTGCGGAAGATCAGCGTGCGGTGCGCCCAGGGACAGGCAAGCGAGACATAGAGATTGTAACGCCCGGCTTCGGCCTTGAAGCCGCCGCTGCCGGAAGGGCCGGCCTCACCGTCCGATGTCACCCAGTTGCGGAACTGCGAGGGCTGCCGCTTGAATTGGCCCTTGCTTTCCTTCGTGTCGTACCAGATGTCATGCCAGACGCCGTCCACCAGCATTCCCATGATCTTCATTTCCTTTGGTTGCGTGTCGGGGCCGAAGTTAGCTGAGATAGCGGGGCTTTGCAGGCGGTAAAGGTTGAACAGTGTGTCACGCGGTTTGGGCACTGCATAGTTCCGAGCGCAGAAGCGTGCATTTTGCGTTGGACGGCGGAAATTTTTCCTGCTATCGGCCACTTCACGATTTTAGGATCTTTGCCTGATGTTCATTTCCAGAAACCCGCGACGACGCTGATGCTCCCGAACGCCCAAGGCGTGTTCGAGACCCATCAATCTGTCCATCCGGTTTCTGTCATCATGTACCAGCACGATCTCGTCTACCTCACCGAAGACGCGTCCCATGACGCCGCCATCGAACACATCAATGAGGAAGCTTTCGGTCCGGGCCGCTTCACGCGCGCTGCCGCGCGCATCCGTGAGCAGGGGCCGCATGATCTGTCGCTCTCCTTCATCTGCACCGACAATGGCGAGACGATCGCCTCGGTGCGCATGACGCCGGTGCTGGCCGGCACGGTGAAGGGTCACCTTCTCGGCCCGCTTGCCGTCCGTCCCTCCCATAAGAACCAGGGCATCGGTCGCGAACTGGTGCGGATCGCGGTGGAGGCGGCAAGACGCAAGGGCTCGGAAGCCGTGATCCTCGTCGGCGATCCGCCCTATTACGGCCCGCTCGGCTTCGAGAAGGTCACATATAATGCACTTTCCTTTCCAGGACCCGTCGATCCCGGCCGTGTGCTCGTCGTTCCGATGGCTGAGGGCGTACACGAACGGCTGAAGGGCGCAATTGCCTGGCATGGATGATCAGAGGGTTTTCCGGAGGAAGCTGCGGTTACGACCTTCCGGGAAATCCTCGAGCTCGCCGAAGACTTCATAACCCTGACGCAAATAGGCACTGAGAGCCAGCGGGCTGAAGGTGTCGATCCAGGCGCCGCGGCAGCCGCGCGCCTTGGCCTCTTCTTCCGCCTTTGCAAGGATCTTGCCGGCGAGACCGGTGCCGCGCAGCGTGTCGGGAATATAGAGCATCTGGGTGAAGAGCCAGCCCCAGGCGGTGAAGCCCGACAGGCCGCCGGTCACCTTGCCGTCGGTATCACGGATGAGAACGGTGAGCGGCCGGCGATCGGAGGGGCCGACATCGCTGGTGTTGAAGGCCGAGAGCGCATCGGTGATCGCAGCCAGTTCCTCCGGCGAGGGTGAAGCGGTCAGCTCGAATTCCGGCATGCGATTATCGCCCTTCGCGCCACCACATGGTTCCGAAGGCTAGCAGCAGGATGCCGACGCCGGCGAAACCGGCAAAGAGCGGCAGCGTGTTGATGCCCTTCAAGACCGTTTCGCTGGTCATGCGGATCACCATGCGATCGTTGTCGGCGAGGCGGACTTGGCCGCGCACCGGCAGGATCGGCGGGACGGTGATCCTGCCATTTTCGTTAGCGACGCGGGTGACGAGACCCTTGCTTCTGTCGGCGGCCGGCTTCAGCACATCGGTCGTCGAGATCATCGCCTTGAATTCAGGTGCGTCGACGGCGCCGATATGAACGAGCGTCGACAGCCTGCCGTTGCGGATTTCGAAGAGGCCGATTTCGTCCATCCTCTTCTCGGCCTTGTAGAGCCCCGGTTCGGATTGGGTGAGCGGCAGGGTTTCAGTCTTGCCTGAGGGATAACGCACGGTGGCGTTGCCCGGATTGTCGCCGATCGTCTGGCGGGTGACTTCAAGTGTCCGGCCGGAGGCGCGCGCCGTCAGCGCTTCTTCCTCGAGCGCCGGCTCCTTCATCAGCCAATGGGCGATACGGCGATAGAGCGAAACGTTCGGCCCGCCGCCTTCGAAGCCGCGTGCCCAAAGCCAGCCCTGATCGGAAAGCAGCATGGCGACGCGACCCTGTCCGGCGCGGTTCAGCACCAGCAGCGGGTGGTTGTCGGCACCCAGCATGATCGTCTCCCCCTGCGGCCGGTCGACATCGACGCTACGGAACCAGCGACCCCAATGCGGCGGATCCTCGCCCGAGCCGTCCAGGCCGCGGGTGACGGGATGCTTGCGGCCTTCCTCGGAGAGGCGGGGATAGAAGGCCTTCTCGATCATCTCTCCGGTGGGCGTCGCGGGCAGGACCGAGGAAAGGGGCGTCAGTGCAATGGAATCCGGGCCGGCATGCTCGGGACCGGCTGCGATCAGCAGCGCGCCGCCGTTTTCGACATATTGCGCGATGTAATCGTAATAGAGCAGCGGCAGCACGCCGCGGTGCTGGTAGCGATCGAAGATGATCAGGTCGAAATCCTTGATCTTGTCGACGAAGAGTTCGCGCGTCGGAAAGGCGATCAGCGATAGCTCGTTGATCGGCGTGCCGTCCTGCTTTTCCGGCGGGCGCAGAATGGTGAAGTGGACGAGGTCGACGGAGGCATCGGATTTCAGCAGGTTACGCCAGGCGCGCTCGCCGGCATGCGGCTCGCCGGAAACGAGAAGGACGCGAAGATTCTGGCGGATGCCGTCGATGACGTGAACGGCGCGGTTGTTGGCGGTGGTGACCTCGCCGGGGAGCGCTGCAACGGCGAATTCAAGCACGTTGCTGCCGCCGGCGGGCACCTTGAAGGAAAAGGGCGTATCCTGGCCGGGCGTCGCCTGCAGGGTGGCGATCTCGTCACCATTCAGCTTCACCGTGACATTGGCCGTGCCACCGGGGCTTGGGCCGTCGTCGAAGACGCGCAGAACGACCTGCTGCTCCTCGTTGACGATGCCGAAGCGCGGCCCCTTGATGACTTCGATGCGGCGATCGAATTCGTTGGCCTTGCCGGTCACGAGGCCATGGATAGGCGCATCGAAACCGAGCGCCTGATTGGCGGCCGGAACATCATGGACTTCACCGTCGGTCAGCATGATAGCGCCGCCAATGCGGGCAGGCGGAACATCGGCGATGTTTGCCGACAGCGCGTCGAACAGGCGCGTCGACGGTACGTCGGAATTGACGTCGCCTTCGACGTCGACGAAGCGGGGCTCTATCTGGGGGAAGCGGGCGAGCTGTCCCTTCAAGGCCGCAAGCGCATCGTCGGTCATCTTGACGCGATCGGGTGTCTGCTGGCTCTGGCTTCGATCAACGAGAACCGGGACGATCGTCGACAGTTGATCCCTATCCTCCTGCAGCAGCACAGGATTGGCAAGGGCGGCCAGCATGGCGAGAGCTGCCAGTGTTCTGATCCAGGCGCCGCGAATGCCGCGCCAGATCGCGAAGGCAGCGATGATGGCGCTGACGGCGGCCAGTGCGGCTAGAATCGGCCAAGGCAGGAAGGGCGAAAAGTCGAAGGTCATCTCATTGTCCTAACCGTTCGAGAAGGTCGGGAACATGGACCTGGTCGGTCTTGTAGTTGCCGGTCAGCATGTACATCATGATGTTGACGCCGGCACGGTAGGCATATTCGCGCTGCGCTTCATCGGACGGCACGGTCGGCAGCATCGGCACGCCGCTGTCGTCGATTGCCCAGGCGCCGGCGAAATCATTGCCGGTGATCAGGATCGGCGAAACGCCGTCGGCCGTCGCAGCAGATTTTTCGGTCGCTTCGCGGCCGCCCTGCCGAGCCTCGATCCAAAGCGGGCTGCCGGCGTAACGACCGGGAAAGCTCGACAAAAGATAGAAGGACTTCGTCAGCACGTGATCGGAGGGCACCGGTTCCAGCGGCGGAATGTCGAGATTGGCGAGGATTGCCTGCAGCCTCTGGCCGTTGGCGCTGACATTGCCGCCATTGTCCAATGCGCTGATCTGATCGCGGGTATCGAAAAGCACGGTGCCGCCGTTGCGCATATAGGCATCGATACGGCTGATCGCCGCCGTCGACGGCATCGGCGCCGTTGCCGAAACCGGCCAGTAGATGATCGGATAGAAGGCGAGCTCGTCTTTGGTGAGGTCGATGCCCACGGGCGGCGCCGGCTCCAGCGTCGTGCGGAAAGTCAGGAACTGGGTGAGGCCCTCGAGACCGCGCTCGGATATATCGTCCACGTCCTGTTCACCGGTGACGACATAGGCGAGGTGCGTGTTGTCGAGCCTTTGCAGGATGAGGTCGTCGCCGGGCTGGGAGTCGTTGGCATGAAGCGTGCCGGGCTGGATGAGAAAGACGGCACTGAGCGCAATGGCGATCATCGCCGCTGTGCGGGTAGCCGGGCGTAGTCGCGAGAAGGCGCCATTCATGAACAGGACGACCAGGCTATCGGCCAGCAGCAGCAGAAAGGCTGCGAGAAAAAACGCGGGCTTTGCCGACCAGCTTTCGCCGCCGATCAGGCCTTCGCGCACGGCACTGGTTCCCGTTGTGTCGAGTGGCGTCAGTTCGGCGTTCTCGGGCAGGACGTTCAGCGAGGTGAAACCATCTTCCGAACCATAGAGCCCGGGCGGATTGTCGAAATTCGCCGTCGATTCGGCTCCGGCCTGTGGAATGAGCGGCCGCGCCGAACCCGTCTCGGAGACGAGCGTGCCCTTGGCCGTCAGCATACGGAATGGCGGCAGGGTTTCAGCGACACGCGCATTGCCGCGCGCCTCCGACGTCACGCCGCCCGAGCGCGATATCTGCAGGAGGTGGCGCAGCATGTCGACGAAAGTGCCCGAGATCGGCAGATCGGACCAAGTCGCTTCCGCAGTGACGTGAAACAGAACGATCTGTCCGGAGGCGAGCTGCTTCATCGTGACGAGGGGCGTGCCGTCAGCCAGGCTCGCCCAGGTGCGTTCGGCAAGATCGGGCGTCGGTTCGGCAAGGACCTGCCGCTTAACGACGACATCGGCGGGACGCGCGATGCCTGCGAAAGGCCCGAAATTCGGAAATTCGGCAAGTGACTGCGGCTCGCTCCAGGACAATGTGCCGCCCAGCGCCCGTTCTCCCTGGCGCAGGATGACGGGGATCAGCGGATCGTCCGCAGGGGCTGCGGCCATGCGCGGGCCAGCGAAACGCAGGAGCATACCGCCATTCGAAATCCAACGCGTCAGAGGTTCGTAGGTGTCCTCGGGCAGCCGGCCGATATCGGCCATGATGATGATGGAGGGGTTGCTGGCGAGAAGTTTCGGAATGGCGATCGAAAGATCGGAATCGGCCGGTTGGATCAGATCCGCGTAAGGCTGCAGCGCCCGCTGGATATAATAGAGCGGCGAGAGCAGCGGTTGAAATTCATCCCCACCTCCACCGGACAGCAAAACGACGCGGCGGCGCCTGAATGCGTCGTCGAGAAGGTGGACGGCGCCTGCTGTCGCGGCGTTATCGACGCTGACGCGGGCGAAATCGTTGCGCATCTCGAAGGGTGCAGTGATCGAACTCGTCGCGACACTCTGGCCTGGGGCGAAATCCACCCTGCCGTTGGCGATCGAGCGGCCCTGGGTATCGACGGCGTTCAGCGCCACGGATGCGGCATGCGAGCTGTTGAGCCGTGTGACCTTGACGGTCATGGCATCAGCCGCATTGTTTGCCGCGGTAATCGCGACCGTTCGTGCAGCATCGCCTTCGATCAGGCGGAGATCGGCGGGCTGGAGTTCGGCGAGCCTGCGCACCGTCGCGTCGTCGGCCCTGGCGGCGGCGCCGTCGGCCAGGAAGGCGAGGGTGCCGGGCTTGATGCCGTTCAGCGCTGCGCGCAACGCCTGGAAGGCGCGCTCGCGGTCCGGCACGAGCGGTCGCGGCTCGGCAGCGCCCAGCTTGTCGCGGGCGGCAGCGGCGCTACCTGGTACGGCGTCGTTGGTCGGATCGGCGGTGAAGGCGATCGATACGGGTGTGCCGGCGGATTCGGCGTCGTCTATCAGCGCGTCAGCCGTCTGGATGCGGCGCTCCCAGTCGGGCGCCGCCGCCCAGCTGTTGTCGACGAAGAGGACGAGCGGGCCACCGGATGCGAGCGAACTGGTGCGCGGATTGAAAACCGGATCGGCGATCGCAAGGATGATGGTGGCGGCGAGCAGCATGCGCAGCAGCGTCAGCCACCACGGGCTCTGCGCCGGAGTCTCCTCGCGCTTCAACACGGAGGCGAGGATCTTCAGCGGCGGGAAGACCTCGGTCTTCGGACGTGGGGGCGTCAACCGCAGCAGCCACCAGATGACGGGCAGGGCGACGAGTGCGCCGAGAATGGCGGGAAAGGCGAAAGCGAAGGGAAGGGCGGTCATAGCTGCCCTCCATGCGTTGCCTTGGCCGGCATGCCGGACAGATACATGTGCACCGCAACCAGCGCCTCCGACGCCAGATGATCGGTGCGGTGGGTCGCAAAAGTCCATCCGAGATGGCGCAGCGACTGGCCGAGGCTGTCCCTGCGGGCGAGGTAGGCGTTGCGATAGGCATCGCGGATGTGTTCGGCGCGGCCGGAGATAAGCTTGGCGCCGCTCTCCGGGTCGGTGAATTCGGTGCGGCCGCTATAAGGGAATATCTCCTCGGCGGGATCTGCTATCTCGACCACGTGGCCGCGCAGGCCGCGGCGGGCAAGTGGGCCGAGGCGTTCCATGATCGCCGGCGCATCATCGAGGAAATCGCCGATGAGGACGAGGTCACTCCAGCCGCGGATCATCGCCGTTTCCGGCAGGCCGCCGGTCAGCGGCGTATGCATGAGCGCAGCCGCAAGGCGCTCGGCGGCGTTGCGGGCGGAGGCGGGTTCCATGATGCCGGGGCAGCCGATGCGCTCGCCGGAGCGGGCAAGGATTTCAGCCAGCGCCAGCATGACGACCAGCGCGCGGCTTTCCTTGGAGACGCTGCCATAGCTCGACTTGTACATCATCGAGGGCGACATGTCGCACCAGAGCCAGATGGTGTGGGCCGCCTCCCATTCGCGCTCGCGCACATAGGTATGGTCGTCGCGGGCGGAGCGGCGCCAATCGATGCGCGACAGGCTTTCGCCCTCGGCATAGGGACGGAACTGCCAGAAATTCTCGCCGATGCCGCGTTTGCGACGGCCATGCCAGCCGGCGATCACCGTGTTGGCGATGCGCTTGGCTTCCACCAGGCAGTCCGGCACCAGGGCGGCCCGCTGCCTGGCGCGGGAAAGGGCATCGCTGCCGGGTGTCGGGTTGACGATCTGTCCGATAGATGCCACGCGTCCGGCTTCCTTATCCCTTTGCCTGCTTGACCAGTCCGGCGATGACGTCGCGCACCGACATGCCTTCGGCGCGGGCAGCGAAAGTCAACGCCATGCGGTGCTGGAGAATTGGTTCGGCGAGCGCAAAGATATCGTCGAGCGAGGGCGCGAGACGACCTTCGTAGAGCGCCCGGGCGCGGGCGCAGAGCATCATCGCCTGGCCGGCGCGAGGGCCCGGACCCCAGGCGACGTTCTTGTCGGTCGAGGCATTGCCCTGTCCGGGACGGGCAGAACGCACCAGCGCCAGGATGGCATCGACGACCGTGTCGCTTACCGGCATCTGACGCACCAGGGCCTGAATTTCGATCAGCCGCTGCGCGTTAATGACGGCTTCCGGCCGGGTTTCTCCTAAGCCCGTCGTCTCGAGCAGGATCTGGCGCTCGGCGGCGAGTTCGGGATAGTTGACGTCGACCTGCAGCAGGAAGCGGTCGAGCTGGGCTTCGGGCAGGGGATAGGTGCCTTCCTGCTCGAGCGGGTTCTGGGTGGCGAGCACATGGAAGGGGGCCGGCAGGTCATATCGCTGGCCGGCGATGGTGATGTGATATTCCTGCATCGATTGCAGAAGGGCCGACTGGGTCCGCGGCGAGGCGCGGTTGATCTCGTCGGCCATCAGCAGCTGAGCGAAAACAGGGCCCTTGACGAAGCGGAAAGAGCGGCGTCCACTGTCGTCCTGGTCCATCACCTCGGATCCGAGAATATCCGAGGGCATCAGGTCCGGGGTGAACTGAATGCGATTGGCGGCGAGGCCGAGCACTTCGCCGAGCGTCGTTACCAGTCTGGTCTTGGCAAGGCCGGGAACGCCGACGAGCAGAGCATGACCGCCGGACAGCACGGCGAGAATGGTGTTCTCGACGACGCTTTCTTGACCGAAGATCACCTTCGAGACTTCTCCGCGGATGGCGGCGATATCGGAGAGCGCCTTTTCGGCAGCGGCGACGATCGCCTTTTCATCGAGGCTGGCTTCGGTCTTCATCATACTCATGGGCATCTCCAACGGCTGAAATCATTCGGCAGCGAATCGGCGGACTTATACATGTGCCTCATACCCGATAGAGTTATGGAGATGTGACGGGCTGACAAGTTCGTTGCGAATGACTATCTCGTGACATCACTTCGTTAAGGACAAACCGGGACGGAAGAATGGCAGCCGAGGAAATCAGCGGACAGGCGGATGCGGCGGGACTTGCTGCGCTAATTTCGCGCGCGTCTGATGAAAGCGGCGGAAAAAAACGTGGGTTACCGCCAGTCGAGCGGTGGAATCCGCCTTTCTGCGGTGACATCGATATGGAGATCAGGGCCGATGGCACCTGGTTCTACATGGGCACGCCGATCGGCCGGCCAGCGCTGGTGCGGCTGTTTTCGACGGTTTTGAGGAAGGATGACGACCAGAAGACCTATCTCGTAACTCCTGTGGAAAAGGTCGGGATAAGGGTCGTCGACGCTCCGTTCATCGCCGTTGAGATGAGCGTGACGGAGGAGCAAGGCCGACAGGTGCTGACCTTCCGCACCAATGTCGGCGATGTCGTGGAGGCGGGAGGAGAGCATCGGCTGCGCTTTGCCATTGCGGGCGAGAATGCCGAACTAAAACCCTATCTGCATGTGCGCGGGCGGCTGGAGGCGCTGGTGTCGCGTGCGGTGATGTATGAACTGGTCGCGCTGGGCGAGATTTTCGACGCGGAGGGGCGGGCGATGTTTGCGATCCGCTCCGGCGGCGAGGTCTTCCCGGTCATGCCGGCCGACGAACTGGATGCTCTTTGCCGATGAATGATGCGATCACCCACCGTTATCCGCTGTTCTCAGCGGCCGAATTCCGCCGCCGCGCGCTCAACCAGAATGGCGGGCCGGTCGATCATGCCTGGCGTGATCACGGGGACCACATCCTCAATCCCGATATCGTGGCCGAGGTCGAGACCTTCAAGCTGCGCGACGCCGCCGTGCTCGTGCCCGTCGTCGACGACGGTGAGGAGGCGCAGGTGATCTTCACCAAGCGCACGGCGACGCTGCGCAAGCATTCCGGGCAGATCGCCTTTCCCGGCGGCTCGATCGATCCTGCCGATATCTCACCGGAAATGGCGGCGATCCGCGAGACGGAGGAGGAGATCGGCCTCCCCGGCTCCTTCGTCGAGACCGTCGGGCGGCTGCCGAATTATCTTGCCTCGACAGGCTTCCGCATCACGCCGGTGCTCGGCGTCGTCACGCCTGGCTTCGCGCTGACGTTGAACCCAACCGAGGTGGACGACGTGTTCGAGGTGCCGCTTTCCTTCCTGATGGACCCGGCCAATCATACCCGCGACCGGCGTGTCATCGACGGCATCGACCGGCATTTCTACCGCGTGCCCTATGAAACCAGAATGATCTGGGGCATCACAGCCGGCATCGTCCGCACGCTTTACGAAAGGCTTTATGCATGACCGGTCTTGCCGACCAAGCATGGTTCCGCGACCCGGCTCTCGGCCGGATCCTGGCACTTCTCAACGGCGACGGTGGGGCCGACGGTGGGGCCGACGACGGCGAAGCGCGGATCGTCGGCGGCGCCGTGCGCAACAGCCTGATGGATCTGCCGGTCAGCGATATCGACATCGCCACGACACTCAGGCCGGAGGCGGTGATGGAGCGGGCGGCCGAGGCCGGCATCAAGGCGGTGCCGACGGGCCTGCAGCACGGAACGGTGACGCTCGTCATCGACGGCAAGCCCTTCGAGGTGACGACGCTTCGCACCGACGTCGAGACCGACGGGCGCCATGCCGAGGTTGCCTTCAGCACCGACTGGAAGGCAGATGCCGAACGGCGGGATCTGACGATCAACGCGCTTTATGCCGATGCTAGGGGCGAGGTGGTGGATCTGGTCGGCGGGCTTGCCGATATCGAGAGGCGCAACATCCGCTTCATCGGCGATGCGGCAAAGCGTATTGCCGAGGATCATCTGCGCATCCTGCGGTTCTTCCGCTTCTTTGCCTATTACGGCTCCGGACGGCCGGATGCCGAGGGGCTGAAGGCGTGTGCGGCGGCGCGGTCGAAACTGAAGACGCTTTCGGCAGAACGCGTCTGGTCGGAACTGCGGAAGCTGCTCGGTGCTGCCGATCCAGGCAGAGCGCTGCTCTGGATGCGGCAGGTGGCAGTGCTGACGGAAATCCTGCCGGAATCGGAACTATGGGGGATCGATGCCATCCCTTCGCTGGTCGCCACCGAAAAGGCGCTCGGCTGGACGCCCGATCCGCTGCTACGGCTTGCGGCGATCGTGCCGCCCGATGCGGCGCGGCTCGAGGCGCTGGCAGTCCGGCTTAAGCTCTCGAATGCGGAAGCTGCTACCCTCAAGGCCTGGGCAATGGCCGCGCCCGCCAATGACGGCATGTCGTCGGCCGCCTTCGAACGGCTGCTTTACCGCAACGGAGCCGACGGCATCATGACGCGGCTCAAGCTGGCGCTCGGCGTTGCGCGCGGCAAGGCTGAAGGGGATTTCGATGAAATGGCGCGGTCGGCGCGGCTCATCAAGCTCTTGGATCAGGCCGCGAACTGGAAGAAGCCGCAATTTCCGCTGAACGGCGGCGACGTGATGTCGGTCGGCATCGCGTCCGGCCCGCGCGTCGGCGAGTTGCTTGCCGGCCTGGAAAACCAGTGGGTGGAGGAAAACTTCGTTTCCGACCGGGCGGCGCTGCTCGCCCGGCTACTGGAACAGGTGCAATAATCAGGCTGCATTCACCTCATCACGAATGCGAACCTTGATATTGTCCACCATGTTCTCGCGGATCGTGGTTTCGCCGTGAGCGTTTTTCAGGTGCTCGACGGCGCGGCGGACCACCTCGGCGTCGCTGTCTGCCCGTGTATGCCAGGCGCAGCCCGGGACGAGAGTGCCGCATTCGAAAAGTCGCATGGTCTTCTCCTCTGTTCAAAACACAAAGACGATCGCGATCTCACGCGATTTATGAATGTGCGGGGGGAGGGAAGGTTCCGGCCGGCATAGATATGCCGGCCGGTAAAGGCAATGTCAGTCGGGCATCGCCCAGGCTTTGTAGGTATCCGAAAGCTGGCCGGGCAGGTTGCTGTTGGCGGCGGCTGCTTCGTTCTGCAGCTGTTCCGGCGACTTCCCGCCAGCCAATTGCAGCTTGACCTGCTCGATGAAGCAGGACAGCGGCAGATCTGAGCCGCTCTTGGTCCGCAATTTCTCGGCGATGCGCGTCAGAAACTCGGACGTGTCGATCGTGCGGGATGTTTCCTGGACATCCGTGGACGCAGGCGAGCCACTTTGTATCGTCATGACAATCCTCCTCCGATTGTTACGCACATACATATAAAGTTAGGACACGCTTAATTTTCGTGAAGGCCCATCACCTCGAATTTATCGATGAGTATCACAGTGTCATGGCCAACGGACGACGGGGGGCAACGATGAGAGAATGGATTCAACGTTGCCGCCGGTCTTCAGGCCGAAGATCGTGCCGCGATCATACAGCAGATTGAATTCGACGTAGCGGCCCCGGCGGATCAATTGTTCGTCGCGGTCAGCCTCCGTCCACAATTTATTGAAGTTGGTGCGGACGATCTTCGGATAGACCATGGCGAAGGCCCGGCCGATATCGCGCGTGAAGGCGAAATCGGCGTCCCAGCCGCCAGCGTCCTCGCTCGAATGCAGCCAGTCGTAGAAGATGCCGCCAATGCCGCGGGCCTCGCTGCGGTGTTTCAGGAAGAAATATTCGTCGCACCAGGCCTTATAGGCATCGTAATCGGCGACGGCATGATTGCGGCAGGCGATCTCCATGGCCTTGTGGAAGAGCTGGCTATCCTCGTCCTCCTGGGTGCGGCGGCGCGACAGCACCGGCGTCAGATCGGCGCCACCGCCGAACCAGCGGCTGGTGGTGACCACCATGCGGGTGTTCATATGCACGGCCGGGACGTTGGGATTGACGGGATGGGCAATCAGCGAAATGCCCGAGGCCCAGAAACGCGGATCGTCCTTGGCGCCAGGTATCTGCGCCCGGAAGTCCGGAGAGAACTCGCCGTGGACGGTGGAGGTGTGAATGCCGACCTTCTCGAAGACACGGCCCTCCATCATCGACATGCGGCCGCCGCCGCCGTTTTCGCGCCACCAATCCTTGGCGACGAAGCGGCCGGGCTCCTGATCGGAGAGCGGACCTTCCAACTCGTCTTCAAGGGTTTCGAAGGAGGCGCAGATCGTATCGCGCAGTCCTTCGAACCAGTTGCGGGCGGCCGCCTTCTTCTCTTCGATATCTTCAGGCAAGCCGATCGGCAGTTCCGGTCTTTCCATTCGCGCCTCCGGCGGTCGGCATCTCCATAGGAAGCGACTCGCTTATTCTCGATTACCCGCCCCGTTTAGCAGGTGGCGCCGCATCTCGCCAAGCCAAGCAAGGACCGCCAAGCGCTTCTAAGATTCGACTCGCAAATCCCGAATTTCGATACTACCTTTTCTGAAGAGGTAGGTTTGATGAAAAAAGTTCCAGGACCTCCGTCCTTCGACGGCCTGAAGCGCAGGATAGCGAGACATCGGGCGGAAACTTCTTCCCGCAGGAAAGACCACTTCGTGCGTGAGACATATTGCCTCGCCCTGATCGACGCACGCGCCAAGGCGCGGGAATGGTTCGACGAATATCCGAAAGCCGCCTACTGGACAGAGGTGGAGAGCTGGCGCCAGCTCGACGGCGACCAGATCGAATTCACCATGCGCCGCCTGCCTTCGGCAGACTGATCCTCACTCCGCGGCGGGCCGCACACGGCTTTCAATCAGCAGGCCACTCTCGTCCATGATCGGATGCGCCACAGAGACAATGTGGGCGTTGACCCGCTTCAGGTCGCGCAGCATGTCGAGATGCAGCGAGCTGGTCTGCAGGCTGTCGGCGCGGCCGTCGCGCAGGCGTTCGAGATGGCGCTCGGCCGACTGCTTCTCCATCCGGCGCACCTCAACCTTTATCTCCATCATCTGCCGCGCGAGATTGAAATCGCGGGTGACGAAGATCGTCTGGGCGACCCGCAGATTGTCGATCGTCAGGTCGAACAGCTTGCGCAGTTCCTGATGACCGTCATCGGAGAATTTCAGGCCAAGCGAGATCTTCTTCGCCACCTGCTCCCGCAAGCCCTTCTCGATGATGTCGCCCATATGTTCGAGATTGATCGCATAATCGATGACGACGATCGAACGGCGGGCGTTCTCGTCGGTGAGTCCGTCGCGGCCGAGCTTCGAGAGATAGATCTTCACTTCCTGCTGCAGCCGGTCGACGCGCTCTTCGAGAGCCGGGATTTCGGCAAGTTTGCTGGCATCATTCTGCTCGAAGGCTTCGGAGACCCTAACCAGCATGCGCTCGATGATGTCGCCGACGCCGAGCACTTCGCGGGTGGCGCTCGCAAGGGCAATGACGGGTGTCGAAAGCTCCTGCGCATCGAGATATTTCGGTGCGTTGTCAGGCTCCGGCTGATCCGGCACCAGCCGGGCCATCAGGGTGGCGAGCGGCCGGGAGAACGGCCAGGCGAGTGCTGCGAGCAGAAGGTTGAAGGCGAGATGCGCGTCGACCGGCAGCTTGGCCGGACCGAAGGGCAGCATCTGGATGAGTTCGGCGCCATAGCCCGCCAGCGGCAGGGCGATGAAGCAGCCGAGCGCGCGCACCGCGAGATTGCCGAGAGTGACGCGCCGCGCCGACACCGGGCCGGACAATGTCGCGATGACAGGTGGGATCGCGCCGCCGAGATTGGCGCCGAGCACGAGCACGATGACGAGTTCAGCCGAGACCAGGCCCGCCGAGGCGAGGGACAGGATAAGCACCACCACAGCCAGGCTCGACGAGGAGAGGAAGGCAAGGCCTGCTGAAAAGAGCAGCGCCACGGGCAGAGCGCCGTCCAGCAGGCCGATGAAGGCGGCGAGAGCCGGAGAGGCGCGCATCGGCTCCGTGGCGAGGCCGAGCAAATGCAGCGACAGCAGCATCAGACCGATGCCGATCAGCGCCGCGCCACCGCCCTGGCGGGCGCTGGAGCGGCCACGGTAAAGCACGATGCCGGTCAGGATCAGCAGCGGAGAGAGCCATTCGATGCCGGTTGCGACGATCCAGGCGGTGATCGCGGTGCCGACATTGGCGCCGAGCAGGACGATCTGCGCCATGCGCGGCTTGATCAGGTCACGTTCGACGAAGGATGCGGTCATCAGCGCCGTTGCCGTCGAACTCTGCAGCGCGATGGTCGCTACCAGCCCCGACAGGAAGGAGCGGAAGCCACCGCGCGTGCCGCTCGCCAGCCCTGTTCTCAGTCGTGCGCCGAAGGCCCTGGACACGCCGTCCTTCACCTGCGCGAGGCCGAACAGCAGCAAGGCCACGGCACCGAACAGGTTGATCATGATGATTGTGGAATCCATTTCTTGTTTTTATTCTTCTTTCACAGCCTGGAGAAGTGGTGCTTTCCTCATATGGCGTCCAACCCATTGGAATCATGGAGGCTACGCAGTATTTTTGATTGCTCGGCTAATAAATATACGCCGGTTTGACGGATAGACAACGCTATTTTGCGACATATTCATCAGCGGATCCGCAATTCTGCGGGCCTTTGCTCTGCGCGCGCCAGCAGCGGTCAGGCCCAGACCGTCTGGCGCATCGCTTCGCCGACGATCATTGCAGCCGAGACGGCGACGTTGATCGAGCGCTGGCCTTCGACCATCGGGATCAGGATGCGGGCATCGGCCCTCTCATGGACCTGATCCGGCACGCCGGCGCTTTCGCGGCCGAAAAGCAGGATATCGTCGGGGCAAAAGGCAAGATCGGTGTAGCGGTCCGCAGCCTTGGTCGAGGCAAGGATTAGGCGGCGGCCGGTGGTCAGACGCCACGCCTCGAAGCGGTCCCAGCTGATATGTCGGGTGAGGCTAGCTGTGGCGATGTAATCCATGCCTGATCGTTTCAGGTTGCGGTCGGAGACGTCGAAGCCGGCGGGCTCGATCAGATCGACCGCGAAGCCCAGGCAGGCTGCAAGGCGCAGGATCGTGCCGGTATTGCCGGGAATATCCGGCTGATAGAGTGCCAATCTCAGGTCCGTCATCATGCCCGCTTTTTGGTTTCCGTTTCCACGCGAGAGGCCTAATGCAACCTTGCTTTCGGCGCAACAGGGCGCAGTTTGGCCCGGAAACGTTCAATTTGCGCCATTATTGGGCTGGAAATTTCGCGATTTTCGCGTTATCCATGCATGTCTTCAGTCGCCAGCAGGGAGGGCCGTCATGAATATTTTGCTCGATATGCGCTTTCCCGCCGTGATGCCGTCCAAGGCGACGCGGCGCCGCTAGGGCGCATTTCTTCTTGAATCCCTCTTTTTGATCCTTTGTGCGGCTGTTTCAGCCTCGCCCCTTGAACGTTCGGTTCCCATATGTGCTTGCATGCGCTGGGATGGCGCGAAGCCGGGAGCCGGAACGCTGACGTTTCGGAGCAATTTCATGTTTGGCTGGTTCGAACAGCGACTCAATCCCTTTCCAAGCGAGGAGCCCGTTGCTCCGCCGAAGGGTCTCTTTGCCTTTTGCTGGCACTACAGCAAACCGGCGGCGCCATGGCTCGGACTGATGGCCCTGTTGACCGCGCTGATCGCCGTCGGCGAAGTGGCGCTCTTCCAGTTCCTCGGCGACATCGTCGACTGGCTGACCAATGCCGATCGCGCCAACTTCCTGGACAGGGAGGGCCACAAGCTTTTCTGGATGGCGGCGCTGGTGCTGATCGGTCTGCCGCTGACGGCGGGGCTCGATTCTCTGATCATGCATCAGATGATGCTCGGTAACTATCCGATGATTGCACGCTGGCAGATGCACCGCTTCCTGCTGCGCCACAGCATGACGTTCTTCGCCAATGAGTTTGCCGGGCGCGTGGCGACCAAGGTCATGCAGACCTCGCTTGCCGTGCGCGAAACGGTGATGAAGATCCTCGACGTCTTCGTCTACGTTGTGACCTACTTCCTGACGATGATCATCGTCATTGCGGCGGCAGACTGGCGGCTGATGATCCCGATCCTCGTCTGGCTCGCCGTCTACATCGGCATCGTCGCCTATTTCGTGCCGCGGCTTCGCAAGATCGCTGCGACGCAGGCGGATGCGCGCTCGATGATGACGGGGCGCGTGGTCGACAGCTATACGAATATCGCCACCGTCAAGCTGTTTTCGCATGCCGGCCGCGAGGAGGTCTATGCCAAGGAGGGCATGGACGAGTTCCTGCAGACGGTGCACAAGCAGATGCGCAAGGTGACACTCTTCCACATCAGCGTCTATCTGAACAACTGTGTCGCGCTCTTCGTCATCTCCGGTCTGTCGATCTGGTTCTGGCTGAACGGCGCGATCTCGGTCGGAGCCATCGCCATCGCCATCGGACTTGCGATGCGCGTCAACGGTATGTCGCAATGGATCATGTGGGAAGTCTCGGCGCTGTTCGAGAATATCGGCACGGTCTATGACGGCATGGAGATGATGAGCAAACAGCACGACATCGTCGACAAGCCGGGCGCTCCCAGTTTGACGGCGAAGAAGGGCGCGATCCACTACGACCGCATCCGCTTCCACTACGGCAAGAGCAAGGGTGTCATCGACAACCTGTCACTCGACATCAAGGCGGGCGAGAAGGTCGGTCTCGTCGGCCGCTCCGGCGCCGGCAAGACGACGCTGATGAACCTGTTGCTGCGCTTCTACGACCTGGAGAGTGGGCGCATCACTATCGACGGGCAGGACATCGCCGGCGTCTCGCAAGAAAGCCTGCGCTCGCTGATCGGCGTGGTGACGCAGGATACCTCGCTGCTGCATCGCTCGATCCGCGACAACATCGCCTACGGCCGTCCCGATGCCTCGGACGTCGAGATCATCGAGGCCGCCAAGCGCGCCAATGCCTGGGAGTTCATCGAAGGGCTCGTCGACATGCAAGGCCGCGAGGGGCTTGACGCTCAGGTCGGCGAACGCGGCGTCAAGCTCTCCGGCGGCCAGCGGCAGCGCGTCGCGATCGCCCGCGTTTTCCTTAAGGACGCGCCGATCCTGGTGCTCGACGAGGCGACCTCGGCGCTCGATTCCGAAGTCGAGGCGGCGATCCAGGAAAACCTGTTTGCCCTGATGGAGGGCAAGACGGTAATCGCGATCGCTCACCGGCTGTCGACGTTGACGGAGATGGACCGGCTGATCGTGCTCGACAAGGGCCGAATCGTCGAGGCCGGTTCGCATGCCGAACTCGTCGAAGGACGCGGCATCTATGCCGACCTCTGGAACCGCCAGTCCGGCGGCTTCCTCTCCGATCACGCCGAAGAGGCGGAAGAGGCGGCGGAATGATAAAGGGCCCTCCCGGCGGAAGCGGGTAAGGCCTTTTGAATTCCTATCCTGGCTACTTTGTGGTTGCCAACGGTATTGGGGACTGCCGACGGCCGCCCCGTCCATTCACAGGCTGTCGGCCCAGTCGATGACGCGGTCATGTTCGACGAGGATGATGGTGTTGGCGGCGGCGAGGGTGCGCAGCGCGACGATGCGGCGGCGCTCCTCCTGGTCGAGCCAGGCGGTAACGGCCTCGGTGACGATTTCGTCGCGCGGCAATGCCAGGTCGAGAGCCAGGGCATCGAGCCTTTCCGCGAGCGGAAGCGGAATATGCACATCGAGCATTTTCGTTTCCATGGATACTCTCCGGTGAAGTGCGATCGTATCGTCAGATTGTGACGGGTTCGGGGGTAATCAATGGCGATGCCGCCGATGTTATCGTTCATTACCAAAATATAAGGTTGCGTCCGCTTTTCATTCCCTTTGCCGCTCGGCTCAATCCGCCTATATCGCTTCCATGTTCCTGCGCCCCATCCTTCGCCTGTTCGAAACCTGGATCGATCCGTTCGGTCCGCGCGCCAATCTTCAGCCGCCGGGCTCGACGCTCGGTTTCATCCGGTTCTATATCGGCCAGGCGAAGATGCCGTTCGTCGCCATGCTCATTCTCGGCGGCACATCGGCGGCCATCGAGGCCGCACTTTTCTGGTTCGTCGGCCGGCTCGTCGATATCCTTGGCAGTATCAGGCCCGGCGCCGGCTGGAGCGGTCTTCTCGCAGCCCATGGCGGCGAGCTGTTCGGCATGCTCGCGCTCATCGGGCTCGTGCGTTTCGTCGTCGCCTTCCTGATCGCGCTCGTCGATCAGCAGGTGATCACGCCGGGTTTCTACAATCTAGCACGTTGGCAATCCTATCTCCATGTCTCCAGGCAGTCTTTATCGTTCTTCCAGAGCGATTTCTCCGGACGCATCGTTACCAAGGTCTGGTCGGCCGGGCAGGCAACCGGGGATCTCGTCACTTCGCTGATGGAAAGCGTCTGGTTCGTCGGAATTTATGCCGTGACGACGCTGGTGCTCGTCGCCCGGCTGGACTTTTCCCTTGCCGCCGTCGTGCTGTTCTGGCTTGGCGCCTTCGGCCTGCTTGCCCGTCATTTCGTTCCGCGGATCCGCCTTCATTCCCGCGAAACAGCGGAGGCCGGATCGATGCTGAACGGCCGAATGGTCGATTCCTACAGCAACATGCAGACGCTGAAGCTGTTTGCGCGCGACGAGGAAAGCGACCGATACATGCGGCAGGGCTTCGATATCTTTCAGGATACGGTTCTGCGTTTCACGCGGTTCATCACCGGCGTCAGGGCCTCGATGGCGCTGCTCTCCGGCCTGATGATTGTAACGATGGCGGGGCTGAGCGTCGATCTCTGGCTGCGCGGCCTGATCAGCTCCGGTGCCGTGGCATTTTCTTTGGCGCTGGTGCTCAGGCTGAATTTCCTGCTCGGGCGGCTGATGACGCAGTTTAACGGTATCATGCGCAATCTCGGCACCATTCAGAACGCCGCCGAGCTGATATCCCAACCTCTGGGGCTCGTCGATCGGCCGGATGCGAAGAGCCTGCTGATCCGGCAGCCCGGCATCCGCTTCGACAATGTTTCCTTCCGCTACGGCAAGGGTCACCTGCCGGTCGTCGAGAATTTCTCACTGACCATCCAACCGGGCGAAAAGGTCGGGATCGTCGGCCGTTCGGGGGCGGGAAAATCGACGCTGATGAACCTGCTGCTGCGCCTCTACGACATTCAGGATGGTCGCATTCTCATCGACGGCCAGGATATTGCGGCCGTGACGCAGGAATCTCTCAGGATGCAGATCGGCGTCGTCAGCCAGGACACCTCGCTGCTGCATCGTTCGGTGCGCGACAATATCCTGTTCGGACGGCCGGATGCCGGTGAGGAGCGGTTGGTCGAGGCGGCCAGGCGTGCCGAAGCCATCGACTTTATCGAGCGGCTGCAGGATCAGCAGGGCCGTAGAGGTTTCGATGCGCATGTCGGCGAACGCGGTGTCAAACTGTCAGGCGGACAGCGGCAGCGCATCGCCATTGCCCGCGTCATGCTCAAGGACGCTCCGATCCTCGTCCTCGACGAAGCGACGTCGGCCCTCGATTCGGAAGTGGAGGAAGCGATCCAATCCAATCTCCATCGGATCATGGAAGGCAAAACGGTGCTTGCGATCGCCCACCGGCTGTCGACGATTGCAGCACTCGACCGGCTGATCGTTGTTGATCTCGGCCGGATCATCGAGGAGGGCAGCCATGACCAACTGCTTCGCCGCGGCGGGCTCTATGCCGAGCTCTGGGCGCGCCAGTCCGGCGGCTTCCTCGCGGCGGACGAAGACGTGGGCTCAAGGGTCGACGACGAATTCCGCCATGAGGCCAAAATGATTTGAACCGAAACTGTCCCCGATGCGGCGGACCGATTTCAGCCGCAGGGGCGCCCTGCTGAAGACGTGATCAATCGGAATGCCGAAGGCGCCTGCGGCGATCGGCCATGTCGCCGGCTCCAGCGATACCGTGCCCAAGCCTTGGCTGCGCATGAGATACTGCACGTCGGGCGCCAGAATCGACGTGTTGAAATCACCGGCAAGAACGAGCGGTCCCGGCAGTGAGGGAATAATCTCCGTGAGATCTTCGATTTCCAGGCCATGGAATTCGTCGTAATAAGGTTTGGTCAGGTGCGCGGCGAGGAAATTGATCTTCTGGCCGTCGAAGTCGATCGTCGAGATCGTCAGCCGGTTGCGCCAGAGCAGCCCGAGGTTGCGGATGCGAGGTTTGATGAGCGGGCGCTTCGACAGCACCAGCGTATCGCATTCCTGCACGCCGACACCACAGCCGACGTAATAGGGATAGGTCTTCAATAACCGCGGCAGTTCCGACAGCAGCGGTTCGGCCTCCAGGATGCTGACGACGTCGGCACCCGAGGCGATGGCCATATCGGCGATTGCTGCGCCGTTGGCGAAATTATCATTCTCGATATTGAAAGACATCAGCTTGAAGAGGGCCGGGCGGCCTTCGGCGACGGCGGGCTCGACGAATTCGCGCGTCATCACCACACCATGGACGGCAAGGACCGCGGATACGGCGAGCGTCAGCAGCGCATACCAGTGCCGCTTGACGAGAAAGGCTGCGATCGACGCTGCCGCTGCTGCCACCGCCAGATGGATCTGGAAACTGTAAAAGAGAGAAAGCAGATAGAAGTTGCTAACGTATCGCAGTGAGACGATGGTGAGAACCAGGGTTGTGAGAACGCTGAATACGCAGAAAATCGTGTCTCTCATCCGCTCCGGTCCGGCTCGCTGGCGTGATTGCGACTGCGCCTATCACGGCGGCATTTTTGTTGCAATGCAACATAATCGCAAGCTCGTGTTTGCCTTAAAAAATTCATCGGAAATTCCCGCGACATTGTGCCCTCTTCCCCTTGCCAAGGCTGGACATAATTTGCGATCAAGCTTAGAACGCGCCGGATTGCCGGGGAATCTATGGCCGAATTGTGTCTGGATCGATTCGCCGGCAGAGGGGGCAGGGCGGAATTCCGCGATAATTGCGCAGAGGATGGTTAGGCCGTGAGCGAACACGTAACGACAAGCGAGGCTTCAACAGAGCCTACTCGCCGTGATTTCCTTTATCTCACCACTGGTATGGCAGGTGCTGTCGGCGCCGTCGCGGTTGCCTGGCCGTTCGTCGACCAAATGCGCCCGGATGCGTCGACGCTGGCGCTGGCCTCCATCGAAGTCGATGTTGCGAGCCTCGAGCCCGGCATGTCGCTGACGGTCAAGTGGCGCGGCAAGCCGATCTTCATCCGCAACCGCACGGCTGAAGAAGTGAAGGCCGCCGCCGATGTTGCGCTGGCGGACCTCAAGGATCCGATCGCCCGCAATGCCAATCTGCCGCCCGAAGCTCAGGCAACGGGTGTCGACCGTTCAGGTGGCAAGGACAAGGAAAACTGGATCGTCATGATCGGCACCTGCACCCATCTCGGCTGCGTGCCGCTCGGCCAGGCCGGCGAATACAATGGTTGGTTCTGTCCCTGCCATGGCTCGGTCTACGATACGGCCGGCCGCATCCGTAAGGGTCCTGCGCCGCAGAACCTGGCGATTCCGACCTTTTCATTTATATCCGATACCAAGATCAAGATCGGTTGAGGGGAGACTGATTAATGAGTGGCCATTCCAGCTACGAGCCATCAACCGGCCTTGAGAAATGGGTCGATGCGCGCCTGCCTTTGCCGCGCATGGTCTATGACAGCTTCATCGCCTATCCGGTTCCCAGGAACCTGAACTACGCCTATACATTCGGCGCCATGCTCGCCGTCATGCTGATCGTGCAGATCCTGACGGGCGTGGTGCTGGCCATGCACTATGCCGCCGACACGACGATCGCCTTCAACTCCGTTGAAAAGATCATGCGTGACGTCAATCATGGCTGGATGCTGCGCTATATGCATGCCAACGGCGCCTCCTTCTTCTTCGTCGCCGTCTATCTGCACATCGCCCGCGGCCTCTATTACGGTTCCTACAAGGCACCGCGCGAAATCCTCTGGATCCTCGGCGTGGTCATCTACCTGCTGATGATGGCGACCGGCTTCATGGGCTACGTTCTGCCGTGGGGGCAGATGTCCTTCTGGGGCGCGACCGTCATTACCGGCTTCTTCTCGGCCTTCCCGCTGGTCGGCGAATGGATCCAGCAGTTTCTGCTGGGCGGCTTCGCCGTCGATCAGCCGACGCTGAACCGCTTCTTCTCGCTGCATTACCTGCTGCCCTTCATGATCGCCGGCGTCGTCGTCCTGCATATCTGGGCGCTGCACGTCGTCGGCCAGACCAACCCGACGGGCGTCGAGGTCAAGACGAAGACGGACACCGTGCGCTTCACGCCCTATGCGACGATGAAGGATGCGCTCGGCGTCTCAATCTTCCTGCTGGTCTATGCCTATTTCGTCTTCTACCTGCCGAACTTCCTCGGCCATGCCGACAACTACATCCCGGCCGACCCGTTGAAGACACCGGCCCACATCGTTCCGGAATGGTACTTCCTGCCGTTCTACGCGATGCTGCGTTCGATCACCTTCAACGTCGGCCCGATCGACTCCAAGCTCGGCGGCGTGCTGGTGATGTTCGGTGCGATCATCGTGCTGTTCTTCCTGCCCTGGCTCGATACCTCGAAGGTCCGCTCGGCGGTCTACCGTCCCTGGTACAAGCTGTTCTACTGGCTGTTCGTGATCAACGCGATCATCCTCGGCTGGCTGGGTTCGCAACCGGCGGAAGGCCTGTTCACCACGATTTCGCAGATCTGCACGCTTCTCTACTTCGCTTTCTTCCTGGTCGCCATGCCAGTTCTCGGCCTGGTGGAAACGCCGCGCCGCATCCCGAACTCGATCACCGAAGCGGTGCTCGAAAAGCGCAACAAGACAGCTGCCGCCAGTGCGGCGGCCAATGCGTAAGCGCGCGGCGGAAGGGAACAAAAACATGAAAACGCTTGTTGCAAGCATTCTTTCGCTCGCAGTCGCTGCTGTTCTCGGCAGCGCCGCCGTCGCCCAGGAAGCGACGCCCGCCAACGGTGCTGCTCCTGCCCATCACGCGGAAAGTGCGACGCCGCACTATCCGCTGAAGGAGCCGAAGGAGGAGGAATGGACTTTCGCCGGTCCGTTCGGCCATTACGACAAGGCTCAGCTTCAGCGCGGCCTCAAGGTCTACACCGAAGTCTGTTCCGCCTGCCATTCGATGAACCTCGTGCCTTTCCGCATGCTCGACGAGCTCGGCTACAACGAGGGGCAGGTGAAAGCTTTCGCCGCGAACTACGAAGTCCAGGACGGCCCGAATGCGGCCGGCGAGATGTTTACCCGCAAGGCGGTCCCTTCCGACCACTTCCCGGCGCCTTTCGCCAATGCGGAGGCGGCTGCCGCTTCCAACAACGGTGCGGCTCCGCCTGATTTTTCGCTGATCGCCAAAGCCCGCGAAGTCGAGCGCGGCTTCCCGCAATTCGTCTTCGACGTCTTCACGCAGTATCAGGAAAACGGCCCGGACTATATCCACGCGCTGTTGACCGGCTATGAAGAGCCGCCGGCCGGTTTCCAAGTGCCGCAGGGCGGACATTATAACCCGTATTTCCATGCCGCTGCCGTCCTCGCCATGCCGAAGCCGCTCTCCGATGGCCAGGTGACCTATGACGACGGCGCACCGCAGACCGTCGACCAGTATTCCAAGGACGTCTCCTCCTTCCTGATGTGGGCCGCCGAGCCGCATCTTGAGGAGCGCAAGCGCACCGGCTTCATGGTCATGATCTTCCTGGCGATCTTCACGGTGCTGATCTACCTGACGAAGCGTTCGGTCTACGCCAACAAAGAGCATTGAGCGCTCCTTGCCGGAATCTTAGAGGCGGCTTGCGAGCCGCCTTTTTTGTTGGTTCCGCCCCTGGCAATTGATAGGGTGCGGCGAATTTCGCTCGCAGATATGGACTTTCGATGGACAAGAATATGACTTCGGAGCTGGCCGCCAGCATCCGCTCCATCCACGACTACCCCAAGCCCGGCATCATCTTTCGGGACATCACCACGCTGCTCGGCAACCCCCGCGCTTTCCGCCGGGCGGTCGACGAACTCGTGCAGCCCTATGCAGGCACGAAAATCGACAAGATTGCCGGCATGGAGGCGCGCGGCTTCATTCTCGGCGGTGCGGTGGCGCATCAGCTTTCCTCCGGCTTCGTGCCGATCCGCAAAAAGGGCAAGCTGCCGCACGAGACCGTGCGCATTGCCTACAGCCTGGAATATGGCGTCGACGAGATGGAGATGCACCGCGATGCGGTGCAGCCCGGCGAGAAGGTGATCCTGGTCGACGACCTGATTGCAACCGGCGGCACGGCGGTGGGTGCCACGAAGCTGCTGCGCCAGATCGGCGCGGAAGTGGTCGGCGCCTGCTTCGTTATCGACCTGCCGGACCTTGGGGGTCGCAAGAAGCTGGAAGAGCTCGGCGTCGTCGTTCACACCCTGGTCGAATTCTCCGGCCATTGACCCGGCATTCCGCACGCGGCGTCAGTCGAATTCCAAGACGCCGCTTTCGAAGCGCATGACGGGATCGCCGTTCTGATTGGCGCCCTCGCAGAGGATGGTGTTGAGGTGCCAGCCCGGCCGCGACGCGAGCGGCCGGCTGGAAAGGAGGGTGACGGAATAGGTCACGACGTCGCCTGGGAAGATCGGCCGCAGCCATTGCAGTTTCTGGAAGCCGGGTGAAGGGCCGAGGTTCGGAGCCGTCATGCCTCTTTGTGCGAGGGCGACGCTCTGGCTTTTCCAGAAGGCGAGGAAGGTCCGCATCCAGGCGGCGGTGGTGTGCCATCCCGAAGCGCAAAGGCCGCCGAAGAGGGTATCCTTGGCTGCTTCCTTGTCGACGTGAAAACGCTGCGGATCGAAGCGCGTCGCGAAGCGGATGATGTTTTCCTCGGTGAAGGTGTAGCTGCCGATCTCGGCCTTCTCGCCGACGGCGCAAAGCTCGGACATTCTCATGCTGATGTCTCCGGGCTGATGCTGATGTCAGTGAGGCCGGGGTGCATTCGGATCATGACCGAATTCTCCGAGAGACAAACGAGTTCGCCGCGCTGGTTTTCCATCTCGTGACGGAACTTGACGATGCCCATTCCGGAGCGCGAGCGCATCGGCCGGGCTTCGAGCACGGTCGAGTGGCCTTGCAGCGTGTCGCCTGCCAGCACCGGCTTGCGCCATTCCATCAGGTCTATGCCCGGCGCACCCTCGCAGAGCGCGTTCAGGATATAGCTGTCGGCCATCATGCGCATGAGCATCGAAGAGGTATGCCAGCCGGAGGCCGCGAGCCCGCCTAGAATGCTGGCGCGGCCGGCAGCCTCGTCGAGATGCATGGGCTGCTGATCGAATTCCCGCGCAAACTCGATGATTTCCTCGGCCAACACCAGCTTTGGACCGAGGGCGAAGCGGCGGCCGGGCTGGAAATCCTCTAGGGAAAGCTTTTCTGCCGTCATTCGTACCTCCGCCATATGCAGCGCCTAGAACAGGATGTTTTAGGCAGGTCGGCCTAAAATCTGATTCCTGTTCTAAATTAAAGAGTTAGAGCATGATGTCATAAGAAAACCGCTTACACTTTTCGGCGTCTTGCTCTAGTGCTTACAATAGCATCCGCGCGGGCTCAATGATTCCGGGGAGATAAACCGGCATGACTGAACTAAGGTCGATACTCGACGAGGCAGCGCGCGAAGGGCTGATTTCGCCGGAGGCGGGCGGGCGGCTTTTGCCATTTCTGAGCGAGCGCGGCGTCGCCGTCGTCGGGCACGCCATCGGCGTTGCCGAGGGGCAGCCGGCCGTGGCGGCGCAGGGGCAGGCATGGTCGGACACAGAGACGCCGCGTTTCGTGCGCGGCTTCCACGACGTGCTGATCACCATCGGCGTTATCGTGGCGCTTTGCGGCCTCTGGGGGCTTGCCGCACTTTATGCCGTGCTGCCTGCCATCATCGTGCTTTCGGAAATCCTGGTGCACCGCCAGCGGCTTGCCCTGCCGGCCGTCAGCCTGACGATCGCGCTGTTCTGCTGGACATGCCTGCTGATGTTCCGTTTCTTCCCGCCGTGGACGCCGACCTCCCAATCTTTCGGAGCGGAGGCGACGCAGTTCGTCGCCGGCCTCCCGATCATCCTCGGCGCTTATTATGTCCGGTATCGCGTGCCGCTGTCGCTTGCGCTCTGCATCATGTCGGTGCTTGCTTTCGTCCTCACTCTGCTTTTGCGGCTGGTGCAATGGGCGAGCAGCAATCCTGCGTTTTTCCTCGATCATCCCGTCGCGTTGGCGCTGCTTGCCCTTATCTGCGCGCTCGGACTGTTTGCCATGGCGCTCTATTTCGATCTCGGCGACCGGCTGCGACGGACGACGCGTTCCGACATCGCTTTCTGGCTACATCTCGGCGCCGCGCCGGCGCTGCTCTACAGCACGGTTTCCCTGCTGTCGTTCGGGGGAGACGTCCATATCTTCGACGTCGCGAACATGTCGGCGCGGACACCTGCAGTCGTTGCGACGGTGACGGCGCTGATGCTGATCGGTCTCATCATCGACCGGCGCGCCTTCGTGACATCAGGGCTGCTGTCGCTCGGCGTGGCGATCTTCAGCGTCTTCCGGCAGGGAAGCGCCACAGCCGACACCTATATCTTCTCGACGCTGATTGTCGTCGGCGCAATCGTATTAATCATCGGCACCGGTTGGATGCCACTTCGGCGGCTGGTGCTGCGTGCACTGCCGCCGGCAATCGCAAACCGACTGCCGCCGGGTTAAGGCTAAGGCGGCAGCGTTTTCACTTAGGTGTTGAAGCGGAAGTGGATGACGTCGCCGTCCTGGACGACGTATTCCTTGCCTTCGTCACGCGCCTTGCCGGCATCCTTGGCGCCGACTTCGCCGTTGAATTTGATGTAGTCGTCATAGGCGATGGTGTTGGCGCGGATGAAGCCGCGCTCGAAATCCGAATGGATGACGCCGGCGGCCTGCGGCGCCTTGGTGCCGCGCTCGATCGTCCAGGCACGCGTTTCCTTCGGGCCGACGGTGAAATAGGTGATGAGGTGGAGCAGCTTGTAACCAGCGCGGATCAGCCGGTCGAGGCCGGCCTCGTCAAGGTCGAGGGCGGAGAGGAATTCCTTGGCCTCATCCTCGGGAAGCTGAGCGACCTCAGCCTCGATCGCCGCCGAGATGACAACGATTTCGGCACGCTGTTCCCGAGCCATGACGGCGACTGCCTCGGTGAATTCATTGCCGGTCGAAGCCTCGGCCTCGGCGACGTTGCAGACGTAGAGCACAGGATGCGAGGTCAAAAGGTTGAGGCTCTTGAGGATTGCGATTTCCTCGGCATCGAGCGTCGACAGCAGCGTGCGCACCGGCTTGCCTTCGTTGAGCAGCTTGAGCGACGCGTCCATGATCGGCAGCATCGCCATCGATTCCTTGTCCTTGCCAATGGCGCGCTTGCGCGTCTGCTCGGTGCGACGCTCCAGGCTTTCGAGGTCGGCGAGCATCAGCTCGGTCTCGATCGTCTCGGCATCGGCGACAGGGTTGATGCGGCCTTCGACATGGGTGATGTCGCTGTCTTCGAAGCAGCGCAGCACATGGACGATGGCATCGACTTCGCGGATATTGGCGAGGAACTGGTTGCCGAGACCTTCACCCTTCGAGGCGCCGCGCACTAGGCCGGCGATGTCGACGAAGGAGATCCGGGTCGGGATCAGCTCCTTCGACTTGGCGATGTCGGCAAGCTTGCGCATGCGCGGATCGGGCACGGCGACTTCACCAGTGTTCGGCTCGATAGTGCAGAAGGGATAGTTCGCCGCCTGTGCCGCGGCCGTCTTGGTGAGCGCGTTGAAGAGGGTTGATTTGCCGACGTTCGGCAGACCGACGATGCCGCATTTGAAACCCATGGCGAATACCTGCTGTTCTTAAATTCGTTGCTGGTGCCTATGGGATAAAGGAGCAATGTGGTCAAGTCTTAGAGAGCTTTTACCTTGCTCACTTGCCGATGGATCGGTGCTGACCTATTCTTGATGGCGACGGGGATTTCGACGCTCGGCGGATGTCGTCAGTATGCCGGTCACCCAATTGACCCTCTCGATGCCAGACTGGCGCTGCTGCATTCAAACTGGGAATTGCGGCGACGGCCTGTCGAAAACTCGTCATCGACAATGATTCAATGGTCTTGACATTTCCTGACCCATGTCAACGGGTGGATTTTTCCGATGAGTGACAATGACATAGCCCTTAAGCCGAAGACCAAGGTGAAGCTGAAGCTGGACAAGCCGAAGCTCTACAAAGTCATTCTCGTCAATGACGATTATACCCCGCGCGAATTGGTCATTATGATCCTGAAGTCAGTCTTCCGTATGAGCGAGGAGACTGGCTACCGGGTGATGATGACCGCGCACAAGCTCGGCTCCTGCGTGGTCGTGGTCTGCGCCAGGGATATTGCCGAGACCAAGGCCAAGGAGGGCATAGACCTTGCGAAGGAAATGGGCTTTCCGTTGATGTTCACGACGGAGCCGGAGGAATAAGTTCGGATTCAGGGCCGGCGGATCTGAAAGCCGGTCTTACCTCGCACGAAGCCGCAGTTTTCGTAGAAGCGATGCGTTGCCGGGTTGGTCGAGCCGGTGAGCAGCATCACCTTGTAACAGCCGGCCTTCCAGGCCTCAGTCACCGCATGGCCGATGACGCTGCCGGCATAACCGCACTGGCGGTGACCGGCATGGGTGACGACGTTTTCGATCAGCGCATAGGAGGCGCCGTTCCGCGTCAGATTCGGCACGACGATCAGGGTGGCGGTGGCAGCGGCGAGATCGCCGGCAAAGCCGATGAAAACAGTCATTCCGGGCTGAGCGAGGATGGCGGAGAAGCGTTCTTCGGCCATGGCTTTGTCGAGAACCGGATCGGCCGGGTTCAAATGCCGATAGAGGAGGGTCAGTCCCGGTAGATCGCTTGCAACGGCGGCGCGGATGGCGACATTCCGCTCCGGCACCAGTCTCATTCTCCCTTGTTGCCGAACATCTTCTTCAGAATATCGGCCATCGGACCAGTGGTCAGGAGCTTCGGCTGATTGTGATTGCGGGCCTGGTGGATATGCGACTGGCCGGCCGGCTTCTTTTCGGTCGTCTTGTTCGCCTTCCGCGGCTTTTCCTCCTCGGCCTTGCCGCCGAGCGCCAGCGCGATCTTGTTCATCAGCTGCGAATCCTCGTTTCGCACCAGCATGTCGGCATTGTCGGCAAGCGTGTCGAGAAGCGGCTCCAGCCAGGCCTTGTCGGCCTTGGCGAAATCGCCGAGCACGTGGTTCTGCACCATGTCCTTGACGCCGGGATGGCCGATGCCGAGGCGCAGCCGCCGGTATTCCCTGCCGCAATGGGCGTCGAGCGACTTGATGCCGTTGTGGCCGCCATGGCCGCCGCCGGTCTTCAGCCGCGCCTTACCGGGGGGAAGGTCGAGTTCGTCGTAGATCGCCACAAGGTCGGCGGGCTCGAGTTTGTAGAAGCGCATCGCCTCGCCGACGGCCTCACCGGAAAGATTCATAAAGGTCTGCGGCTTGATCAGCAGCACCTTCTCGCCGCCGACTTCGCCTTCGGCGATTTCGGCCCTGAACTTCTTCGACCAGTGCGAGAAGCTGTGGCGCCGCTGAATGGCGTCGACGGCCATGAAGCCGATATTGTGCCGGTTGCCGGCGTATTTGCTGCCGGGATTGCCGAGACCCGCGATGATCAGCATGGCCTGTCTTTCTTCGCTAGAACGTCCCGACGTTCACCACCGCGAAACGATGGCAAAGTCAAGCGGAAAGGGCATGAGCCAGTTGAGCAGAATCACTCCGACAGGTTCATGCCGTATTTCAGGAAGATCTGCTTCTGGTCGCCATCGGCGATCAGCTTGTCGAGGGCAGCCTGCATCCTGGCGAGCAGATCGTCCGGAAAGCTTTTCTCGCAGGCGATGCTCATCGGCTGGGCGGAGAGTACGGTCACCATTTCCACCGGCTGGTCGGCCTTCAGCTTTTCGAAATAGAGTTCGGAGATCGGCATCATGTCGATGCGTCCGCCGAGCAGCTTGCGTAGCGTCGCGTTGAAGTCGCTGGCGACATCGAGCTTGGTGAAACCCTTCTCCTTCAGGATCGTCTCGGTATAATCCTCGCGTTGGGTGCCGATCGTGTATTTCTTCGCCTCGTCCAGATTATTGGCGGTGACGCCCGAACCCTTGCGGGTGATCAGGATGTTGCGATCGATCAGCAGCGGCTCGACCCATTTGAACAACGGGTCGCGGGCGCCATTGTGGGCGGTGGCGAACACACAGGTCATCGGCGCCGTGCGGGCAAGGCCGAAGGCGCGCGCCCACGGCATGACCTCGATTGTGTAGTCAACGCCGATCGCGGCCATCAACTTTTCGACCTGCTCGACGGTCGCGCCCTTGATCTCCTTGCCTTCGCGATAGTTGAAGGGGGCATAATCCTCGGTGGTGAAAGTCACCGTTTGCGCATGGGCAGCGCCGGGCAGCGCCAGGCATGCGAGAAGCAGGAGCTTTTTCATCGTATCATCTCCTTCATGAGGCGCGTGCGACGGCCGATTCCGAGGCTATCAGTTGCTCGATCAGCATGGCTGCATGCTGTGGACGATGGAAGAGGTAGCCCTGGCCATAATCAAGCCCCATCTGGTGAAGCGTGCGGCATTCCTCTTCGGTCTCGATGCCCTCGGCGATGACGGTGCAGTTCATTTTGTGGGAGAGCGTGGTAATGCCTTCGATCAGCATGCGGCTCTTCTGGCGCACGTCGTCATCACCGTCGTTGATGGCGCGGGTGAAGGACTGATCGATCTTGATGATGTCGACAGGGAAGCGGTTGAGGTAGCTCAGCGACGAATAACCGGTGCCGAAATCGTCAAGCGCGATGCGGCAGCCGAAGCGGCGAAGCTCGGTGACGATCATACGGATCTGCGGGTTGTCGTGCATCAAAACGGCTTCGGTGATCTCGACGACGATTCGCTCGGGGCGGATGCCATGGCGACCGACGATGGCAGCGAGGCGGGCCGGCAGCGCCGGCTCGAACTGCAGCGGCGAGAAGTTGATGGCGAGATAGGTATCCTGCATGCCTGATATGCGGGAGATTTTCGCGAGATTGCAGATCGCCTTTTCCATGATGACGTTGCCGACGCGGACGATCTTTGCCGTCTCTTCGGCGACGCTGATGATCTCGGCCGGCGGCATCAAGCCCTTGTGCGGATGGTTGAGGCGCATCAATGCTTCGAAACCGGCAATACCGCGACCGTTCAGATTGACGATCGGCTGCAGGAAGGCCTCGAACCAGTTGTCGACGAGGCCGGCTTCGATATTGGCCTCGATCTCGGCGCGGCTGCGGGCCCGGTCGAGCATCGCGTTGTCGAAGAGCTGCGCGCCATTCTTGCCGTCGCGTTTCTTGGCATACATCGCCAGGTCGGATTTCTGCAGCAGTTCGGCCGCGGTTGCGGCATGGTGCGGATAGATGGCGATGCCGACGGAAGCGCTCAGATGCATGTCGGGGGCGAACGGCGTTTCGAAGATCGAGGCGATCTGCTCGCACATCACCTTGGCGCGTTTTTCGGCGTCCTTCGCCGGCAGCAGGATGGCAAATTCGTCGCCGCCGAGACGGGCCGCCTCATCGGAGGGGGCAAGATAGGTCTTCAGACGCTCGACAAGCTCGATCAGCGCCATGTCGCCGGCGGCATGGCCCATATTGTCGTTGATCCATTTGAAGCGATCGAGATCGACGAAGAGGCAGGCGAGTTCCTGGCCTGCCGCGTCGGCGGCGGCGATCTTGTTGTCGAGGACGGCTTCGAAGCCCTGGCGATTGAGAAGCCCGGTCAAATGGTCGGTGATCGCCTGGCGGTGGTTGCGATCTTCGGAGGCCTTGAGTTCGGTCACATCGGTCATGACCGATAGCGAGAGGCGGTCGTGAACGCCGGCTTCCGCCTCCGATTCCATGATGAGGACGTCCATGATGCGGCCATCCAGGCAGACGAACTTGACGGTGACGGTCATGCCGCTATCCGCCTGGCGGCGCTTGAGGAACTTGTCGCGGGTGGTTGATGTGACCAGATCGGCGAAGTTGCGGCCGATGACGGCGGCGCGGTTATATCCTGTGGCAAGCAGCCAGTAATCGCTGACGGCGGTGATGCGGTCTTCCTCGTCGAGCGAGAAGAGCATGGCGGGCGTCAGATTATAGATGTCGGTGGCGCGGCGGTGGGCGAGCTTCAGCTCCTTCTCCTCGCTTTCAAGCTTGGTCTGCATCTCGTTGAAGCTGCGGGCAAGCCGTCCCATTTCATCGTTCGATTGCCAGTCGACATGATGGCGGGAGCCCAGCTGGCGGGTGGCCTCGATGGCTGCCGTCAGCCGCATCAGCGGCTGGATAACGAAGAAACGGTTGCCGATCAGCGCGGTGCCGAAAACGGTCAGCACCGCGAAGATGAAGATCGAGATGAAGACGACCTCTTCCTGCTTCAGGCCGGAGAACAGACCGAGCGCCGGATAATAGACGCTGATGCAGCCAAGGTTCTTCGGACCGTCGACGGTGTTGTAGATGATGGCACGCGACACCTGGACGAGCTTGCCGTCGAAGGAGCGCGGAATGGTGGACTGACTGATGTCGAGCTGGCCCGACTGGTCGCGCACCTCGACTTTGACGATGGCACCCTGCGAAACGACCGTCGCGCTGATCTGGGTGACGCTCTCCTCGTCGAGATCCCAGAGCGGCTTTGCCAGCGCCTGGGCATTGGCGACAAGAAGAACAGAAATATGATCGCGTATTTCCTTGTCGGCCCGTTCCGAGGAAAGAAAAAGGAAGAGAACAAAGAGGGGAGCGACAAAGACAAGCAGCGCTCCACAAACTATCGCAAAAAATCTGTTCTCAACGGAATTGTTCATTGGTTCCGTCTACTCCCCAGGCCGGCCAAATTTGCTGCTGCGTGTTCGGGCAGGCTTCTTCGCAGCTGACGGGGCATGCTTTCACGAATATATTAAATTTGCTGAAACGGAGGCCTATGCCGGGCAATGAAAAGCCCGCTTTCCAGGGGAAAGCGGGTCATATGCTTTACAAATTGGTCGAAGCGATCAGGCTTCGGCTCCGCCTTCTGCAGCGGTCTCGTCAATGCCGCCGGCCGGGGCAATGATGGTCGCGATCGTGAAGTCGCGGTCGATGACCGGGGTGACGCCCTTCGGCAGGGTGACTTCCGAAATATGGATGCTGTCGCCGATCTTCTTGCCGTTGAGGTCAACGTTGAAGAATTCGGGGATCGCATCGGCCGGGCAATGAACTTCGACTTCATGGCGAACGATGTTCAGAACGCCGCCGACCTTGATGCCCGGGGACTTCGCTTCATTGATGAAGTGAACGGGGATTTCGACGGTCACCTGGGTGTTGCCGGAGACGCGCAGAAAATCGACATGCATCGTGAAGTCACGGACCGGATCGAGCTGGTAGTCCTTCGGCAGAACCTTGTACGTCTTGCCGTCGACTTCGATCGTCGCCACGGTGGTCATGAAACCACCGGCATGAATGCGCTTCGTCACCTCATTGGTGTTGAGAGCGATGGCAATGGGGGCCTGCTTGTCACCATAGATGACAGCGGGAATTAAACCGTTGCGGCGAAGTTCACGGGCGGACCCCTTACCAACCCGTTCGCGCGCCTCGGCCTTGAGCTCGTAAGTTTCCTGGCTCATGGCTATTCCTTTCGAGGTTATATGGAGAGTTCGACGGCGGGCAGAAGCCTTGCTCCGACGAACCGGAGGCGGGTATGACCCAACCTCATCCGCATTGCCTCCAAGGGTGTCTACGCGGACCGGTGGCCTATATTATAAGTCGCTCGGAAACGCAAGTTGCGGATTGAGGGTGTTTTCCGCTGATATCCGCCCTTCGGCAAGCCGAAACCGCACTCGACATCAAGGCGATGGTATCGACGGTGCCGGAAGCGGCAAAATCGCCATTCCCGGCACAGTCGAGGTTGACATCGGCGCGCTTCACCTCTTTGGATGCCGCATTCAAAAAGCGGCTGAGGAGAAATCGGACTATGCGTCTCAAACTTGTCACGGCAACGAGCTTGCTGGCACTTTGCCTTGTCACTACGGCGCAGAGCGTCGAGATCAACCAGGACGGCGCCGACGCGCTCAAGGGCACCCTGACGAAGCTGCTTCCGAAGGAATTGGCGAAGAGCGGCCTGGTCACCGTCAATCCGGCCGGCACGCGCTACGAGATCATCTACGATCTGGCGAAGCTGCTGACCAAGGTCGATCCGGCGACGTTCACGATCAACGGCCTGGCGCCGTTCTCGACGTTTGCCACACCGCTCGATAGCGGCCTCTGGAACATCGAGGGTGACAACAAATTCAACGTCTCCGGCCATTTCAAGGGCAAGGACGAGAAGCCGACGGATTTCTCCTATTCCATCGCGTCGCTTGTTTACGCTGGTGTCTTCGACCCTGCGATCAGCTATCTGCGCTCCGGCACCTCTACGGCCAAGGACATCAAGCTCACCAGCAAATCCGACACCGACGAAGTCAGCGCCAGCATCGCCAGCATGGACCAGAAGCTGAGTTCGACGGACAGCGCAGGCGGCAACGGGCGTATCGATCTTACGGGCAGCGGCTCGATGTCGACTTTCGTCGAGCAGGTTTCCGGCGCGCAAATGCCGCCCGTTGAAATCCGGGCCGACTCGATCGATGTCGAGGCCAAGGTGAACGGTCTGCCGGTCAAGCAGATCCGCGAGATGGTCTTCTTCATTCTCGATCATGTCGAGGAGAAGGAGTTGAGCCCCGAAAACAGCGGCAAGATCAAGGGAATCCTCAAGGGGGCCTTCCCACTTCTCACCTCGTTCAGTGAGACGATCGGGGTCAACAATCTGACCGTCAACACGCAGATGGGCAATGGCGGCGTCAAGGCGTTCGGCTATAACGTCGCCATGGATGGGCCGAGCGACGCCATGCGTTTCGGCTTCGGCATGAATGCGCAAGACATCAGCCTCGACAGTCCGTTGATGCCGGCAAGCTATTCGGCCTTCATGCCGACCAGCTTCGATCTGCAGCTTGCGGTTCCTAACCTGGATTTCGCAAGTTTTGGCGATGCCTTCATGGCGATGGATTTCAACGACAAGGCGCCGGAGACGAGCGGCGAGGAGATGGGCAAGAAGCTCTTCCGCGACGGCCAGCTTACGGTCGAATTTCCGAAGATCAGCGCCAAGTCGGATGTCTACGATATCGACATGACCGGCAAGATCGAAGGACGCGTCGATAGCCAGAAGGACTATTCGATGGAGGCGACCATCCTTGCCCGCGATCTCGACAAGACGATCGCCGCGGTCCAGGAGCTTGCCAAGACCGATCCCGATCTCAATCAGGTCTCCTTCGGCATCATGATGGTGAAGGGCTTTGCCAAGACCGATGCGGATGGACGCTCGCGCTGGGATATCAGCATCAGCCGCGACGGCGCGATCGCCGTCAACGGGCAGGTGGTCAAGGAAGCGGATCAGCAGCCGTAATCCTACCGGACCGATATTGGGTCTTCGTTCGAAGAGCAGACGCGCCGCCTGGGATATCATCCCTTGCGGCGCATCAGCGTCGACGCCATGTCGAGAAAGGCGCGCAGCTTCGGCTGCGTCTGCGAGCGGGCAGGAAAATAGGCGAAGAGGCCTGGCGAGGTCGGTAGAAAAGCGTCGAGCACACGCTCGAGCCGCCTTGACGCCACCGCCTCGCTGACCGAGATATCCGGCAAATAGACAAGGCCGAGCCCGGCTTCGGCGAACTGGAGCAGCAGCAAGAAATCGTTGACCATCAGACCGCCGGGCGGATCGACCGAGAAGTCGCGCCCGGTGCGCTCGAATTCCCAGCGATAGATGGCGCCCGATGTCGGATAGCGGTAGCGGACCGCTTGATGGCGGGTAAGATCCTCGGGTGTTTCCGGCCTGCCGCATCGGGCGAAATAGTCGGGCGAGCCGACGACCGTCCAGGTGATATCGGATGTCAGCCGCATGGCGATCATGTCCTTTTCGATCGCCTCCCCGATGCGGATGCCGGCGTCGAAGCCGCGTTCGGTGATGTCGATCGCCGCATCGTCGACCGAGATCTCCACTGAAATATCAGGATAGGCTTTGCGGAATCGCGGCAATAGCGGCGTCACGATCAGCGGCACGGCCATGCGCGGCACCGTGAGGCGCAGATGGCCGAGCGGGCGGTCGCGGAAGCCGCCAAGCATGTCGAAGGCGTCGGCGATGTCGGCAGCAGCCGGACGGACGCGCTGAAAGAGTGCCGCACCTGCTTCAGTCAGCGCGACGCGCCGCGTTGTGCGGACAAAGAGCGGCAGGCCGAGCCTCGTCTCAAGCGCCCGAATCGTCTGGCTGACGGCGGTTGTTGTGACGCCGAGCGATGCGGCGGCAGCAGTGAAGCTCCTGGCGTCTGCGACCGCCAGGAATTCGGTCAGTCCGGTAAAGGGATCAGGCGCCATCGGTCGATTATGAAGTTGAGCTTCATAAGCCTTATCGAATTCGCGGATTTTTCGCAATAATCCTTTCTGGCATTGTCTTTCCAGCCGATCACGACAATCCAACGAATGGAGAGATGACATGCGATATACGACCCTTGGCCGGACCGGACTTGCCGTTTCCAGGCTAGCCTTTGGCGCGATGACCTTCACATCGGGCGATCGCAGCATCGGTTCGATCTACAAGACCGATGCCGATGTTGCCGATGCGCTGGTCGGGCAGGCTCTTGATGCCGGCGTCAACTTCTTCGATACGGCCGACGCCTACGCATCCGGTCAGTCGGAAACGATCCTCGGCCAGGTTCTGAAGGCGCGGCGCAACGAGGTGGTAATCGCCACCAAGGTCGGCTTCCGCACCGGTACGCTGCTCGGCCAGGCCGGGCTCTCCCGACGTCACATCCTCTGGTCGATCGAGCAGAGCCTGAAACGGCTCGGAACGGACTGGATCGACGTCTATATCGTCCATAAGGAAGACCCGTTCACGCCACTGGAGGAGACACTTTCGGCGCTCGATGCGGTGGTGCGTTCCGGCAAGGTGCGTTATATCGGCTTTTCCAATTGGTCGGCGTGGAAGGTGGCGGCGGCGCTCGAAATCCAGAAGGCCAACGGGCTCGCCCCCTTCACGCATGGACAAATGTACTACTCGCTGCTCGGCCGCGATGTCGAGCGCGACATGGTTCCAATGCTACAGCGTTACGGTCTTGGGCTGACCGTCTGGAGCCCGCTCGCCTCGGGGTTTCTCTCCGGCAAATACACTCGCGAAACGCTCGGCGATCCGGAAAACCGCTATTCCGGTTTCGATATTCTACCCTTCGACAAGGAACGGGGCTTTGCGCTGGTCGAGCGCATGCGGGCGATCGCGACGGCGCACGGGACGAGCGTCGCGCAGGTGGCGATCGCCTGGCTGCTGGCGACGAAGGCGGTCACCAGCGTGCTGCTCGGGGCTTCGAAGCCGCATCAACTGGCCGACAATCTCGGCGCGGCGGATCTGGTGCTGGATGAAGGGGAACTCGCAGCCCTTGACGCGGCGACCGAGCCGGCGCCGGTCTATCCGAACTGGTTCATCGATAATCTCGTCGATTCACAGCAGAAGGCTGCTTTCAGCCGCTGAGCGGCAGCATCGCAATTTGAGAAAAGCCGTCTGCATATCATTGCGGACGGCTTCCCCGTGCCGGCAGATAGCTGAATTTCAGTCGAAAAGGCTAGAGACAGACTCTTCCTGGGCCGTTCGGCTGATGGCTTCGCCGATCAGCGGCGCCGTCGTCACGATGCGGATATTGTGGGCCGAGAGCACGGCCGTGGTCGGCTGGATCGAATCCGTGATGACGAGTTCGCGAAGCTTTGAGGACGCGACGCGGGTGACCGCGCCGCCGGAAAGCACGCCGTGGGTGATATAGGCGGTGACGCTGGCTGCGCCCTTGGCCAACATCGCGTCGGCTGCGTTGCAGAGCGTGCCGCCGGAATCGACGATGTCGTCGATCAGCAGGCAGTCCTTGCCGGTGATGTCGCCGATGATGTTCATGACTTCTGAGTCACCCGGCCGATCGCGACGCTTGTCGACGATGGCCAGAAGACAGTCTAGCCGCTTGGCAAGCGCGCGGGCGCGAACCACGCCGCCGACATCAGGCGAGACGACCATGACGTTGCTGAGGTCATAATGGCTCTTGATGTCGCGCGTCAGCACGGGCATGGCGAAGAGATTGTCGGTGGGGATATCGAAGAAGCCCTGGATCTGCCCGGCATGAAGATCGAGCGTCATGACGCGGTCGGCGCCGGCTTCGGTAATGAGGTTTGCAACCAACTTGGCGGAGATCGGTGTGCGGCCTGAAGCACGACGGTCCTGACGCGCATAGCCGAAATAGGGAAGCACTGCGGTGATGCGACGGGCTGAGGAACGACGCATCGCGTCGATCATGATCAGCAGTTCCATCAGGTGGTCATTAGCGGGGAAGGCGGTGGGCTGTACGAGGAAAACGTCCTCGCCGCGCACATTTTCCTGGATTTCCACGAAGATTTCCTGATCGGCAAACCTTCGAACACTGGCTCTCCCCAAGGGAACGTTGAGATAGGTGCAGATCGCTTCGGCGAGTTGCCGGTTCGAATTGCCTGCGAAAACCTTCATTTTGGTCCGCCTGTTATGCGCTGATAGCCGCGCTTTTTAGCCAGCTTCCCCGTGAATGCAAGGGGAAAGGCGCCACAGGCATTCATATTTGCAAAAAGTTTGTGACTAACCGCCCTGCGCCTGCCGCCAGGAAGAGAATTCCGCGATGGTTTTTGAGCCGATCTGCTGCATCACCGAGGCAGGAACGCCCGCCCAGGGGTCGGCCGCCGCCGTCGGCACGCTTTCCTGCCCCTGAATGCGGTGCAGGCGGCCGCCGCCACTGTCGAGAACGTCCCAGACGTAGACCACGGTGACCTTGCCGTCGTCGCTGAAGGCGGAGAGATAGCCTTTGAGAATGTAGTCGCTGCTCGCATCGGTCGAGCTCTTGATGGAAAGGCCGTGCGCGCGGGCCTCGGCGCCAAGCTGGCGCGAAAGCGGCGTCACCGCCTGCACCGGTGCGCCGATGATCGGCAGGAAGCGCACCGTGTTGCCCCGGCCAGAGGAGGCGCGGGCGTTGAGAGCGGCGGTCTGTTGCGGCTGTTGAGCCTCGGTCGGCTGCTGCGTCGACTGTGCGGGAAGTTGTTGTCCGTTGGAAGCCGGCGGTGGCAGCGATTGCCCCTCGATCGGGGCGGAGGCGGCGGGCGAGGAGCTGCTCCGCGACAGGGCGTCTGCCTGCTCCTGCATTGTCGTCGGCGGTGCGCCGGTGCCCGCCCGATAGGCCTGCTGCGACTGATCATAGGCTGGATGGTAGGTGCGCGGCTGCGAATTTCCGGCGAAGACCCGTTGGCGGGAGCCCGCCAGATCCTCGGCCTCGCTCTGCGTCACCGGACTCGACGACGCGCGCGCGGAAGAATCGCCGATATCGACCTGCGGTGTCAGCGCATCGGTGGTATTGCAGGCGGTCAGCAGCGCCGTTACGACCAGGAGCGTGGGCACAATCGCAGCTCGCGTCATCCCTTGATCCGTCCTTCCCATCGCATCAGCCCCGTCCGAATTTATGCGGGCGGGGGCGGGCGTCTGTCAATTCCGGATTCTCAAGGGTCAAAGACCGATGAAATCGAGCGGATGGCGGGACAGCGCGCGCGGCGCATCCGCCGTCGTCAGATAGGTCTGGCCAAGCGTCATCGCGGTGCCCGTGTCGGAATCGGCGATGATCATGTGCACGAAGAGCGACATGTTCGGCTCGATCGGTTGCGGATTGCCGACATGGAACATCTGGTGCTCCATCCAGGAGGGCGAGAAGCGGGCGCCGAGCGAATAACCGCAGGCATTCAGCCGGTGGCGGGCGAGGCCGCGCTCGTCCATGATCCTGGCATGCATGTCGAAGACATCGCCGAAGGTGTAGCCGGGCTTCAGGACGGTCTCAATCGCCTCGATGGTTTCACGGCAGGCATTATAGAGCTCGCGGTGGCGTTGCATCGGCTCGCCGATGACGATCGTGCGCATCATGGCCGCATGGTAATGGGCGTAAGCGCCTGCCCATTCGAGCGTCAGCTGGTCGCTGGCGTCGAGCTTGCGGCGGCCAGCCTTGTAACGGCAAAGCAGGGCATCGGCGCCGGAGCCGATGATGAACTCGTTGGCGGGATAGTCACCGCCGCCGGAAAAGATCGCGCCCTGCATGGCGGCGAGGATATCAGCCTCGTCGGCGCCGGGTTTTGTCAGCCGGATCGCGGCATCGAGCGCATCGTCGGCGAGGATGGCGGCACGCTCGACATAGGCGACCTCAGTCGGGCTTTTGACGAGGCGCAGCCGACTGACGAGGTAGGAAGCGTCGACAATCTGGCCGAAGGTGGTCAGTTGCGCATCGAGCAGGCGGGCGACGCGGCCGGTCATGCCGTGCGTATCATATTCGACACCGATGCGGGCGCCGAGCAGGTCCATCTCGACCAGCAGGTTCTTCAGGTCGAGCGTCGGATCGGCGTTGATCCGGTCCACCCAGATATGGATGTCCTCGAGGATCGAGGTATGCCTGGCCTGGCGAAGATCGGCCGAGCGGGTGATCAGCGCCATGGTGCCGTCGCTCTTGACGATCATCGTCTGGAAGAAGCAGTAGCCGAAGGTGTCGTAGCCGGTCAGCCAGTACATGCTTTCCTGAGCGAAGAGCAGCAGGGCGTCGAGCTTCTCTTCCTTCATTTTCTCGGTGAGGCGCGCAAGCCGGCTTGCGAATTCGGCCTTTTCGAAGTGCAGTGCCATTCTGCTCACGTCTCCCTGATTGATATCGCGGAAATCTGGCGGCCGTAATCCGGCTCCTTGCGATGTGTCGTCCTGCGGTAGGAAAAGAAGCGCTCGCTGTCCGGATAGGTGCAAAGGCCGAGGTTTTCGGTCCGCACGCCGGCTTTCGTCAACCGGTCGACGGTCAGCGCCGGCAGATCGAACATGGCGTGGCTGGGCGTTGCCGAAGGCGCGAAGAAACGTTGGTAATCCGGGTTCTCGGCGATGAAGCGCTCGATGAATTCCGGGCCGACCTCATAGCTTGTCTGGCTGATCGAGGGGCCGAGGCAGGCGACAATATGCGTGCGGTCCGCCCCCAGCGCCTCCATGGCGGCGATGGTGTTTTCGAGCACGCCCGTCAGCGCGCCCTTCCAGCCGGCATGGGCAGCGCCGACGACGCGATTGTCCGGGTCGGCGAACAGGATCGGGCCGCAATCGGCGGCAAGCACGCCAAGCGCGATGCCAGGGGTGCGCGTCACCATCGCATCCGCATCGGGGCGGGCGCCGTCGTAATCGGCGTCGACCGTCACGACGTCTGGGGAATGGACCTGATGCACGGTCGCCAGCCGCTCGACCGGCAGGCTGAACCAGGCGGCGACGCGGCGGCGGTTTTCCAGGACCTTGTCGCGTTCGTCACTGGAGCCGAGGCCGACATTGAGGCCACGATAAAGCCCTTCGGAAACGCCGCCGGCCCGGGTGAAATAACCGTGGCGAATAGTGGCGCCCGCCGCTTCGTTCAGCAGCGCGCTTTCGATCGGTGCGGGAGAAGCCGCGTCCTGCATCTGTGATTCCGGGGTTTTTTAAGGGGTTTGTTATTATCCCAAGCGCATCGCACAGGCGGCGCGCTTCAAGTTCTTGTTCGCGCGGATGTTGAACCAGCCGCGGGCGCCCTGTCAATCCACCGGACGAAAGGGCATGAGGTCGACTGCGGGATGAGAGACCGCCATCACCTTGAAGAGTTCGCCCATCCGGCCTTCACCGGCTCCGGCGAGCCGTTCCACTGCCGTCTGGATGACTTGCTGGGTTTGCGGTTCGCGGTCGTGGCCGAGGGCAGCGGCACGTTCGAGGATGCCGAGGCCGCTCAGAAAATCACCCTGATGCAGGGCGCCGTTCAAATGGACGCCGACCGCAAGCGCCGTTTCGGCGAGCTGTTGAAAGTCGACATGGCTCGTCAGATCTGCTTCACCGGGATGGGCGAGCGGCGGGTCGAATTCATGCATACGCACGGCCTGCAGCGTATCGCCGAAGCCGGTTACGAGATGGCCATAGTCGATCGCGAGCGCTGTTCCGCCGAAGGCGCGCAGCCGCTCGCAGATTGCCATCATCACAGCCTGGCGGGCAGGCGAGATCTCGAAGAGCGTGCCGAGCGGCAGGTTCTGCACCAGTTCGGGGAGAAGTGCCGGATCGAGGCCGGCGACGCCGGCGGCGAAGGTCAGCGCGCCATCGGCATCAATGCCGATCATGCGCTCGCGGAAACCCGTCGGCATGCGGACGAACTGGCGGATCGGGATAGCGTCGAACAATTCGTTGGCGGCTATCAGCGTGAAGCCTGATGGCACTTCGTCGAAGCCGTCGTGCCAGGCGATTTTTCCGGCGTAGGCTTCGAGCGTCTGGCTCTGGACGTCGCGCAGGCGTTCGCTGGTTTCGACGAGATGCACGGTCATCGCGTCGAAAAGCGGCGGGGCGATGCGGGAGATGACGCGCAGCATATCGGCCATCATGGTGCCGCGACCGGGGCCGATCTCGACGAGGCGGACGCCCGTCGGGGCGCCGTGACGTTGCCAGGCATGGACGATGAAGACGCCGATCATTTCGCCGAAGATCTGGCTGACCTCGGGCGCGGTAACGAAATCACCCGAACGGCCGAAGGGCTCGCGGGTGCGATAATAGCCGTGTTCGGGATCGGCCAGGCAGAGCGAGAAATAATCGGTGACGCTGATCGGGCCGTTGGCCTGGATGATCGCCTTGATCTTTTCGCCTAGAGCGGTGGTCATGTCGCGCGTCCTGCCGTTTTCAGAGCTGCAGCGCAGCCTGGCGGCGTGCCCGCAGCATCGCCCAGAGGCCAAGCAGGATCATCGGGAACGAGAGCACCATGCCCATGGTCAGCCAGTTCGTGCCTAGGAGGTAACCGAGCTGGGCGTCAGGCTCGCGGAAAAATTCGACGAAGATGCGCGACAGCGCATAACCGCAGACGAAGACACCGGTGATGAAGCCGGGGCTTTTCAGCGCGCGCATGCCGTAAACGAGAGCGGCCAGCACCAGCAGGAGAACGATGCCTTCGAGGCCGGCTTCGTAAAGCTGGCTTGGGTGGCGGGCGAATGGACCGCCGCTCGGGAAGACAACAGCCCAGGGCACGTCGGTCAACCGGCCCCAGAGCTCGCCATTGATGAAATTGGCGATGCGGCCGAAGAAGAGGCCGAAGGGAACGACGGTGGCGACGATGTCGAACAGGCTCCAGATCGGGATAGCGTTGCGGCGGGCAAACAAGATCATGGCGATCGTCGTGCCGGTGAGGCCGCCATGGAAGGACATGCCGCCGTTCCAAATCTCGAGCGCACGGATAGGACTGCGCAGGACGGCGGGGAGATCATAGAAGAAAATATAGCCGAGACGACCGCCGAGGACGACGCCAAGTGCCGCCCAGACGATGAAATCGTCAAGCTGCGTCCTTGACATCGGCGAGACATTGCCCAGCCAGAGTCCATCATTGGCGGCGAGGCGGCGCGCATAGGCCCAGCCGAGCAGGATGCCGGCGACATAAGCAAGACCGTACCAATGAATCGCCAGCGGGCCGACCGAAAAGGCAATCGGATCGATGTCAGGGAAAGGCATGATGGCAAGGAGATTGGCTGCTGTCGGCAAGGTTTTCCCACCTGTTTGTTTGCGCGGAACATGCCGCTGCGATCCCGGACGGTCAAGTCCATTGTTCGTGATGGCCCTTTCGCAGCCGGTTCAGGCACGCTTATCCCATGCAAAGCGCTTGCATCGCGGCTGGCGAAGCCCTACCTCAATCTTCGAGGCCCCGAAGGGCTGAATTCACCTCATGCGAAGGGAAAAAACCGCCATGACGACCGGAACGAACCGCATCATGGACGAATTCGCCAAGCTGATGACCGATGCGGCTGGCGCCGCCCAGGGCGTCCGCAAGGAGATCGAGACCGCCTTTAACGCTCAGGCGGAGCGCTGGCTGAATAGCATGGATATCGTCAAGCGCGAGGAGTTCGAGGCGGTGCGCGAGATGGCGATCAAGGCGCGCAACGAGAACGAGGCGCTTACCGCCCGCATCGCGGCACTCGAGGCGAGGCTTGCCGGCGAGGGTCACTAAGGCGTCGCGATCTTTCAGATTCGCTTCCTGCGCTTTAGGTCTCTGTTTTTTCGCATGTCGTAACCGCAAAGCCGCTGAACACTTTTGCGCGACATGCTTCAAAGTCCCGACATGAAGCAGATGCGGCAGCCGCCTTCATTGCAGATGCCGCATGTGCCACAAAAAAATCAGGTGAATTTTCCGCCTGTGGACACTGCCAAAAAAGCCAATTCGCAGAGTCGCTTATTCTCCCTTCTGAATTGAGTTTCGAAGAGCTTTCCACAGTCGCCCGGTCCTATTTTCCCCCCAGGGGGCTGGCAGGGGGCAGGTGGCATTATACACTGATTTTAAATGATGATTCGAAGCGACTTGGTAAGCTCCGGGCAGGTTATCTGCGTTACGTCTGGCAGCGGTTCAACGATCATCCGAGTGGTGGTTTCCGGTATTTGCGTGTGTCTTTCTTGTGTTCATACATCAAGTTAGGTCGCATTCGTTCCGGTCAAGAAGGTGCTGCATGAACCTGATGGAATTGGAAGTTGAGCGTCAGTCGAACCCGGTCGACATGATCGAGTACGTTGCCTCCCACAACGACTGGTCGTTCGAACGGTCCGGCGAGGACGAGATCGCGATGACGGTCGAGGGGCGCTGGACGGACTATCACGTCTCCTTCTCCTGGATGGAGGAATTCGAAGCGCTGCACCTTGGCTGCGCCTTCGATATCAAAGTTCCCGACATCAGGGTCAACGAGGTGGTCAAGCTGCTCTCGGCGATCAATGGGCAGGTGCTGATGGGGCATTTCGACCTCTGGCGCCAGGAAGATGTCGTCATTTTCCGCCAATCGCTGCTGCTTGCCGGTGGCGCGGAGCCCACAAATCGCCAGGTCGAGGTGCTGCTTTCCAGCGCGCTCGACACCTGCGAAGCCTATTTCCAGGCATTCCAGTTCGTCGTATGGTCCGGCATGGAAGCGACGAAAGCGATGGAAGCCGTGCTGTTCGAAACAGTCGGCGAGGCATAAGATGCCCGCGAACCTTGTCTCCTCGACAAATCCCGTCGTCCTGATCGGCGCCGGAAATATGGGCGGGGCAATGCTCTCCGGCTGGCTGAAAAGCGGCGTTCCGGGCTCGGCCGTCATTGTCGTCGATCCCGGCCCGTCGGTGGCGATGCTGGCGACAATCAACGAGGCCGGCGCGACCCATGTGATCGCGCCTCCGGCGGATTTGAAGGCAAGCGTGCTGTTTCTCGCGGTCAAGCCGCAGGTAATGGAGACGGTGTTGCCGGCGGTTAAGAGCGCCGTCGGACCGGATACGGTCGTGGTCTCGGTCGCGGCCGGCAAGACGCTCGGTTTCCTCGAAAGGCATCTGGGCAAAGCCGCCATGGTGCGAGCTATGCCAAACACGCCGGCCATGGTCGGGCGCGGCGTTACCGGCGCCTTTGCCAATTCAGGGGTCAGCAATCAGCAGCGAGAGCGTGTTCATTCGCTTCTCAGCGTCTCGGGGCCTGTGGAATGGGTGCCTGCAGAGGCCGATATCGATGCCGTGACGGCGCTTTCGGGCAGCGGTCCTGCCTATGTGTTCTATCTCGTCGAATGTATGGCGGAAGCAGGCCGTAAACTCGGCTTGCAGGCGGACCTCGCCATGCGTCTTGCGCGGGAAACAGTCGCGGGGGCTGGTGAACTCTTGCACCAGTCCCCCGACGATGCTTCGCGGCTACGGCAAAATGTGACCTCTCCCGGCGGCACGACGGCGGCGGCACTCGCCGTGTTGATGTCCGAAAACGGCATGCAGCCTCTGTTCGACGCAGCACTGGCGGCGGCGCGCAAGCGGGCCGAAGAGCTGGCCGGCTGACGGAGACGATATGGCCGAAGAGATCACCTACGCCGATTTCGAGCGTGTCGACATCCGTATCGGTACGATCGTCGAGGCCAGTCCCTTTCCGGAAGCGCGAAAGCCGGCATTCAAGCTGGCGATCGATTTTGGTCCCGAGATCGGCACGAAAAAATCCTCAGCGCAGATCACCGTGCATTACACGCCGGAAAGCCTGATCGGCCGGCAGGTGTTCGGCGTCGTCAATTTCCCGCCACGCCAGATCGGGCCGTTCCGCTCGGAAGTGCTGACGCTGGGCTTCGAGGACGAGAGCGGCGCGATCGTGCTTGCTTCCGTCGAACGGCCGGTGCCGAACGGTAGCAAGATGATGTGACCGTGAGCTCACACCGTTTTATCGGCTTTTCGTCCGATGCGCTCGCCCGGATCTTCACCGGCTCAAATACCCTTTAGAAATGGATTGCTTCGCCGTTCGTCGCCGATGCGGCTGCCGGGGCCGTGGCCGCAGATGAAGCCGACGTCGTCGCCGAGTGGCAGCACCTTGTCGCGGATCGAATCGAGAAGCTGCTGATGATTGCCGCCCGGCAGGTCGGTGCGGCCGATCGAACCGTTGAAGAGCACGTCGCCGAGGTGGGCGAAATTCTGCACCCGGTTGAAATAGATGACATGGCCGGGGGCGTGGCCGGGCGTGTGGTAGACCTCGAATTCGTGGGCACCGAACGCGATCTTGTCGCCATCCTTCAGCCAGCGGTCGGGCAGGGTGTTGCGCAATCCCGATATGCCGTATTTTTCGGCCTGGGTCTCGATCCGCTGCAGCAGCGGCAAGTCGTCCTGATGCGGGCCGACAACGTCGATGCCGAGGGCCTCCTTCAACTCGGTGGCACCGCCGGCATGGTCGAGATGGCCATGCGTCAGCCAGATTTCCTTGATGACCAAACCGTTCTCCGCGATCGATTGCAGGATGAGCGGCACATCGCCGCCCGGATCGACGACGACGCCTTCCTTGGTGTCTGCATCGAAGAAGATCGTGCAGTTCTGTTGGAAGGGTGTCACCGGAATAATGCCGGCCTGGAGCATGCCCATAACTGCCTCGCTTGGTGTCTCGGATGCTCAGGGTATAGTCCGAAACCGTGCGAAGGACAGCCGGAATCTTCTGCCTTAGAGGCGCGTATCACGGCAAAAAGACGCGCTGAAACAAGAATTTATGGATCTCCACCCTGTCGCTGGATGTCATTAAAATCGAATTTTATCCCGAAAATTCAATTGCTTGCCTGAAGCCGCCTGAGCGTAGCGCTTTGCACTGCGGAGCGCATGGGAACATCGTGGAATGCCGCGCGTTGTCAGCCCATCGAAACTAAGGAGACGCTCACATGACCTTGAAGAGAGACATTCTGCTGGCGGGGGCCGTGCTCCTGGCGACCGCTGGCCTTGCGCAGGCGGAGATGACGGCGACGACCGTCAACGATCTCAACGTCCGCGCCGGCCCCGGCCCGCAATATCCGGCAGTTGGTCTTGCCACGCGCGGCTCGACCGCGGTGCTTGATGGCTGCATCGAAGGCAGCCGCTGGTGCCGTGTCGACGTCAACGGCATGCGCGGCTGGGTCTATGCCGATTATCTACAGGTCGACCAAGGCGGCAGCCAGGTCATCGTCGAGCAGCACCGCGCCGAGATCGGCGTTCCCGTCGTGACCTACGAGTCGACCGCCAGTGTCGTCCCAGTTGATCCGCAGCCGGCGCCGGGCGACGAGTTGCTCGGCCCGGTCGGGGCTGTCGAGACCATCACTCCGCCCGAAACGGTCCGCACCTATATCGACACCAATCCCGGCCAGACGGTGCAGCTCGGCGGCGATGTCGTCGTCGGCGCCGAAGTCCCTGGCGACGTCACCTTCCAGACGATCCCGGATTATGGGTACCGTTATACGAGGATCAACGATCGGCCGGTGCTGGTCGATCCCGGTACACGCCGGATCGTCTACGTTTATCAGTGATGTAATCGGCAAAATACAACGGGGCGGTCGGCTGGCCGCCTCGTTTCCAGCCCCTTCTGCTTCATCCCTTGCCTCCCGCATGGGTTGATTTTTTCTTAACGCTTTCCTCCTGAATATGATAAAATGCTAACATGCCGAAGGTTCGGCATATAAACGGCGATCGGGGAGATCGCCAGAGGAGGAAAGTCATGGAAGCCCTACTTCCGCTCGTCACACAGTTGATTGCCGGCGCCATCGGCGGCAATGCCGCGAGCGCCGCCTTAAAGCAGAACGCGATTAACGTCGTCGCCCGTACGATCGCAGGCGCGATCGGCGGTGTCGCCGGCGGCATGCTGCTCAGCATGGTCGGTGGGGAAGCGGCTATGACCGGCCTGATCGCCGACGGCATCGGCGGATTGATTGGCGGCGGCATTCTCTCGACGCTCGCCGGACTGGTCATGGCACGGGCGCATCGGTAAATGCCCGGCCGGCGTTCAGCTCAGCGCCGCGCCTTTTCAGCCGTGCGGCGCCGTAACGCTTTGAATTGCCGGGCGATCGCGTGAAGGATCTTATCCGGCAGCGACTGCCGCCGGATAGACGTCCTTCATGTAGTCGTTCATCAGCGTCTCGGAAATCACCGACGGCGTGAAGCGATGCGGGCCGATCTCGGAAACTGGGGTCACCTCAGCAGCCGAGCCGGTGAGGAAACACTCGCTGAAGCCGGGGAGTTCTTCCGGCAGGATCGCGCGTTCGATGACCTCGATGCTGCGGCGTTTGGCGAGTTCAATGACGGTCTGGCGGGTGATGCCGTTCAGGAAGCAATCCGGGGTCGGCGTGTGAATGACGCCATCCTTGATGAAGAAGATGTTGGGGCCTGTCGCTTCGGCGACCTGGCCGCGATAATCGAGCGTCATTGCATCGGCATAGCCCTTGGCTTCGGCGGCGTGCTTGGAAATGGTGCAGATCATGTAGAGACCGGCAGCCTTGGAGGCGCAAGGCGCAGTCTTCGGATCGGGACGACGGTATTCGGCGATATCGAGGCGGATGCCCTTCAGCTTCTCGGTCGGATTGAAATAGCTGCCCCATTGCCAGATGGCGATGGCGACATTGATGCGATTGGCCTGCGCCGAAACGCCCATCATCTCACTGCCGCGCCAGGCGATCGGCCTGACATAGGCATCTTGGAAACCCTGGCGCTTCAAGAGCTCGACGGTCGCCGCGTCGAGTTCCTCGACGGAGTAGGGCACATTGAAGCCGAGGATCTCGGCGGATCTGTGCAGGCGCTGGTTATGTTCGGTGAGCTTGAACACCTGGCCGCCATAGGCGCGCTCGCCCTCGAAGACGGCGCTGGCATAATGCAGGCCGTGCGTCAACACGTGGATCTTGCCGTCCTTCCAGGCGACAAACTCGCCGTTGAACCATATTTCGCCGTCCAGCTGGTCGAAAGGAACTGAAGCCATCCCTAGTCTCCTCCGGCGCTTCAAGCGCCATGCCTGTTGATTGTTGTCCCCATTACGTTTTATCCACAGACGCAAGGGGAAATCGCGTATTGCGTCGGAGTGCAGGACGGGCCTTGGTTTCTGGGGAAATGCCGAGGAATAAAAGTCCGTGCGGGGCTCTCCCAGAGGTCGGAAAGCTAGCCGCGACGCAAATTTATGTCAATAAAGCTGACATATCTTGGCGAAAGTTTCCCGCGGGGTGCGAAGAGAGAAAGGAATGCCGAGTGTCACGACAGACCGGCCCCAAAGCAGGCAAGCCAGAGCCGCTGGCCACGCCGATGGAAGATACTGACATCATCGATTTCGAGATTATCGAACAGTTCTTCTTCGCCTATCGCGACTTCGTTTCCGATCCTGACGCCATCCTCGAAAAGAGCGGCTTCGGCCGGGCCCATCACCGCGTCGTGCATTTCGTCAACCGCAATCCCGGCATGACGGTTGCCGATCTTCTCGATACGCTGAGGATTACCAAGCAGAGCCTTGCAAGGGTGCTGAAACAGCTGATCGATTCAGGCTATATTCGCCAGGTGGCAGGCCCCGAGGACCGGCGGCAGCGCAAGCTCTATCCAACGAAATCGGGACGAGAGCTGGCGCTTGCACTTGCCGAGCCGCAATCGCGCCGCATTGAGCGGGCATTCGATGGGGCTTCTGCGGAGGTGCGGGAGGGCGTAAAAGCTTTCCTCAGGGGAATGCGGGACAGACAGAAGGCGGATTGAATGGCGGTCAAGACAGGTATTTCAGACGATGCGGCGCATCTGCTGGTGGTCGACGACGACTCGCGCATCCGTGCGCTGCTCAATCGTTATCTCGCCGAGAACGGCTTCCGCGTCACTGTCGCCGCCGACGGCGCCGAGGCTCAGCGCAAGCTCGCGGGTCTCGATTTCGACCTGATCATCATGGATGTGATGATGCCCGGCGAATCCGGCATCGACGTCACCCGCGGGCTTCGCGCCATCAAGAACGTGCCGATCATCATGCTGACGGCGCTGGCGGAATCGGGCAACCGGATCGAAGGCCTCGAGGCGGGCGCCGACGACTATCTTTCCAAGCCCTTCGACCCGCGCGAATTGGTGCTGCGCATCAACAACATTCTGCGCCGCAATGCCGGCGGCGAGGGACCGAAGATCGAACAGGTGATGTTCGGCCCCTATACCTTCTCACTCACCCGCAAGGAGCTGAAGAAAGCCAGCGAGGTGATCCGGCTCACCGACCGCGAGCAGGAGATCATGCTGCTCTTTGCACGGCGCGCCGGTGATACGATCCCCCGCCATGAACTGATCGGCAACGACACAGAGGTCGGCGAGCGCACGATCGACGTGCAGATCAACCGGCTGCGGCGTAAGATCGAGGATGATCCGGCCAATCCCGTCTGGTTGCAGACCGTGCGCGGCATCGGATACAGGCTGAGCATCGACTAGATCTGAGGATAGAGGCCAGGACCGGCGCTAATGGTGACGATCGACAGCTTGCGGCGGGAAGACCGCACTTCTGGGCCGGGCTGGCGCTCGATTGCCCGCTGGCTGCGCCGGCGGCTGCCGACCGGGCTTTACGCGCGCTCGCTGCTGATCATCATCATTCCGATGGTGCTGTTGCAATCCGTCGTCGCCGCCGTCTTCATGGAGCGCCACTGGCAGATGGTGACGGAGCGGCTGTCGCTGGCCGTCACCCGCGACATCGCCGCGATCATCGAGATCATCGAGACCTACCCGCAGAATTCGGACTATAACGAGATCATCCGCATCGCCCGCGACCAGCTCAGCCTGCAGATCTCGATCGAGCCGGACGGCGATCTGCCGCCGCCGCGCGTCAAGCCGTTCTTCTCGATACTCGACGGCATCCTCAGCGACGAGATCACCGACGAGATCCACCGGCCTTTCTGGATCGACACGGTCGGCAACTCGAACCTCGTCGAGATCCGCATCAAGCTCGACAACAAGATCCTCAGGGTGCTGACCAAGCGCAGCCAGACCTATGCCTCGAACACACATATCTTCATCGTCTGGATGGTCGGCACCTCGCTGGTGCTGATCGGCATCTCTATCCTCTTCCTGCGCGGGCAGATCCGGCCGATCCTGACCTTGGCGCGAGCGGCCGAAAGCTTCGGCAAGGGGCAGAAGCCCGATAATTTCTATCCGCGCGGTGCCGACGAGGTCAGGCGCGCCGGCCTTGCCTTCATCCTGATGCGCGAGCGAATTGAACGGCAGATCGAGCAGCGCACCGCGATGCTCTCCGGCGTCAGCCATGATCTGCGCACCATTCTCACCCGCTTCAAACTGCAACTGGCGCTCGCCGGCGACAATCCCGACCTGCATGGGCTGAACGACGACGTCAACGATATGCAGGCCATGCTGGAGGCCTACACGGCCTTCGCACGCGGCGAAGTCGAAGAGGATGTCGGCGAGCTGAAACTCAGCGAGATCTTCGTAAAGCTGGAATCCGATTTCGCTCTGCACGGCAAGACATTCAGCTATTCCATCGAAGGCGATGACGACATATCCGTCAGGCCGAATGCTTTCATGCGTCTCGTCACCAACCTGGCCTCGAATGCCCGCCGTTATGCCGGCAGGCTCGACATCGAAGCCAAGCACAATGCCAAATGGCTGACCGTCATCTTCGACGATGACGGACCGGGTATTCCGGAAAAGAACCGCGAGGACGTTTTCAAGCCGTTCTTCCGACTGGACGCGGCGCGTAACCTCGATGCGTCGGGCACCGGCCTTGGCCTTGCGATTGCCCGCGACATCGCCCGCAGCCACGGCGGCAACGTCACCCTCGCCGACAGCCCGCTCGGCGGACTGAGGGCAACGATCCGCATCCCCGCTTAGAACGGGTTTTGGTTGTCGGCAACGGTCGGCAGCTTCACGGCTTTGCGTGCATCGAATGCATCCAGATGTTCGACGATCCAACGCCAGAGGCCAGCGACCTGCATGAGGAGGTCGCGTCCGAGCGGCGTCAACTCATATTCAACGCGCGGCGGCACTTGCGGATAGAGCGTGCGGATGATGAGGCCGTCTCTTTCGAGGGTGCGCAGCGTCTGCGTCAGCACCTTTTGGCTGATGCCCTCGACCCTTTCCATAAGGCGCGAGAAGCGCAGGGGTGCGCCCGCACCGGAGAGCACGTGCAGGATGCGCAGCGGCCATTTCGACGCCGCCCGCTCGATCAGTTCGCGGGCGCGCGCATCCTGTTCATCCGTCATGCTGCTGCAGAAATCGAACATGTCGCTCGGCAAGTCAGTTACCTCAAGGTGCGTATAGATCGCCAGGGTACCTTCTTTCGATCGGATACGATAGACCATACATGAGCCGGGAACCAAAGAAGGAAAGGTTTCCGATGTCCAAGGTCTGGTTGATTACAGGGAGTTCGCGCGGTCTCGGCCGAGCGTTGGCGGAGGCGGTTTTGGCCTCCGGCGACAATCTGGTGGCGACGGCGCGCGATCCGGCCCAACTTGCCGATCTGTCCGAGCGATATGGCGGCCAGGTGCTGACGGTCGCGCTCGACGTGACCGACGAGACGGCGGCCACGGCAGCGGTCGAGGCCGGTGTGAAGCGGTTCGGACGCATCGACGTGCTTGTCAACAATGCCGGCTACGGCAATGTCTCCTCGATCGAAGATACCAGCCTTGCCGATTTCCGGGCGCAGATCGAGGCCAATCTGTTCGGCACGATCATCATGACCAAGGCGGTCATCGCCCTGATGCGCGAACAGGGGGCAGGGCATATCATCCAGTTCTCATCCGTCGGTGGCCGGATCGGACCTGCCGGGCGCGGCGCCTATTCGGCAGCGAAATTCGGTGTCGAGGGCTTTTCCGAGGTGTTGGCGAAAGAGGTCGCGCCATTCGGCATCAGGGTGACGGTGATCGAGCCCGGCGGCTTCAGGACCGATTTCGCCGGCGCCTCGACGGTGCTTGCCGAAGGGCGGCAGGACTATGCGGAGACGGTCGGCGCTACCGTGCGCTTCCAGCGTGAGTATAATGGTCGCCAGCCCGGAGATCCTGCCAAAGCGGCTGCGGTGGTCATCCATATCGCCGGCCTCGATGCAGCACCGCTCCGGCTGCTGCTCGGCAGCGATGCTGTCCGCAATGTCGAGAAAGCGGATGCCGCGCGTATCGACGCTGATCGGGAATGGCGCGCGGTCAGCGTCTCGACCGATTTCGAACCCGATGCCGATATGCTTTGAGAAAAATCCGCTGACGGATCACAAAAGAAAGTGCCGCTCGAAAGCGGCGCCTGGCATCAGCGATGATAATGCATGTCGCCCGGAAGTGTGCAGCGGTTCCGGGATAGCATGCACAATAGCAAAAGAGCGTCGCGTGAATTTAGTTTGAAGCGACGCGCTTTAGAGAGATCAGCCGGCGGTACAGAAATGGCTGCGGCCGTCATTGCCGATATAGGTGCCGCTACGCGAATCGAAAGAGCGGTAGCGGTAAGAGCAGTAACGCTCCCACTGCGGCGACCAGGGCTCCACCGACGTGCGGACCGGTGCATAGTATCGCGGCTGCTCGACATATTGCGGCTGCTCGACATAGACGCGACGCGGGGCGCGATAGACCGGAGCGGGCTCGTAATAATCCGGCTCGTAAGCCGGGTCGATGTAGCGGCGCTCTTCGTATGCAGGACCGTTATTGGTATTGGCGATGGCCGAACCGACGATCAGGCCGGTCGCGAGACCAAGGGCGCCGCCGACGAGCGCATCGTTGCCGTTGTGATGGTGCCAATGACGGTCGCCGGCCGATGCATCGCCAATGGCGGAGAGGGTAAGCGCAGCAGCCGTTGCCGTCAGCATAAGAGTTTTTACGAGCCTGTTCATCAGCGTAGGTCCTAATCGCGGGAACCGAACGCCGGTTCCTTTCTCGATGGTGGCAGTCCTATAGATTGGTGGCTGAACGAAGGCTGAACGACAAAACCCGGCATCGCTGCCGGGCATCAACTCGAATTCGACAGCCTTGTTAAGAGGTTCAGCCCGCAATCTGCAGATTGACGGCCTTGGGGCCCTTGCCGCGGCGATCCGGCTCCGTGTCGAAGCTTACCTTCTGGTTTTCCGTCAGACCGGCCAGCCCGGAGGCTTGAACGGCAGAAATGTGAACGAAGATATCGGCGCCGCCCCGGTCCGGCTTGATGAAGCCGAAGCCTTTGTCGGTATTGAAGAATTTTACAGTGCCAGTCTCTGCCATGCGTCAGGTCCCTTTTCTCTCTGCCCGCCATCCACACGGGCAGCATCATAGCATTGCCTCCTTGCGGGAGGTGTAGGCAGGCAATTCTTGAAATGTGAGAAAAAGGTCCCCTCTACCTCGGCCTGTTCCAGGCAGGACTTCGCCCGCCATCTTCGGAACCGGCTGACCGGAATATTAGCGTTCCCGGCGCGCAAATACTTAAGGACTTCCCATGCTCGCAAAATGCCCGAACGCGCTGAGAATGCTGCGGTTAAAGGATTTTGGCAAGCAAAAGTTTTTAGCGTGCCGTGCGGCGCGCACCCCTGCGAATATCCAATTTGCGCAAAAACGCAAAATTTTCTTCGAAGATAGAGGAATGATTAACGTTTTATATCGTCTGCAATATAAGTTCGGAGCAGATTTTCCCAATAATGCAACGTGAACGCGTCTTTACGCATCCGATAAATTTTTTCTCAACGCGTGACTCACCCGCATTTGGACGCGTGTTCAGGTGACTGGCAGGCGTCGCCGGGCAAATCCAGGCACGAGTTCGACCACAAGCATAGCGATAAACATCAGCGCGCAACCTGCATAGCCGGTCACTGGCATCGTCTCGCCCAGCAGCAGGGCTGCGAGCGAGGCGCCGAAGAGCGCTTCGGCGGAGAGGAAGATCGCTGCCTGCGAGGGTGTGGTGTAACGCTGGGCGATCACCTGCAGCACGAAGGCCAGGCCCGAGGAGAAGATGCCGACATAGACGATCTCAGGTGCCGCGGCCCGTATCGCAGAGAGGCTGATCGGTTCGACGATTGCGGCAATGACAAGCGCGCAGATTGCGGTGACGGCGAATTGCGTGGCCGAGAGGGCGAGCGGCCGTCCGGTCGCAGAAACAGTCGTGCCGGCAAGGGTGATCTGGATTGCCCAGAAGCCGGCGCAGACCATTATCAGGAGGTCGCCTGATGTAAGGGCCGAGAGGTGACCGCCTGACAAGAGATAGATGCCGGTGACAGCCATCAGCCCCCCCGGCCAGATGATCCAATGCGGGGCACGACGCAGGAAGAACACGGCGATCAGCGGCACGAAGACAACATAGAGGCCGGTGATGAAGCTCGAATTCGTCACAGTCGTCGTCTGGAGCCCGACCTGCTGCGTGGCTGCGCCGCCGAAAAGCGCAAGGCCGGTCAGAATATAGAGTTTCGCATGGCGTGCGCTGGTCTTCACCTTGGAGTTGAGCGCTTCGAAAACGACGAAAGGCAGCACGGCCAGCGTCGCGACGGTGAAACGCAGGGCAATGAACCAGAAGGGGCCGATCGCCTTCATCGCCGTCGATTGCGCGACGAAGCCGCCACCCCAGATGGCGGCTGCAAGCAACAGCAGAAGGTTCGCCTGAGCGCGCGTCATGTCGTCCTCGATGGGGAAGGGATGTGCCCCAGCGGTTAGCAGTTGCGTTTCCTTTCGGCAAGGGTGCAGACTATGTTGCCGGTTGACGGAGGTGACAGCATGCAACGCGACGAAGGCCGGCTGGCCGGCGAAATGGCGGCGATGCCCGGGACGGCAGGCTATTCTGGCACGCCGCTCGCCAAGAAGCTCGGCCTCGCGCGCGGCCAGGCGGCTGCTCTTCTCGGCGTTCCCGAAACGATTGGCGAGATCTATGGCTTCGACGGCTTTGCCTCGGTCGCCCTTGCGCTTCCCGAAACGCCTCGGCGGGCGTTTGACTATATGCACCTGTTTACGACCGAGCGAGCGACGTTGGAGGCTTTCGCGTCCGCGCTTTTTCGTGTTCTGAGACCGGATGGCATCCTCTGGATCTCCTGGCCGAAGAAGAGTTCGCGGGTGCCGACGGACGTCACCGAGGATGTGCTACGAGAGATCCTCCTTCCGACCGGCCTTGTTGACGTCAAGGTCTGCGCCGTCGATGAGGTCTGGTCCGGACTGAAATTTGTTATCCGCAAGGAGTTACGTGGCGCGTTGTGATCTTTCAGCCGTTATTGGCCTCAGCGCGCGAAACCCTGAGCAGCGATCCGCTGTCCTCGTCCGTCACCATCAGCAGCGCGCCGTCGGGTGCGACGACGACATCGCGGATCCGGCCGTATTCACCCTCGAACAGGCGCTCTTCGGCGACGAAGGCGCCGCTTTCGTCGCGCTGCATGCGCGAAAGCAGCTGAAACTTCAGCGCCGCGACGAGGAAATTGCCGTCCCATTCCGGGAACATGGCGCCGCGGTAGACCGTGAGCGCACCAGGGGCAATCGACGGATCCCAGTAATGCAGCGGCTGTTCCAGCCCTTCCCTCGCGGTGCCTTCGCCGATTTCCGCACCCGAATAGTCGCGGCCATAGGTGATGATCGGCCAGCCGTAATTCTTGCCTGCCTCAGGCTGGTTGATTTCGTCACCGCCGCGCGCGCCGTGTTCGACGGTGTAGAGCTTGCCGTCCTTGGTATCGAAGGTGATACCCTGCGGGTTGCGGTGGCCCTTCGACCAGATTTCCGGCAGCGCCTTGCCGCCGTCCTTGAATGGGTTGTCGGCCGGGATGCTGCCATCGGCATTGATGTGGATGATCGAGCCGGCATCATCCTGCCAGTCCTGCGAGCGGTCGCGGTCGCCACGGTCGCCGACGCTGATGAACAGCGAACCATCACGGGCTATGGCGATGCGCGAGCCGTACTGGATATTGCCGGAGGTGAGGCGCCGCATGGTGAAAACAGGCGTTACGGCGCCCAGTCTCTTCTCGTCAGCGGAAAGCGTGGCGCTGAAGGCTTCAGTGCCAGAGCCCTGTGCATTGGCGATGGCGGCGGTGAAATAGATCCTTCTAGATGTCGCAAAGTCCGGGGCGAGCGCCACGTCCATCAGGCCGCCCTGGCCACGGGCGCTGACCTTGGGCACGCCGCCGATCGGGTCGGAGATATTGCCATCGCGGATGATGCGCATGCGGCCGGGCCGCTCGGTGACGAGATAGGCGCCATCGGGCAACACCTCGACTGCCCAAGGATGCTCGAGGCCCTTGGCGAGATTGTCGACACGAACGGCGGGACCCTGCGTATTGACGGTATCGGCCGCATCGGCGGACACGGCGCCGAACAGGAACAGCGCTGCTGCGAAATGGAAGGCGGATATTCTCTTCATCTTGCTTCCCCGGTCATCTCTCCCGTCCGAACGTGGAGCGGGCAGGGGAGAGCTTCAACCCTCATTCGACCTGCAATAACGGCTTTGTGTTTACCGGTTGAACGGAGCCGGTCGCCCGGCCGTCGATCAGTTCGGCCTTCGCCTTCAGCAGGAAACCGTCGCCGATCAGCGCCAGGCCGTAAACGGCAAGACCGGCAATAGCAAAGACGATCGCCCGTTCGGTCGAGGAAAGACGCCAGAGGAAAAAACCTTTCCTTTGCCGCGTCTTCGGCATGTCGTGGGTCGTGGCTAGGGCAAGTTCCAGATAGGTCGGAAGCGGCTCGAATTCACTCGCTCCCTCATTCTCAACTGTAGCGGGCCTATCGACCATCGCGCTTGGCTCCGATCATGACGATGTCCTTGAGGCGACGACGCCAGACTGCCAGCCCGCTTGCCGCCGTCAGCGCCAGGAACAGCATGGTGAGCCCATGCGTAATCTGCTCGTCGGCGCGCATCGCCGCCTGCGGCAGGTTCACGGTCGAGAACTTCTGCGCGATCATGGTGGTGGCCCTGGCGATCGGCTCGGAGACATCGATTGCGACGTCGGCCTTCAGCCATGGCGCTTCGACATAGAAGCCCGGCTCCTTCGACGGAAAGAGCAGCGAACCGCTGTTGGCGTCGTTCGGTCGGACAAGTGCTGCAAGTTGGCTGGATGTCTGCTGCGTCTCGGCGGCGCGCGCGGCGGAGGCAATACCCAATGTTGCGGCTACGCAGGCAACAAAGGCGGTGACGACGACAAGAAATGAAACGGAGATCCGGCGCATGCGCCCGATGGCAAACTCATCTTCCAGAACCATTGGCGACCCTCAATAACCAATTTCGCAGACCGGAATGATGCGGCTTCGATCTCGGCGCGCTCGCGACCGAATTGCGGCGGTGTGCGGCATTTGTTGCGGCTTATTGGTGGCGATGACGAAAACCGACGATCTCTTTGTTTTCAAAAGACATCGGCGACGAAAACGCGATTCGGGGATCAGGTCGCCTGGCCCCGCCTTGCCGGCCTTCGCAGGCGGAGTGCCGCTGAACCGTCCGAGACGCTATTTCTATCCAAGACCCATGGCCCAGACGGTCACGGCTCTCATGGACGGGTGATCCTATAAACCAGCAAATCGTCCGAATCGACAAGCTTGGTTGCGGTCTTGTCCAGATAGTCGATGACCCCATCATGATGCTCGACGAACCGCCGGTCCTGCTTGTCGACGGCATTCTTGGCCGCGCCGAACAGATCGGCGCCCTGCGCGCGCAGTTCCTCGAGCTGCGCGATCGCGGTGGCGTCATCCGCGACGAATTTCGACCATTCGACATCGCCTCCGCCAGGCGGGAACACCCAGCCGCGCGCCCTGCTGTAGTAGACTGCGACGGGATCGCCGACCTCGGGCGCGATGGCGACTACGAGGTCGCCCGGTTGCGGCAACCGCGCCAGTTCCTCGCCAAGCAGCTTGCCCTTCATGGCGATTGGCTTCTTCATCGTCCTGACAAGGGGCAAGGTCGACCAGGCAAGCGCGACGGCCACGATGCAGATCGAGCGAAACACCACCGCCGGCGTTGGAACGGTTCTGGAGGCAAGCGTTGCCAGAAGAAGCGCGCCGTGGCCGCAGAACATCGCGACCGGCACATGGAAGATGTGGAAGTTCCACACATTGCTGGTGATCTCGCCCGCCGCCGCCAGATAGAGGATCATGGCCGCAGCCAGCCACACATAGGGAATGGCCGAAAGGGTGCGTTGCTTCGGGTCTTCGGCGGGCCTGGGTGGCATCCACAAGCCGACCGCGAGCAGCACCATGAACGGATAGCCGTAGAACCACAAGACCGAGGTGTTCCATAAGGATTGGAAGTAGAACCTGTCCCTGACGTATGTCCAGAAGCCGTAATCCCAGATATAACCGCCACTGCCGGCGAAATGAAACGGCGGATAGCTGCGGCCGAGATAAATCGCCCAGCTGAAATAGGCGCCGACGACGGCCAGGCTCAAAAGCCCAGACAGGAAGACCCAGGTCGCCTGCTTTCGCTTCTTCTCCAGAATCCAGCAGACCATCAGATAGAAGATGACGGCGCCGGCGGCGAGGCCTGGTGGCTTTGACAGCGCGCCGAGCGAGAAGCTGACCGTGGCGAGTGGCAAGAGCCAGCCGCTGCCGCCGGCCCAGAATTTGGCGAATAGCCAGATGCCAACGGTCACCAAGGCCAGCATCGCGGGATCGGGAAGAAACGAGCTGTCGATCATGATCGCCGCCGGCATCAGCGCGTAGGCAAGTGCCGCCGCGTGGGCGTGCATCTCGTCCCAGCATAGCGCCGTTAGTCTGTGCAGCGAAAACACCGTCACCAGACCGAAGAAGGCCGCAACCATGCGGCCGAACCAGTCGTGCCAGCCGAAGAGTTGATAGAGCAAGGCTGTGAGATAGCTGACGATCTGGAACTCGCGGCCCTGATAGCTTGGCCCGGGCCTGGTCCAACTGACCTCCGGAAAGAAGATGTTCCAGCTGCGGTGCTGGAAATTGTCGGCCATCATGGCGGTGCTTATCTCGCGCCAGCTGAAGCCGTCGACCAGCGGCAAGGTGATCTTGTGGAACCTGAAGACGATCGCAATAAACAGGATCCCCAGCAAGATCGCCGTGTTGAGGCTCAGATAGTTGCGAAAAGCCATGTCCCGGTCGGTCATCTGCTGCGGGTAGTGCTGACCTTCGGCCTGGTTCATTTCCGGGTCGTCGGTCATCTGAAAACCGCGTCCCTTCCGACGCCCGGCACGGCGCGATACGCGCCGGCATCGGATCGAGAGGAAGATTGGGTTGAGCGGGATCTCGCCGACGGCGCGGTCGGCTGCGGGGCGGCTCGTAGCCATCACCGAGCAGCGGTTTGGAAGGCTTGCGGGGCGGCTTTGTCATGACGGCAGTTCATCACCAATGCCTTAAAAAGCAATTCGCCCAGATTGATTATTGACTCCATTCCTCAGGACCGGCGTGATGTCGAAGGTCAGGTCGGATGCCGGCGATAATCTTGAACTCCTCGACATGCTCGCGGATGACTTCGAGCGGCAGCATCCAAAACAGATAAATCCCGATGTTCTCAAGAGATTGACTCAAGAGTTGCGCGTAGCGCTTCGACTGCGCGCTGCAAGCCTTGCCGAAAAGGGCGGCGACCCGCTCGCCGATGTGGCGAAACGATCAATAAGAATCATTGCCTCCATCACGCCTTTGCGCTTGAAATGCCATCATACATTGGACATAGAGCTAGGCGCAGAACTCCGGTCCCGGCTTTCTGCCCGTTTCAACCATTAGGACCGATATCATGGCCTTCCTTGCCGACGCTCTTTCCCGTGTGAAGCCTTCAGCCACCATCGCCGTTTCCCAGAAAGCGCGCGAGCTGAAGGCAAAAGGACGTGACGTGATTGGCCTCGGCGCGGGCGAGCCGGATTTCGATACACCCGAGAATATCAAGAAGGCCGCCATCGACGCGATCAACCGCGGCGAGACGAAGTACACGCCGGTTTCCGGGATTCCCGAATTGCGCAAGGCGATCGCTGCCAAGTTCAAGCGTGAAAACGGCCTGGAATATACCTGGGAGCAGACGATCGTCGGCACCGGCGGCAAGCAGATCCTGTTCAACGCCTTCATGGCGACGCTGAACCCCGGCGACGAAGTGGTCATCCCGGCGCCTTACTGGGTTTCCTATCCGGAGATGGTTGCGCTATGCGGCGGCACGCCAATTTTCGTTTCGGCCACCCAGGAGCATGACTTCAAGCTCCAGGCGGCAGATCTCGAAAAGGCGATCACACCGAAGACCAAGTGGTTCATCTTCAACTCGCCGTCCAACCCGACGGGTGCTGCCTATACGCAGGACGAGCTGAAGGCGCTGACCGACGTACTGATGAAGCATCCGCATGTCTGGGTACTGACCGACGACATGTACGAGCACCTGACCTATGGCGACTTCAAGTTCGTCACGCCTGTCGAAGTCGAGCCGAAACTCTACGACCGCACGCTGACGATGAATGGCGTCTCCAAGGCCTATGCGATGACCGGCTGGCGTATCGGCTATGCCGCAGGCCCGATCCAGCTCATCAAGGCGATGGACATGATCCAGGGTCAGCAGACCTCGGGGGCGACGTCGATCGCCCAGTGGGCGGCTGTCGAAGCGCTGAACGGCACGCAAGACTTCATCCCTGAGAACAAGAAGATCTTCGAAGGCCGTCGCGATCTCGTCGTTTCGATGCTAAACCAGGCCAAGGGCATCGTCTGCCCGGTGCCGGAAGGCGCTTTCTACGTCTATCCTTCCTGCAAGGGCTTGATTGGCAAAACCGCACCCTCTGGCAAGGTCATCGAGACGGACGTAGATTTCGTTTCTGAGCTCCTGGAATCCGAAGGCGTTGCCGTCGTTCAAGGCTCGGCCTTCGGCCTCGGCCCGAACTTCCGCATCTCCTATGCAACGTCGGAAGAGCAGCTCGAGGAAGCCTGCCGCCGCATCCAGCGCTTCTGCGCCGCTTGCAGGTAAGCGGACTGCGATAAGATCGATCGAAGGCCTGCCGGTGACGGCGGGCCTTTTTTGTGGCGACGTTGACGATGTGGCTGCATGTGGCTACATTTGAGGCGTGAAGACCGTTTCGATCCGCGACGCGAAGAACCGGCTGACCGAGCTTGCCCGCGAGGTCGAGCAAGGCGAAACCATTGTTGTGACGCGGAACGGCCGGCCGGTGTTCGATCTGGTGCCACATCAGAAACGCGGCGGTTTGAACCTGGAAGCTGGTCAGGCCTATCTTCGCTCACGAGGCGCGCCGCGATCTCCCGGAACCGATGTCCGACGTCCTTGCGCAGGATCGCGAGAACGATATGGGTATCAAGGAGAAGCTGCATGGTTACGGCAACGGCTTCAGGAGAAAATCCTCGGGCAGCGGATCGTCAAAATCATCTGCGATGAACGGGACGGGATTGGAAATGTGACAGCAAGACCGTGGGTTTCGTCAGTGTTGCAAGTCTTTGGGAGACGGCGATAAAGGCTCGGCTGGGAAAGCTGGATCCTGGCATGCCGCTCGAAGACATCGCGCGATCTCTTGAGGAAATAGGGCTGATACTGCTGCGGATCGAAATTCAGCACGTCATCACTGCCGCCGACCCCGAGCCGGAGACGCGCGATCCCTTCGACCGAATGCTGCTGGCACAGTGCAAGGTCGAGGGGCTGCAGCTTGCGACGGTCGACCGGTTGCTCGTCGGCCATCCGCTGGCGCTGCGATTATAGGCTCATATCCCGATTCAACGCCTTGCGGCCTTGATTCCGCTTTGCCTCGCAAGTCGTTGAATTCCGATTCAAAACGTAACGCAGAGTGACGGTTCGGCGGGTGATCTGCGGTTGCGGGGCGGCGCCAAACCAACTAGATATCCGGCATTAAGTTTAAGTTGCCGCTTTGGGAGGCCGGGATTTTGCAGCAGAGTGCGGTGATCGTCTGTTCGGATGTCAACATGCTGCCGGCCGCCTGCTGCACCCTGCTTTCCGTCAAGCGCAATCTCGGGGCTTCGCCAGCGGAGTTCCTGCTTCTCGGCATCGACCTCAAGCCGAGCGAAATCGCCGAGGTTGGAAATTTCGCGCGGCTGCACGACATGGCGATCACCGTGCTGCCCTATAATACGCCGGAAACTGCAAAGCAGGCGCGAGGCCGCTGGTCGGCCGCGACACTGGCGCGGCTCTACATGGATCTGCATATTCCCGATCATATCGAGCGCCTGCTTTACCTGGACGCCGACGTGCTGGCGGTGGCACCCGTCGACGAACTCTTCACCAGAGATTTTCGAGGCAAGGCGCTTGCCGCGGTCGACGATTATGTCATGGCCTTTCCTGAGAAGGCCGGCGCGCGGCAGCGAAAGATCGGCATGCGCGAGGGCGGCCGGTATTTCAATGCCGGCGTGCTGCTGTTCGATTGGTCGGCCTGCCGGGCGAAGGGGCTCTTTGCCAGGACACGGGAGATATTCGAGGAGCGGTCGCATCTTTTCGAGAATAACGACCAGGATGCGCTGAACGTCAGCTTCGACGGCGACTGGCTGGCGCTCGATCCGCGCTGGAACACGCAGACGGGCCTCCTGCCTTTCGTGGGCCGGCCGGCGATCTTTCATTTCACCGGCCGGAAAAAACCGTGGCAGGCGACCGTTCCCTGGGTGCACCGGCAGATGGCCAGGCGTTATATCGAGGATCTGCGAGACACGCCCTGGGCTTCCTTCTGCAGACAGCCGTCGATGACGGGCCGGGTGGCGGGCTTTCTCTCGCATGTGGGAAAGCAGATCGGCGGGCTGACGCGGCTGGCACGGATGCGCGCCTATTTCAGCAACAGCTAGTAAGGCGCGTCCTTGGAAAGTGCATGTGAGCCGATATGGAATCGATCCCCAGCGATATCAACACCGTGGCCGCCGCAGATGACGGATTGCATTTCCTCACGCCGGAAGCGTGGAAAGCGCTGCTGTCGGGCTATTCCCACATCGTGCTGGTGGCAAACAGCGAGGCGGTCGATTTCGAGCAGCTGCGAAGCGAGTTGCCGGAGACGGCGCTCTACGTCTTCTTCAATAATGTCTACAAGGTGCTCGACGAACCCTTCGCCGGCCATGCGGTGCTGGTTGCCCGCAGCGGCGTGATGGGCGCCAATATCGTCCACCGGCGCGAGGCTGCGGATGTCCTGCGCTTCTTTGCCGGCGACAATTTTCTGGGCGTCGTCAATATTCGCGTTTCTCCCGAGGAAAACTTCAGCGAGGAGCGCCGCTTCAACGGCGCCAGAGCCCGTCACCTTGATCTGACGCAGATGATCGGGGATCTCTATCCGACAGGCAAGATCGCGACGAGCGGCTTTGCGCTGGCGCTCTGGCTCGCCGAGCTGCAACTGCCGGGCAAGATCCTGCTTGCCGGCTTTTCGGCAAAGAGGAGCGAGAAGTGGAAGGTCTTCGACGTGCACGATTGGACGTTCGAGCAGATATTCCTGCGTCTCTTTGCCAGGATGGGCACGATCTCGATGATGGGTGGTGTCGATACGAGCCCCTATGCGGCGCTCGCCAAACGATTTCCACAGGTGCCGCCGATCGAGATTGCGATGACGGCGGCCGAGGTTCTGTCGGAGCGACTTCACAATGCCAACAGCCAGATCGACAGGCTGATGTCCGTCACCAAATCCATCCGGGCCGTCGAAGGTTTCTTCCGGCGCTTCAAGCCGAAAACCCGTAAGCAGCGTTTCCTCGAAAAGTCGAAGGAATAATGGTCGCAGGTCCGTGCTGACAGGCGTGGGCTGCCAAGAAGGCTGTTCGAATATCGGTTTCAGCGCGCCGCCTTCAAAGCCCCAGCCCCGTCAGCATGACGAAGGTGGCGAAGAGGATGAAATGGGTCATGCCTTCGATAGCGTTGGTCTCGCCGTCGTTAAGATTGATCGCGGCGGCAATCAAGGTGATCGTCACCATCACCGTCTGCACCGGGGTCATCGCCATGATGAATGGCTGACCGGTATAGAGTGCGATGGCCTCCATGACCGGCACCGTCAGGATCACCGTCGAGAGCGAGGCGCCCATGGCGATGTTAACCGTCGCCTGCATGCGGTTCCTGAGGGCTGCCCTCAAGGCGGTGAGAATCTCGGGGGCGGCTGAAATCGCCGCGACGACGACGGCGGTCACCGCGATCGGCGCGCCGCTGTCGCGCAGACCCTCGGTCATGAGTGTGGCCATGAACTCCGCCAGCAGGCCGATGATGACGACGCCGACCAGAATGGTGGCGATCGAGATTGCGGTCGATTCGTCGGGACCATGCTCGTCCGGACTTTCTTTCTTCCGTTCGGAGCGCGGATAGCTGTAGCTGAAGAAATAGCTGTGCTGGCCGACCTGCATGCGCAGGAAGAGGCCGTAGAGCGCAATCATCGCGACGATGGTGAAGGCGGAATAATAGTGCCATTTGTCGCCGGGCACGAATTCCGGCACGATCATCGAGATGCCGATGGCGGTGAGGATCATCACGCCGTAGGTCTTGCCCGAATTGTCGTTGTAGGGCTGTTCACCATGCTTGAGGCCGCCGAGCAGGGCGGCGAGACCCAGAATGCCGTTGATATCGAGCATCAGGGCGGAATAGATCGTGTCGCGCACCAGTGTCGGCGAACTCTCGCCGCTCATCATGATGGCGAGGATGATGACCTCGACGGCGACGGCCGACAGCGTCAGGATCATCGTGCCATAGGGATCGCCAACCTTGATGGCGAGCAGCTCGGCGTGATGGGCAACTCGGATCGAGGCGAGAACGATGGTACCGACCAGGGCGGCGGCCGCGATCAGAGCGATGCCGCGTCCCATCTCGATCACCGCGTGTTCCAAGAAATAGGCGATCGCTGCAACGACAAGTGCCGCGACCAGAAACTTCTCTTCTTTCAAGCGTGATGCAATCCCCAAGCTTCAGCTCCTGCCCCGATCCATGCGTTTTATCTAAGTCACTGATTCCGCATATCAAGCAAGCATCGATCCAGTCCCATTTGCAGTCTTCGGCGTTTAATGGAATACTGATGTCATCGGGGCCGAAAAGCAGATCGCGGCGTCCTCGAATTCTCGTCAAGCGGCCGCGATGATCCGGATCCTGTCCGGAAGCGTGCGAATGCGCAACAAGAAGATGAGGAGGTGAATGCATGATCAAGGTGGTCTACGAAGTCGTGCCGCATGACGGCGGTTGGGCCTACCGGCTCGGAGGCGTCTATTCCGAGGCATTCCCCACCCATGCCGAGGCAGTGGAAGCTGCGCGTATCGTCGCGGCCGAACAGCAGGTCGGCGGCGATTCCGCCGAGATCAGTTGGCAGGACGAGAACGGCAAGTGGCATGAGGAATATGCCGAAGGCGGCGACCGGCCGGAAACCGAGGTGGTGGACGGCCAGTGGAAGGACCGCTCGGCCGAGGCCTCGCAAGGCATTTGAAGCCTAATCGTCGCCCGTTAAGCCCCGCGCGACGATCGCGTCGACGAATTCGCGCTTATGCGCAGTATAGCGATTGCCGTCCATCCTGAATTCGGCTGCCAGCCTGCGTTTGAGCGCGGCATAATCGGCCGCCGCCTGCGGATGCATGATGAGATAATCCCGAAAAGCGAGCCTGTTTCGATGCGTGCCATTGCCGAGCAGGCAGAGGTAGACGCGCTCCCGCGGCACGGAACCTCGTGATAAAAATGCCCAGACCTCGTCGTCGTAACGATTGCCGCGCGGTTCGTAGCCTTCTGCCAGAAGCACATCGGTGGCATCCTCGATGTGCCCGAGGCCGGGAAGAACGATGTCGATATCGATCAGCGGTTTGGCACTCATGCCCGATATGGACGTGCTGCCGATGTGGTCGATGGAGAGCGCCTGCGGCAGCAAGACGAGTAACCTGTCGCGGATGCGCCGAAACGCCTCTGGCCATTGCGGATCGTAGGGCACGAGTTCAACCGGATCGTGGGTCATCATCTTCTTCCGCTACAGCGCCGCGCGTCCGATAGGACAGGTTCTAACAGGCTGCTGAAATTCGCTCTGCGTTGGCGCAGTTGCTTGCTGTGGGTCTGATTTTTTTACAGACTGGCTGTCGTGCGGTGGGATTTTGGCCGATTGAGGCGGGTTTTCTGGCCATATCGGCTTATT